>JAFSEB010000078.1 GCA_017435905.1 Clostridia bacterium | reverse complement strand
TATATGTCACATTCTTATTTCGGCTAAGTAGCCCGAGAAAAAACAAAAAGCCGTTATGTATCAACACTAATCGTCGGCGGGAGCGTTTAGCTCTCGCTTCAAATCAGATGCTCATACATAACGACTTTGAATTAATTCAAAAGACCATACTGTTTGTGTCGGCTCAACTCCACCTTAAACAGTACAAAAAATTCACGGTGGCGAGTCACGGCTTTCTCAAAAGAGATCACCGGCGGTATAGCGGACTTGTACCTAACTATACCTCTACGAGGACATCATATTCAGTTATAATCCCTCTAAGAGGGTATTTCAGTATACACGATAGAACATTCGTTTGTCAAGAGGTTTCTGTCGCAACACGAACACTTTTTAAAAAAACGAAAGCACCGCAATGCGATGCTTTCTAAAACCGTTAAAAATTATATACAAAGTCCACAACTAGCGAAATGTTCATTGAATTTAAACTTTGTTTTAATTCTGACAGATGAATTAAGAAGTTAATTGAATAAACATCTTTCCATTCGTTGATGATTGTTTTGCGCTTATCATTAATTAACACCAAATGGAATTCAGTAGGTTCAAATAATTCTTCATTTGGCAACTTTACTTTTCCATAGCCATTCTGAATTTTTGATAGTGTAAACATCGCTTGATCGACTGCGTAAGCAAAGTCTGCTGGAGCACCTATTTTTACAAAATACATTCCAGAACCAACCGTACAGTCACACACCTCATACCTATATCTACGGTTTGCTGTTTCTTCAACCGGAACCGTAGTAGGATGAATCATATTACCATTCAACATTGCCGCCAATTTATGATTGTAATAAGTTTCATAAGGCTGTTTATCTTTATCTTCGTAGATGTTGTTTGTTTTTGCATATGTAACAAGATCGCTTTTATCAAATCGCCAATCATTACTATTGTGGTTAACGAAAGTGACTTTACCAACATCTCTAAGAACCTGTTCAATGTAAGAATTATTGAAAACACACCATTTACCATTTCTTAAACAAAAGTTGTTTTCTGTTACAAACTCTAAATATTCTATTAGCGGCTTGTATGGTGTCCATTGATCATTGCCATATTCTACCGACAGCTTAATGCTGCGAATAGAATCAGAAATATCAAGTTCTTTATCCGACAGAAAAGACTTTATGGCTTCTATAGATAATTCACCATCATATTGTTTGTTTTTTCTATTACAGGACATCTTAAATCGAATAGAATCATTCTGAATCAATTTTGTACCCACCATATAGAAAGACGGCACATTAATAAGTGTTGTGTTTTGAGCTGAATCATCATAATTAGTAATCGCTTCTGCTAAAACGGAAAACAACTCATCAATTTTATCTGCATCTTTATCGCTATCTAACGCAATTAAACGAGGCAGGGATACTGTTGATTCAGAATTGTACACTTGATCTAATAAAGCAAGTTTCTCACCAAGTTCTAATGGCTTTTCTTCCCACTTAAATTGAGCAGAGGTTCCGCAATGAATGGATTTTCCCCATACATCTTCATTAATACTGTCACCTTTAATGTATGTAGGTATTTCGCCACCACGATAAGACAAAGTTGAATTACTTAAATAATCAATATGAGTTTTGCTTAATTTCCCACCGTGAGATACATTTTGTTGAGCTTTAACACTATCAAGGTTAATCAGTCTTTCGGCGATTTTAATTCCGAAACCATAATCGCAATAATCACTCAGATAAAAGTGAGCATTACCATACGAAATTACGTAACAAGAGGTTTCGCTTTGACAAATCAAAGCCGCACCATATATCTTCAGGTTTTGAGACAAATCCCATTCAGAACATGATGAGAGAAGAGATACCCAAGGAGATCCTTTTTTATTATCTTTGTCACAAAACATTAGTTTAAAGGAAAAACCATTTGGGTTCACTATAAGATCTGCCTTTAGCGGTATTTCTTCATACTTTCGTTCTTCTAAAAATTTGCAAAACTCATCAACTTTATTTACGGGAATCTTGTATATATTATAATCATAAGTTGGATTATCCTCGGTCTTTCTCGGCAATTCTATACCCCCTTTGTCTATTTAATCATTATAAAAATGAATTATAAATTTTGAAAATAAAGCATACTGTTTTGCACTTGAGGCCAATCAATTTCCAATCCGACACCAACACGATAAGCGGTACGACCGCCGCTTGTTTCTTTAACAAATCCCATTTTCTTTAAAAATGCCAGTTCTGCTTGGAATGGGTTTCGTGTTCCTCCAGCTCTGATTGTACTCTTTTTAGATAAGTGCAATGTGTTGGCAAATATATCGTCAAGCCAAATCAAATAATCATCAGCTTGGAATTTGTAGTTTCCGCTCGCATCTTTTACTGAAAAAGCGAATAAATCACTATTGAATTTTTCTTCAGATAGTTTGTAAAAATAGTGAAGCATTGCTCCATATTGACCATTCTGCAAAACAGATGCTCTAAGTATTTCCATCGGTATTCCCGCATAAGAACAACCGAAGCGTTCACAGGAATCGACATATTTATATCCTAAATCAGTTAATGTGCCATCAGGAGAAAGGAACCCGATATGATATAATCCCGAATCGATTACTTCTCTATAACTATGTGCATCACTTCTCACACGTTTTGCATACGTTTCCCAAGCTTCATCTTCGGTAATTGTACCCGCATTAAGTTTGTCAACTAATTTGGATTTTATGGAATCTCTTCGTCCTGAAAACAGATTTTGATTTTTGGTATCATCGATTCTAATTTTTGTAGACTGGGCATTTACAACGTACGGTGTCTTGGAGTTGAAAATCGGCATCAGATCATTCCAAAAATAGAAATTAAACCAAACGTACCGCCAAGCTTTATCGGCAACAGAATCACCAGAAGTATTGGATAAATATTTAAACGCATCAGCAGAGGGATCTATTCTTGATATCGCATCTGTTAATTCTTTGGGAATAACAATACCTGAAAGGTTTTCGTCTAATGCCGAAACCACCTTAACCGCTTGACAATATCTAAAGAAAGCATCAGGATGACTCATACCTTCTCTCATATGTGCCCACAAAGTAGATACACTTCCGGAAGTGGCAGTTGTGCCAGTTGCAGAACGAGTAATTACCCTACAAGAAGGAAGGCAAATGTCTCTAACACAAGTTAATTTCCCGTGAAATGGACGAGTAGCGGACAAATTAGGTGTCGAGTAGGTATAAATGCTAATCGGTACATCAGGTGAGGTAGCATCAATAACACGCTTTATATGATTTCCGGGAGCTGAGTGAGATGAATAGCACTCAGGAATAACCATAACGGAAGCATCATAGCCTTTTTCAAGATAAGCAAAAGATTGACCTAATGCAGTAAGGATTCCGTGTACGCCTTCATTTGGACGTTTAAATTCAAATGCTATGTTCACATCGGGAGCAGTTGTATTTTGAGCGCAGATAACGCCATCAGCAAGAGGCCATTTATGTCCGCCTTCACGTCCAGCGAAAACAGACCACGCACCACTTGTGCCAATCGTCCCGAAGTAGCTATTTTGATTAATCATTATTAAATCAGCAACTTCCGAAGAAGCATATGCTGCTTCAGTATCGTGACTCATAATTTACCCTCCTTGTGCATTTCTAAATAATCTCTAATCTTTTTCAAAAACGGCTCAGCCATTTTTGTTGGGACTGCATTTCCAACTTGGATGCACTGTTCTTGTCTTGTTCCAAAGAAAATATGTGTATCCGGAAATGTTTGTATTCTTGCAGCTTCTCGTGCAGTTAAAGTTCTATTAAGGGTAGGATGTATAGGGAAAGCGTTGTGACCTGGAACCATAGTAGTAGAAGGTTTATTTCTATCCAAACGTTTATAAACGTGACTATAGTTTGATACTTTTCCAGTCTTAGAGTCTTTCCTTGTAGCTACAGCCAAATGTGGTGGTAAATCATCAACATTTAATTTACATCCCTCTTTAACATACCCGTATCTTTCGGCTACAAGAGGCTTGTGTTCCAATGGAATATGATTAGGAATCTCATTTTCCTTTCCAACTAAATCCATAATTGCATCGCCTACGGTTGTATATTCAGGATACTTGCCTGAACCAATAGGGAAATGTGTAGGTTCAGGTTTTTCAAATTTTACTCCAATTCGGTTTCCTATCATAAACATTCGATAACGTTCTTGAGGAACTCCATAATCAGCGGCACAAATAATCTCGCACCAAATATCGTTGTATCCCAATTCTTGGAATTGCTTTTTTACTTCTTCAACAAAAAGTCCCTTGTCAAGATTGGTGAAGCCTTTAACGTTTTCCATAAAGAAGAATTTGGGCCTTATTTCTTTGACCAATCTAATATATTGATATACCAAAAAATTTCTCGGATCTTGATGTGGATCATATTCTTGCGTATTAATAAACCTACGCTTGCCAAATACGGAAAAGCCCTGACAAGGGGGCCCTCCAACAATTAAATCAACTTCGTTATTGCCTAACACAGAAGTTAAATCATTTGTCGATATATCATTAATGTCTTTTTCAATCAACGGAACATTCGGAAAATTGTATCGGTGTGTTTCTGCAAATCTTGAATTAATCTCATTTGCCATCAAAATCCGAAAACCACTTTCTTCAAGGGCAATGGATAACCCTCCTGCTCCGGAAAATAAATCAATCGCATTCATATAATCCCATTTCCTTCGCTTTCTCTATTTGCTCGATAATGAATTTTGCCATCTTTTCAGAAAAGACAGGCGGAACGGCATTTCCGACCTGATGCCCTTGTTGTCTTCGGTTCCCCTCAAAAATAATACTATCGGGGAACGTTTGAATTCTTGCTGCTTCTCTCACAGTAAGACTTCTATGCAATGTTGGATGGATTGGGAAAGCATCGTTTCCAGGAACCATTGTCAACGCAGGGCGATTTCTACTCAGTCTTTTGTAGGTGTTTCCGAAATTCTTTCTATACAATTCTGGCGGTAAAGAATCTTCGGGAAGGCGACCACCTTCAGGTATTAGTTTATATCTTTCTATATTCTTTTCAGTATGTTTGAGGGCAACGTGATTGAACTCAGGGATATCTCCACAAGATTCTAAATCTTTAATTACATCCCAGCAATTGTTCCACATAGGCAAACCGTCATTCGGATTATCTGAATGATCAGGCTTAGGGAATTCGACTGGCATACCCACACGATTTCCGATAATTATAACTCTTTCTCTAATTTCGGGAACTCCATAGTCAGCCATATTTATCAGTTTGTAAGCTACCTCATATCCAGCATCACGAAGTTGTTTTATTACATTCGCAAGATATGCCCCGTCTTGCAGAGTCAAGATTCCCTTGACATTTTCCATAAGTATGAACTTAGGACGAAGCTCACGAATAAGTTTTGCATATGTTAATACCAACTCGTTTCTCGGATCGTGCTTTGCTCGTTTTTCCGGATCAGATGATACACGTTTTCCAATAGTCGAAAACCCTTGGCAAGGGGGACCGCCAATTATAACATCAACTTCGCCATTTTTTAGATATGTTCTTATTTCATCAGAAGAAACATTCTTAATATCACGATTTATCATCGGTATGTTAGGAAAATTTCTTCTATGTGTGCGTTCTACTAAATCATTATTGTCGATGCACAATTCAATATCGAATCCGGCTTTTTCAAAACCGATATGTAATCCGCCTGCACCCGAAAATAAATCTATTGCATTAAAAGCCATAATTACTCCTTCACCAACTCTTTGCTAATGTCAAAATCAATGTTGTTTGATTTACAAAAATCATCGATAAGTTTCATAGTTTTGTAAGATGGTTTACTTTTTCCTGTTTCCCATCTGTTGACGGTTGTAAAAGATACTCCTAAGATTTGAGCAAAAGCTTCTTGACTAAGCAAACTTTTTTGACGAATAACTTTTATATCATTACTAAAACTCATTTTGCGCCTCCATTGCAAAGATATAGCATCATTATAGCATATCTAATGCATAAAGTCAATTTGTATAGAAAAAATGGTGGCATAGAGAATTATGCTCTATGCCACCACAAAAATATAGTTTTAACTTAAACTTATAATATTATAACGCTTCCGATAACAATCGACTCATCAGTATTTGTGCGTGATAACCGCCATCTTTTCCGACGCCTTCAACTATATTGTAGTTTTTATTTAATATATCAAAAATATCTGTCATATTAAAACGAGAGTGTTTTGGAAAATTCATTAAGTTGAAGATAAATTTATCATCCGACAGCTCGTACACAACACCTTCGTCAAACTCTACTTTTCCAGTTCCAATATCTTTAAGTCCTAATAGGTCGGTACTTAAATCCCGTTTCACAAAATACAAGTGCCAAGTTCCTGTATAACTCATTGATTGGCTATCTTTGATAAAGCTAACAAAATCAAAGGATTCATTAACGGCTTCTGGAATAGATAAAAATTTCGCAAAGATTGCTTTAATAATTTGATATTTCGTAAGCAACTGAAATCCTTTTATAATTTTCGGATTTCCGTCACAATTAAAGAACTTCAGATATGCTTCGTCGTATTTACCCAAGAAAGTATTACATTGTTGACATAATGTTCTGGCGGTTCTTCCGTTCGGGTATAGCGGTTTTGACACTCTATTATCAAAAATATCATCCACTATTTTCTGCGGTGTTTCCCCTAAATTAAGCCTCTTTGTAACTTCTGTATGTATATTTTCTGATTGAATCGTGTCAAACATTTTTATCAAATCTAAAGCAACAATATCTTCGTTTCCTGTACTGCGAGCAGGATAATGTTCTTCACTCATCTCGTCATCGAGAAATTCATTATTACATAATTTACATCTAAATTTATTTATGCTATTAAACTTATCCACGAAAAAACCTCCTTGAAATATGCGATTAATTATATCATAAAAAGAGGAATCTATCAATAATTGCAAAAATGGCGGCAGAGATTTCTCCCTGCCACCATTGCAAATTAATTGTATATTATATCGTGATCTACGATTTCTGCAGCTTGGCTACGAATATTATTCATTTGAGCAACCCACTCCATTTGGTTATCTGCTTTGAGTTGTTCAGTCACACCCTCACGCTCTGCTATTTGTTTTACAAGCCGAGAAAACATATCCTCTGCTTGCTCGTCTATGTCAGCAAGATAGCTATTTAGTTTACCACTTGTTAGAAGATTCGTGTATAAAACTTTTTTGTGCCGCTTGATATAGCACAAATGGCGATGTCCCCACAAACCGATTGGTTTATTTTCTTGTTCGGGGAGGGCAAGATCAGGTAAATAATAATCGCCTTGTAAAGTGTAGCTGATACCCGTATGTTCATTGTAAATACGCTTTTCCATAATTAAGCCTCCTTGTAAACCACTTTGAATTTCTTTTGTTTTGCGTTAAGGATTTTTAGTAACACTTCATCAACCGCATCGGTGTATTTACCGTCTGCAATAAGTTTGTTTCTCTTTTCGTTAAGGCAGTTAATAATCGTTCCTCTCTCGTAATCATCAAGAGCTATGTAATACTTCTTTGACATATCTTTCACTCCTTCAATAAATCCTTAAACGGTGCTTCTGTTGATACGAAAGTATCGTATGCAAAATTAGCTCCCAATCGAAAACCTATAATAAAACTATCAAGATTGGATTCTCCGTTGACGATGCTCCAAGCATTGACGAAATCAAGAAACTTCTTTTTGTTTTCACCCGTGAGTGCTTCGGTTAGAAATTCCTCATTGAGCATTAGAACTTCCATCTGTTTTTGAACCGTCTTGTTCTGCTTGGTACTTCTTGCTTGGGGATCAATGTTACCGTAATAGAATTCTTCAATAAATTTTGACATAATCTTGTTTCCTCGTTTCTGTATTTTTATTCTACGAAGAAACCTTGGATTACACAAATGTGCGAATGAAAAATATGTGTGTTTCTGCCGGTGTTTCAATACTTTTTATCAAGTCCGTTATGAACACCCGCACCAAATCGAGTGTTTTTTACACTCGATTTTTTCTTTTGTCTCCTCTCCCTTTTCACTGTTTCTTTTCCCTTCCTTACATTTGTTTTTGATTTTATGTGGTATGATTGGTTGAAAACCAGATGTGGATGGATGAATATTGTTCTATGAAAATCGTATGCATTCGGCACGGAGAACCCGATAAATCCAAAGTGGAAGAACGTGGTTTTATTGGTCATGGCAGAGACTTAGCCCCTTTATCTCAAAAAGGGATTGAGCAGGCAGAATCCGTTTCATTTGATCCTGTTTTATCAGGTGCAGAGCTTATTGTATCATCGCCTTATACAAGAGCGCTTCAAACAGCTGCTATCATTTCCCGTAACACAGGAATTAAAATCAATGTTGAGTTAGATATTCATGAATTCATTCCGGATAAGACATTTCAAATAAAAACTGTGAAAGAAGATGAGCTTCTTCATGCCGAATTTATCCGTTTCAAGGGCTCTTATCCGTCCGGTGCTGTATGCAAATGGGAAACAATCGATGAGATGATCGGCCGCATTAAACCTGTTTTCGACCGTTATGTCGATGCAGGTTATCAGAAGATCATTGTTGTCGCACACGGAGGGATCATCAGACGTCTTACAGGTAAAACTGTAATCGATCACGCTGAAGTGTCCGAGATCGATTACTGCAAGGAATTCATATACCACGGCTGGATCTGATTTCAGATAAAAGCTCCTTTCCGAGTTCACGAAAAAGGAGCTTTCGATTTACCTATACTTTTCTACCGAAATATCACGGATCATTTCTCCGTTAATAATACGGATACGTTTTTTCTCCTCGATTTTGATCCAGTTTTCCTCAACTTCAAGAAGTATACCGCTGATGCCGCAAATCTCATTAAACAAGGTGACCGTGCATTCACTGCCGATCATTTTCTTTATCATTTCAACAGGCATATTATGTTTTTCTCCTTTTTTTCTCCAAAGTAAAATCTGCTGCTGTTCACGTTCCCTCAGCGCTTGCATCAATAACAGATTGATAGGAAACACCTCCAACCATTTTATGCTGAAATGATACCATTATTTTTGCTCAGGAGCAAGAACTGAGCGGTGTTGAGTTGATTTCCTCTCCTCTCCTCCTCCCCTGCCCCCATGTTGCCATAGAAGTTTCACTTTCCACAAATGCGAATATTTGGTATAATATATGTGTCGAACTTCCGCACATTGTGCGGTATTTGATTTTGGAGGATTTGTTCACTATGAGATTCTATATTTCAGGCGGCTCGGAAAACAGTGCCTACATTGCTTCGCTCAGTACAGCGCTTGCAAAGAACGGGCACATCATCAATACCCCTGCTTGTACATCAAGGGCAAGTTACGATGATCTGTTTGAAATCGCATATAAAAAAGTGTTTTCCGTTACAGATGCGGATTTTGTTCTTCTTCTGCTTCCCGGCACAGATGAGACTCTTGCCGAACTTGGCCTTGCCCTTGCAAGCCGTAACAACAAGCGCATCGTTGTCTGGTCTCAAACCGGAAACGAATTCCTGCCCGGTGATGAAGCCTGTGCGTTTTATCACCACACGGCCGTAGAACGGCTTCAGGGCGATTTTGAAGAGTTAACAAAGAAGCTGCTCAACCTGTGAGCAGCTTCTTTATTTCAGACCGATTTTGAACGTTTCAGCATCAATCGCAGATGCCGGTCATGATATCGAGGATCTCCTTGTCGGTTTCACGCATGCCTTCACGTGCCATGCGGCCGACGGAACGGATGGTGTTGTCTACGCCCTTGATGACGATGCCTTCACCGTCCACAAATTCCTGTTTGTCATTGAGATACATTTCATAGCCCATCAGGCCGGCTTCAACAGCCATGGCGATCTTAGCTGCGCAGGAAGCTTTTGCACCGTCGCAAACCATGCCGGAGATGATAGCAAGCGTGTTGACGATGGTATGTGCGATCACTTCATAGCGGTGACCGTCAAGGTAAGCAATGCCGGTAGCTGCACCGCAGCCTGCACTGACAGCGCCGCAGAAAGCAGAAAGCCTGCCGATGCTGCTCTTCTGATGGATGGTAATCAGGTCGGATACTACAAGCGCACGGTAAAGCTGTTCTTTGGAAGCACCGATCTCCTTTGCGTATTCGATCACGGGAAGGCTGGCAGTCATGCCCTGATTGCCGCTGCCGGATACGATCACAACGGGAAGCTCACAGCCGCTCATGCGGGCATCGGAACCTGCTGCAGCTGCAGCACGCACACGGGTCTTGATGTCGCTGCCGCGCATTTTCAAAAGCGTCTTTCCGATCTCTGCGCCCCAGTTACCGCGAAGGCCTTCTTCAGAGATCGCAGTATTGTAGTTGATCTGCCTGCCGATCACTTCTTCAACATCGGCAATGTCAACGCTGTCCGCAAAATCAATGATGCGCTCAACAGTAAGAAGGCTTCTGTCGGGACCTTCTTCCTTCACTGCTGCAGTTTTCGTTTCTCCCTTCTTTTCGAAAATGCAGACGCCGTTTTTTTCGATCCTGGTGATATTGGTGTGGTAGTCTTCAATGATGACGCTGGCGGTGTCCTCCCCTGCCTTCACATGAATACCGATGTAGAATACCTTGCCGTTGTGTGCAGGGATCACCTCGATTTTGTGGGTCCTTGCATATTCCTGCAGCGCATCCTGCTGTTCGGGAGTTACATGAGAAAGTACCTCAAGCTGCGCATCCTCATCACCTGCTACGATACCTGCAGCAGAAGCGGTCTCAATGCCTTTCATGCCGCCGGTATGGGGCACAACAACGCTTTTCACGTTTTTGATGATATTGCCGCTGGCATCCACCTTGCAGCTTTCCGGCACGGTGCCAAGCACTGCCCGGGCTTTCGCAGCAGCATAAGCGATGGCAATCGGTTCGGTGCAGCCCATTGCAGGAATCAATTCTGCTTTCAAAATGGAAAGAAACTGGTCGTAAAGCATATCAGAACGGTTCATTCTTTTTCCTCCGATAAAAAATCTGCCGATACAATTAGAAGTATATCGTATTTTTTGCACCCGTACAATGTACAAAACCACATGGAAAGCACTCTTTTTCTTCATGAAAAAGCGCACGGAGTTTTTTCTCCGTGCGCTTGCCGCATATCGGTTTCTTAATTTTCTTCCAGTACCTCTTTCAGGGATTTGACAACATGTTCCACATCACGCTTTGAAACACCGTGATTTGTAACAAAGCGGAATTCGCCGCATTCGTATCCGCCGATAAGGACGTTATATTCCTTCATGCGCTCGGGAAGGCTTTCAAGAACGGGAAGCGGCTTGTCGATCTTGCAGAAAACCATATTGATCTCTACGGAATCGGGATCGACTTCGATGCAGGAGATCTCCTTGAGAAGCTCCGCCATGTACCGTGCGTTTGCGTGATCTTCTGGGAGCCTATCCACCATTTTTTCGATTGCAATCAAGCCTGCAGCGGCAAGAATGCCGTTCTGACGCATACCGCCGCCGAGCATTTTGCGGAAACGCCTTGCTTTTTCTACCATTTCACGGCTTCCTGCGAAAATGGCACCGACAGGAGCGCAAAGGCCCTTGGAAAGACAGCAGGAGATCGTGTCGGTATACTGCGTGATCTCCTTAACATCAACGTCCAGCGCTGCCGCCGCATTGAACACACGGGCGCCGTCCAGGTGAACGGGAATGCCGTTTTCATGGGCAAGCTCATATACTTCCTTCATAACGGAAAGAGGGACGACCCGACCGTTTGCCAATGCATTTTCCATGCAGATCAGCTTTGTGCGAGGTTCATGGATATCGTCGGGGCGGATGGCATTACGGATGCGTTCCGGAACGGGAAGACCGTTTTCATAAGGGATCTGACGCACATTTGCACCGGAAAGAACAGCTGCCGCACCGACCTCGTGCATAACGATATGGCAATCCGCACCGGCGATCACTTCATCGCCTCGCTGCGTGTTGCACATCAGGGCAAGCTGGTTTCCCATCGTGCCTGAGGTAACAAACAGCGCCGCTTCAAAGCCGAGTATTTCCGCCGCACGCTGCTCAAGCCGGTTTGTGGTAGGATCATCCTGGTATACATCGTCTCCCACTTCCGCTGCAGCCATTGCCGCACGCATTTCAACCGTGGGTTTTGTTACGGTGTCACTTCTCATATCGATCCAATTCATGCTGTTTTCTCCTTTTCAGATGTGTGGTGTTTCCATATAAAACATGCTTGATATAAGGAACGCAGTTCAACTGCCTATTTGCATGTTACCCGTCCGAAGGAGTTTCGTCAATATCATTTTATTAAATGGAAACAATGTGTTATAATATGACCATAAAACGCAAGGAGAGACCCATATGTCAGCCGGAACTACTGGGGGACAGTACAAAGAGTATATCATCCTTCTGCGGCAGCTTACCAAAGAACTGCCTTCTTTTTGTATGGAGTTTTTCCGGGGCATCGAAAACGATACGCTCGTGCGCACACGTTATGCTTATGCAGGTGATCTCCGAAACTTCTTTCGCTACCTGATCGCAGAAGTGCCTGCCTTTGAAGGAAAAGACATCCGCTCCATCACCCTCGCCGACATTGACAGTATCACCGTCACGGATATTGAAATGTATCTTGCCCATGTTTCTTATTATGTTGATGATGAAAGCCGGGAAGTTGTAAACCGTGACCGTGCAAAGGCAAGAAAACTCTCAACGCTTCGTTCATTTTTCAAATATTTCTTAAAGAAAGAAAAGATCAAAAACAACCCTGCGGCACTTGTTGATATCCCTACCATCCGCGAACGTGCCATCATTCGCCTTGAGCCGAATGAAGTGGCTGACCTTCTTGACGTGGTTCAAAACGGTGACGGGTTGACGGAGCGGCAAAAAAAGTATCATGCTCGCACCGAAAAACGGGATCTTGCCATACTGACACTTTTCCTTGGCACCGGTATCCGTATCAGCGAACTTGTTGGGATCGATATGGATGATATCAATTTTTCCGCAAACGAGTTTTCGATCATCCGAAAAGGCGGAAATCAGGATATTCTTGTCTTTGGTGATGAAGCCCGTGCAGCCCTTCTTGAATACATGATGGAACGGGAAAAGATCATTGCGGAGGAGGGGCATGAAAACGCCCTTTTCCTTTCGCTGCAAAGAAAGCGCATTACCGTTCGTGCGGTCGAAAACCTGGTGCAGAAATATGCCACCATCGCAGTTCCTCTCAAAAAAATATCGCCCCATAAGCTAAGAAGCACCTACGGAACGACTCTTTACAGGGAAACCGGCGATATATATCTTGTTGCCGATGTACTTGGCCACAAGGATGTGAATACCACAAGAAAGCACTATGCAGCAGCATCGGAAGACCGCCGACGCCTTGCGGCGAAGGTCGTCAAGCTCAGGGAGGAATAAATTCCTCCCCTGCTTCACTTTCCGGAATCAGATATCAAAATCAACTTCAAGAAGGCCTGCGGCACGACCGCCTGCGCCTTCCTGTTTCTTTTTGGAAGCAAGTTCCGTTTCATATGCACGAAGCTTCTCTTCCCATTCAGCTAAAAGCTTTGGATCGATATCGGGTCTCTCCAGCGGATCGTTGAGGACGGAAACATCGTCAAGCACATATTCATCGGCAAGAATATCAAAATCCGCAAGAACACCGTTGTATTCCGCTTCCGGGTTATCGATGCAGCGGCAGCAGTTGTCACAAATCTTTCCGGGCTCGAGATCGCAAAAATCGTCTTCCGCAAACCTGTTCTTTTTATCGTTCATTGCTTGTCCTTTCGCATTCATTAGAACAAAAGTTTGATTTTTCGTTTTTCATATGGTATACTGCGAATAGTATTATACCACATTCGTTCCGTTATAGGAGAATCAATATGCCAAAACTTGGAGAAACACAAAGTGCGGTATACGCTTTTATCTGTGAATGCATCAAAGTAAACGGTATCCCCCCCACGGTACGCGAGATCGGTGCCGCTATCGGTCTCAAATCCACATCTACCGTTCATATGCATCTTCAAAACCTTGCTGCAAAGGGCCTTATCAACCTCAATCCCTCCAAGCAGCGCTCCATCACCTTGCCGCAGCGTGAAGAGCCCGTATTTTTCAATACACGGGCGGTTCCCCTTGTCGGTAATGTTGCGGCCGGTCTTCCCATCCTTGCGGAAGAAAATATCGAAGATCATATCACTCTTCCGGATTCGTTCCTTCGCGGAAAAGGTCATAACGAAGTGTTTGCGCTCAATGTGCAAGGTGAAAGTATGATCGAGATCGGCATTTTTGACGGTGATATGATCATTGTCGACAAAGGTCTTGATGTTCGCCAGGGCGATGTTGTGGTTGCCCGTGTTTCCGGAGAGACCGCAACGGTCAAACGCCTGTTCTTTGAAAAAGGACAAAAAATCAGGCTCCAGCCAGAGAATCACAGCATGGAGCCCATCATTGTTGATGCAAAAGATGTCGCCATCGATGGCAAGGTCGTTGGCCTTATTCGCAAATATTGAGTTTACGCATCGCTTCAAGTGCCAGCATGACACCAAGCCTTCCGTGACCGTAAGTTAAGCCGCCCTGCATGTAAGCCGTGTAGGGCTCTTTTATTGGCGCATCCGCAGAAAGCTCAATGGAGGAACCCTGCACAAAGGCACCGGCAGCCATGATGACCTGACTTGTGTAGCCTGGCATATCCCAAGGCTCGGGTACAACGAAGCTGTCGACCGGAGATGCTGCCTGAATGCTCCTGCAGAAAGCAATGAGCGCCTCTGCCGTCTTAAAGCGAAGGGACTGCACGATATCGGAGCGGGGCGCATCGCTTGCGGGCAGGGTTTCCATTCCGCAGTTTTCAAATACACGTGCAAAGAGCGCTGCGGTTTTCAGGCTCTGTGCGGTTGTATGCGGCGCGAGGAAAACGCCCTGATAAAACGGCATGTAGCTTCCTGCATAGGACCCCACTTCCCTGCCCATTCCGGGAACGGTAAGGCGCTGTGCAATGCGTTCGATGGCTTCATGGGTACCGGCAATATAGCCGCCGGTGGGTGCGATGCCGCCGCCGGGGTTTTTAATGAGAGATCCGATGATCACATCCGCACCGAAGGCGGTAGCTTCCGCTTTCTGCGTAAACTCGCCGTAACAGTTATCCACGACGATCAGGCAATCGGGCTTTGCTTCCCTGACAGCACGGAAAGCCGGCGCAAGGTCGGTTTCGGGCAGCAGTGCATTACGCCAGGAATAACCGCGGGAACGCTGAAAATAGACCATGGCGGCATCCGTTTCAAGAAGCGCCTTGACCACAGCGGGCGTGTCGATCTTGCCGTCTTCCGTCAGTGGTACTTCCTCGTAAAAAACGCCCTGACGGCGAAGAGAACCGTATTCATCACCGGAAATGCCGATAGCCTTTTCAAGCGTATCATAAGGGCGGCCGGTCGCCGCAAGCATCACATCACCGGGTTCGAGAAGCCCTGAAAGGGCAGTAAAAATGGCATGAGTGCCGGATGTGAACTGAGGACGCACAAGGGCATCTTCCGCATCGAGTGCCCGTGCAAAGACCTTGTCAAGGGTGTCACGGCCGATGTCATCGTAGCCGTAACCTGTTGTGGGTGCAAAGTGATGCAGGGCGATCTTTTCTTCCTGCAGTGCACGGAGGACCTTTGCCTGATTATGGTACTCCGTATCCTCAATGCGTGCAAAAACAGGCGCAAGATCTTCTTCTGCCTTCTTTACAAGTTCCTGGGTCTTTGAAGAGATCCCAAAGGCCGCAAGGCCGGTTTTGTTCATATCAATCATTGTTTGTTCCTCGCTGATTCTTTATTTTCCGCTGATCTCAAAGTTCGTATTCCTTTCCGGTGTGATCGTGGAGATCGCATGCTTGTAGAGAAGAAGCTGCTTTTCGCCGGAGGATGCAAGAACTGCATAGCTGTCAAAGCTTTTGATGATCAGGTGATTAAGCTGATATCCGTTCATCACATGGACAGTAACCGGGATCAGCTCTTTCCGAAGATAATTCAGAAATGCATCCTGAAGGTTTGCGGGACGTTGTGCTTCAGCCGCCATAAGATTCCCCTTTCTGCGCCGATCGGAAGTAAAGCTCAATATCATCTGCCAATAAAGTCGGATCGGCATAATGCGTAATATCGAACCACCGTATACGCTGGTCACGTTTGAACCATGTGATCTGCCGCTTGGCAAAACGGCGTGTTTCACGTTTGATATCCTCGACGGCATCGCTCAGCCGTTTTTCACCTTTTACGACCGGAATCAGTTCTTTATAGCCCAATCCCTGCATAGAAGGAAGATCTACCGTATAGCCCTTGGAAACAAGTTTTTCGACCTCTTCCACAAGTCCCTGTGCGATCATCATGTCCACACGCAATTCGATCCTGTGATAAAGAAGTTCACGGGGCATGGTAAGACCTGCAATACAAGGTCGGTACGGCAGCTTATCTTCATCGAGCGCCGTAAAACCGGGGCCGTTCTCAGAGATCGGTTTTCCGGTGAGTTCGAACACCTCAAGCGCACGGATCACACGCTTTTTGTCATTTGGATGCAGACGCTGTGCAGATGCAGGGTCCACTTTTTGAAGAAGCGCATGTGCGGCGCCCGGGCTTTGTTCTTCCAGCACGGCATACTTTTCACGGATGGCATCATTCGCTGCTGCCCCGGTAAAATCAAGCGGATATGTGAGCGAATTGACATAAAGACCCGTTCCGCCCACAACAAGTGCCTGCTTTTCGCGGCGGTGGATATCGACAATGCAAGCCTCTGCCAGCTCATGGAACCGAGCTACGCTGAACTTTGGCTCGTCAGGCTCAGCAATGCCCATCAAATGGTGCACGATGCCCTTGCGTTCCTCTTCGGTCGGCTTTGCGGAGCCGATATCAAGCCCTTTGTACACCTGAATGGAATCTGCGGATACGATCTCCGCATTCATCCTTTTGGCGAGCTCGATGGAAACGGACGTTTTGCCGCTTGCCGTGGGGCCAATGATAAAAAACAAAGGTTTCTTACTGTTCATATCAAAGCACCCGTTTGAACAGCTTTTCAAATTCAAGCTTGCTCATTTTTACCATAACAGGACGGCCGTGAGGACAGGTCATCGGAATGCCTTCAGTTTCGTATTGCGCAAGCAGCGCCTCGATCTCTTCTTTTGCAAGGGCGGCGCCGGCTTTTACAGCATGTTTACAGGAAGCCTGTATTAAAGCGGCACGTTTCAGTTCAACGGTGGAAAGCCGGTTTTTCCGATCAAGCAAACCGATCGCTTCGTGCAAAAAAGGAACCGTTTCGGGTTGCCCGATCAAATGGGGCACAGCACGCACGCTGACGGTCAGCATGCCGAATTCTTCGATTTCAAACCCGATCTCCTCAAACTGAGGAAGGTTGTCCATCAATGTTTCGTATTCGATGGGGGTCAGCTTTACGATCTCAGGGATCAAAAGCATCTGGGATTGTGCAGCGACACCTTTTTCGGCCAACTGCTCGTAAAGCCTGCGCTCATGGGCGGCATGCTGGTCAATAAAGAAAAGTGTATCATCCTGCTGCACGAGCCAATAACACTGGAAAACCTGTCCAATAATGCTGTATGTACTGCAGGCGAAACGTGTCTGCTGCGGCTTTACAGAGGGAGCAGGGACAGCAGACGGCATCGGCTGATCTTGTTTCTCCTGAATGACCGCTTTGTGCTCCTCATGCACAACGGAAAGCGGTATGTTCTTCGTTTGAGGAGGGAAACTGTATGTTGGAATAGCCGCCCTTGCTGTTTCCTTTAATACCGCCGGCTTTGTATCAGGCTTTGTTTGCAGAAAAGCTGCAGGGATAGCGGTTTCCTGCTTCTTGCGCATTTCATGCACAAACTGCGGCTGATCGGCCGGGATCGGCTTTTCTCCGGGCTCATCCGGCTTTTCTTTCGGGGAAAACTCTTTGATTTTGGGCAGTTCTGCATTTGAAATAACGGTTTTTTCGGTTTCAGCCATTTGGCCGATTGGAGTGAAAGGCTTCTCAGGCACCGAAAAATAGGATGGAGCAGCAACGGGATCGCCCAAAGCCTGTCGTGCTGCAATGGTTGCGGCACGCATAATGCGCTCTTCGTTTTTAAAGCGAACATCAAGCTTGTTGGGATGCACGTTTACATCGATCTCACATGCTGCGATGGTGATATTGAGCACTGCAAAAGGAAAACGCCCTGTCATGATGCGCATATCGTACGCACGCTGCAGCGCATATGAGAGTTTTTGTGACTTGATATAGCGTGAGTTGATATAGAAAGATTGCGCATTGCGGTTATTCCGTGAGGCTTGTTCTGTGCCGATATAGCCGCTCAGTTTAACGTAGCCGTCATCATAGAACACCTCACGAAGGTGCGGAAATACATCGGCTCCGTAAACGCAGTATACAGCATCCCGAAGGCTGCCGTTTCCCGCGCTTTGGAACACTGTTTTTCCATTTTGTATAAGTTTGAATGCGATCTCAGGGTGCGCCATCAGCATTCTTGAAACATAATCGCTGATATATGCCGCTTCGCTTCGGGGACTCTTCATAAACTTCAGCCTGGCAGGGACGTTATAGAAGAGATTCTCAACAAGCATTGTCGTTCCCTCGGCAGCACCGATCTCGCCGAGCTCTTTTTTCTCGCCGCCGCTGATGCGAAGGAGCGTTCCCGCTTCATCGGATTCCATCTTCGTTTTAACGGTCACATGCGCAACCGCCGCTATCGAGGCAAGCGCTTCACCGCGGAAACCGAGCGTTTCAATATGAGAAAGATCCTCTGCCGTACCGATCTTGCTTGTTGCATGACGCAGAAAAGCGGTCTCCACGTCATCGGCTGCAATGCCGCTGCCGTTATCGGTTACACGGATGGATTCAAGTCCCCCACCCTTCGTTTCGATCACAATGGATGTACTGCCGGCATCGATGGCATTTTCAACCAATTCCTTGACCACCGAGGCAGGACGTTCAACGACCTCGCCTGCAGCGATCTGGTTGGCCGTATATTGATTTAATACTTTGATCCGCTTCATCTTTCGGCGTAAGGTCTTCCTTTCCTGTTTATTTCAGTTTCGCACGCATATGAAGGTCGTAAAGGGTATTGAGTGCTTCAAGGGGCGTCAGCGCATCGATATCGATCTGTTTCAGCGTTGCAACGATATCATCGGGCGCAGGCGAGCCAAAGAGGGTCAACTGCTGCGTATCCCGTTCGGATGAAGCAATGTCATTGAAAAGATCCCTGTTGATATCCGCTGCTTCGAGCTGGCGGAGAAGCTCTTTTGCACGGGCGATCACGCTGTCGGGAAGACCTGCAAGCCGTGCGACCTGAACGCCAAAGCTCTTATCCGCACCGCCCCGAACGATACGCCGCAGGAAGATGATATCATCCCCCACTTCCTTTACGGAAATGCGGTAATTTTTGATGCCGGGAAGCTTCCCTTCCAGCTCCGTCAACTCATGATAATGGGTTGCAAAAAGCGTTTTGGCGCCGCATTTTCCTGTATCCGCAATGTGTTCAAGCACTGCCCATGCAATGCTCAATCCGTCAAAGGTACTTGTTCCACGACCGATCTCATCAAGGATAAGAAGGCTGTTTGCGGTCGCATTGTTGAGGATGTTGGAAACCTCGCTCATTTCAACCATGAACGTACTTTGTCCGGAAGCAAGGTTGTCCGATGCACCGACACGGGTGAAGATGCGGTCCGTAACAGAGATCGCAGCTTTTTTAGCCGGCACAAAGGAGCCGATATGTGCCATGAGTACGATCAGTGCGACCTGACGCATATATGTACTTTTACCGGCCATATTGGGGCCGGTCAGGATCAAAAGACGGTTGTCTTTTGCATCAAGAAGGGTATTATTCGGAATAAAGCCGTCTTTCAGCGTGCGCTCCACCACGGGGTGTCTTCCGTCGACAATATTGATGCTGCCTTTTTTCTGCATTTGAGGACGGCAGTAATCGTTTTCAAATGCCACATGCGCCAGGGCTCGGTATACGTCAAGCTCTGCGATCAGTGCAGCATCGCTCTGGAGGCGCTCGATAGCACTGAGAAGCGTTTCCCGGATCTCGGTAAAAAGCTTATATTCAAGAACAACAAGCTTTTCTTCCGCACCGATGATAGTCTCCTCAAGCTCCTTTAATTCGGGCGTGATATAGCGCTCCGAATTGGCAAGGGTCTGTTTCCGCTGGTAGTGGTACGGAACAAGGTTCTGGTAGGATTTCGTCACATCGATATAATATCCGAATACACGGTTGTAGCCGATCTTCAGGTTTTTGATGCCCGTTGCGGTGCGCTCATCCGATTCCATCTTGGCGATCCAGCTTTTTCCGTTTGTGGATGCTTCACGCAGGCTATCTACTTCCTGATGAAAACCATCACGGATAATGCCGCCTTCTTTAACGCTGATGGGCGGCGTATCCACAATGGCAGCACAAAGAAGCGATGCGATATCCTCCATCGCATCAAGATTTACTGCAATGCGGCGAAACGCAGGGGCTTCAAGAACATCAAGTGCTGCGATCACATCAGGAAGCCTAAGAAGCGACGCACGAAGCGCATCGCAATCCCTTGCGTGTACGGTTCCGTATGCGATACGGCTGCAAAGGCGTTCGATATCATAAATGGAATTAAGTGCAGCTTTCAACCCTTCCCGTGCCACGGGATTTTTCACAAGTTCATCAACCGCATCAAGGCGCATATTGATGTCATCCATAGTCTGAAGAGGCTGTTCAAGCCAGGCACGAAGCAGCCTTGCACCCATTGCGGTGGTGGTTTTATCAAGAAGGTACAATAGGGTGCTCTTCTTGCTGCCCTCAAAGCGCAGGGGCTGCGTCAGTTCAAGATTTCGCCTTGTGGACGCATCTAGGCTCATATAAAGGGAGCGGCGCAAAACAGAGATCTTTCTGATATGTGCAAGGGAGTTTTTCTGCGTCTCCTCAAGGTAATTTAACAGTGCTCCTGCCGCAGCAATGGCAGAAACGAGTTTTTCACAGCCGAAGCAGGAAAGATTTTGCACCGCAAAATGTTTGCAAAGACGCTCTGCAGCCTGCTCCTGTTCATAAGCCCAGCCTGCATAGCACTCAAGAAAGCTCGCGCGCTGCAGGCGTTTTACAAGCTGTTCCTGCATGAAAAGCGCATCGTTTGCAATGATCTCCGTGGGCATGATCCTGGCAAGCTCATCGATCAGCTCTTCCGCCCACTTATCGCTGTTAAATTCCGAGACCGTAAACTCGCCCGTTGACACATCGCAGTACGCCATGCCGAGGGTCTTTTCGCAAAGAAACAGCGATGCGATATAGTTGTTTTTCCGCTCATTGAGCATACTTTCCTCAATGACCGTACCGGGCGTATATACACGCACCACATCACGTTCCACAAGCCCTTTGGAAAGAGCAGGATCCGTGAGCTGTTCACATACTGCAACCTTAAAGCCTTTCTCGATCAGCCTGCTGATGTAATTATCCACGGAGTGGTGCGGCACACCGCACATTGGCGCACGCTCTTCAAGTCCGCAATCCCGTCCGGTAAGAACGATATCAAGCTCCCTTGATGCGGTCAGAGCATCTTCGAAAAACATCTCGTAAAAATCCCCAAGGCGGAAGAACAGCAAACAATCGCTGTACTTCTCCTTCAGGTCAAGATACTGCTGCATCATAGGCGTAAGAGTTGCCGGCATGTGGAATTACTCCTTCCGAGACAAATGTGGATCAAAAAAAATTAATGTTTGCAGCCGCTGCAGGATGCGCAGTTTCCGCCGCAGCTGTCAGATGCGGATTCGCCGCCGAAGTCGGCACCAACGCAGGTAGCGATGATCTTGTTTACACGCTTCATGAGGTTTTCAAAATGATGCTGCGATTCCATCATCTCTTTAAAGGGCTCGGATGACATCAATTCAGTCTGAAGATCTTCGATCTCATGAGTGAGCGAGGCAATATTAAAGCGTGTTTCGCTCAGTGAACCTTCTGCAAGAAGGTCGCTGACAAGACGTTGTTTTTCATGAACAAGATCGATGGTGTTCATGATCGTCTCATTCTCTTCCATAGCTGCACGGGCAGCCATCATCCTTTTGAATTCGGGAGACTCGCTCAGCGCAATACCAAGATCTCTTGCTTTATCGATTACCATTATTTACCTCCAATTTCTGTCAATCCGCCAATTCACCGATCAGCGAATTATTCTGGGTATCTGTAATATTGACCCGGCACAGTTTGCCGATGAGTTCGGGGCCGCCGGGGAAATAAACCATTTTGAAGTTCGTCAGCTTGCCGTAAGCCATTGAGGAAGGTCCTCGGGTATCGCAGCCTTCCACAAGAACAGTTCCGTTTGTGCCAACGTATTTTCCTGCATTCGCAGCCTGCAGCTGTTCGGCATTGCATGCATTCAGCCTGAGAAGACGCTCTTTTTTGACCTCTTCCGGGATCTGATTTTCCATTTTTGCAGCTTTCGTTCCGGCTCTCGGCGAATACATGAACACATATGCCGCAGAAAAACCGACACGTCTTGCAAGGTCAAGAGTGTCTTCAAAATCTTCTTCCGTTTCACCGGGGAAACCGACAATAAAATCCGAAGTCAGCTCAACGCCGTCTACCTTTTCCCGAATAGCGTCCACGAGCGCAAAATACTTTTCCCGTGTATACTTTCTGTTCATGGCAGAAAGGATCGCGTTGCTGCCCGACTGCACCGGCAGATGGATGTGATTGCAGACCTTATCAAGGGTTGCCATGGCATCGATCAGCCTCGGGGAAAGATCCTTCGGGTGAGAAGTCATAAAGCGAATGCGAAAATCCCCTTCCACCTCGTTCACCTGGCGAAGAAGCTCCGGGAAATCCACATCGTCATAGCGATAGGAATTGACATTTTGCCCAAGAAGCGTGATCTCCTTATATCCCTGACGTACAAGTTCCCGTACCTCATTTACGATGTTTTCGGGAGAACGGGAGCGCTCACGCCCGCGAACATAAGGCACGATGCAGTACGAGCAGAAATTATTGCAGCCGTAGGTGATCGTAACAAAGGTGGAAAAGCTGCCGTTTCTGATAACGGGAAGATCCTCCACCACTTCACCGTCCGATTCACGAACGGAGATCACACGTTCACCTGAAAGCGCTTTTTCAAGAAGGATCGGAAAACGGTGCAGTTCATGCGTACCAAAGACGATATCCACAAAGGGAAAACGCTTGAAAAGCCGGTCAGCAACGGCCTTTTGCTGCATCATGCAGCCGCACACACAAATAATGAGACCGGGATCCTCTTCCTTTCTCTTTTTCAGCGCGCCGATATTGCCGAAAACACGCTTTTCTGCATGTTCACGAATGCAGCATGTATTATAAAGGATCAGGTTTGCGTCATTCTTGGTTTCTGCCTTGCTGTAGCCGCACGCCTGCAGCATGCCGGCAATTTTTTCAGCGTCATGCTCATTCATCTGGCAGCCGTATGATTCCACATAATACTTTCTGCCGCAGCCCTGCATCTCTTTTAAGATCCTGTCCGCCGCAGCAAAGGTATCCTGAAGGCCTGCAGCAGTAATTTCAACGAATTTTTCCACGATATTACCTCATATGCATAATAACACTTATATCATTATAGCCCGAAATGATGCGATCCGCAACGAAGAAATCAACCTGTTGTGGAACAGAAAACTTTCACATACTTTATAAAGAAATGCATTGACAGGATTGTTTCTTCGGTGTTATAATACCATCGTTGCTTTGAAGGGGCATGATGTAATGGTAACATAGCGGTCTCCAAAACCGTTCTTGAGAGTTCGAGTCTTTCTGCCCCTGCCAAAAAGCCTGACATTTTGTCAGGCTTTTTTCTTTACTCAATTCTCTTTAATAAAACTGCACGATATAATCCCTAAGGTTATGGTAAGCAATGCGCCTTACATCGTCTTCTTTCAACCCGACCTTCAGCAGCGCATCAAGAAGCAAAGGAACGTCACCCCAATTTTTCAGATCTCTCGGATATTCGTTCATCCCATCAAAATCGGAACCAAGCGCCACATGTTCCACGCCTGCTACATTTACCACATGCATAATGTGTCTGACAATGTCGTCAATACACGCCGTTGGCTGCTTTGACAGCTGCGGCGGAAAGTAATTGATACAGATAACACCGCCGCATTTTGCGATTTCACGGATGTGCCGGTCTGTCAACGAGCGTTTATGGGAAAGAACCGCCCTTGCGTTGGTATGCGAAGAAAAAATCGGACGGGTGGCAATGGAAAGAATATCATCGATGCCGGCGTCGCTCAGATGGGCTACATCCACCGCCATGCCGATCCGATCCATTTCTTTTACGATCGCCTTTCCCCGTTTTGTCAAACCACGGTTGAGCCTGCTCATGGCGGGATGAGCAAGTTCATTCGTTGCGTTCCATGTCAGTGTCATCGCTCTGACGCCAAGCCTGTACAGCATACGGAGATTCTCTTCCTGTGCCATGACGGCTTCTCCGCCTTCAACCGTCAGCACCGTGCCGATCTTTCCTCCTATAGGATCAAATTCCTTCGTAAAGGGAACGATCCCTTCCGAAGCACACTCTTCCAGCATTCTGTAATATGCATCGATCAGCCAAAGGCATTGCTGGAGCGGTGCTGTTTTCATATCCGGGTCCACCCACGCAGCAAAGAATTGCAGCGCTGCCCCGCCTTTTCGCATCATAGGCAGGCTGACAGCCTGCTTCTCTTTCACGGTTTTCAGGCTGTAATTATCATGAAACATGTAATACAGGAAATCACAGTGAGCATCGGCAACCGGAATCATTCTCTTCCCTCCCGTTTCGCATAAAAATCAAGGATATGCGAAGGCATATCCTTGATCGGTATGATTTGATTATTTTGCAAATTCAACGGCACGAGTTTCGCGGATCACGTTGACCTTGATCTGACCGGGATACTCAAGCTCGGTCTCAATGCGCTTGACGATCTCCTTTGCCATGATGATGGTGTCAGCATCGTTCACATTTTCGGGTTTCACTACGATGCGAACTTCACGGCCCGCCTGAATGGCATAGGACTTATCGACACCCTCGAAGGAGTTGGCGATCTCTTCAAGCTTTTCAAGGCGCTTGATGTAGTTTTCAAGCGTTTCACGGCGTGCACCGGGGCGTGCAGCAGAGATGGCATCGGCAGCCTGTACAAGGACGGCTTCCACCGTAGCCGGCTCCACATCGCCATGGTGTGCCATGATGGCATTGACGACCTGATTGTTCTCACGGTATTTCTTCGCAAGATCTGCACCGATCTGGATATGGGGACCTTCCACCTCGTGGTCGATAGCCTTGCCGATATCGTGAAGCAGACCCGCACGCTTTGCAAGACCCACATTGGCGCCGATCTCAGCGGCCATGATGCCGGCAAGATGGGAAACCTCAATAGAGTGCTTCAGAACATTCTGGCCATAACTGGTGCGGTAACGGAGGCGGCCAAGCACCTTCACAAGCTCATGGTGCAGTCCGTGGATGCCGGTTTCAAAGATGGCCTGTTCGCCGGCCTCACGGATCTGAACGTCGACTTCCTTGCGAGCCTTTTCCACCATTTCCTCGATGCGTGCAGGATGGATACGGCCATCCATGATGAGCTTTTCAAGGGCAATGCGTGCGATCTCACGGCGAACGGGATCAAAGCCGGAAAGGATGACAGCTTCGGGCGTATCATCGATGATGAGGTCGACACCGGTCGCTGTTTCAAGGGTGCGGATATTGCGGCCTTCACGACCGATGATGCGGCCCTTCATTTCATCGTTGGGAAGCGCAACTACGGAAACAGTGGTCTCTGCCACATGATCCGCAGCGCAGCGCTGGATCGCCATGGAAACGATATTGCGGGCACGCTTATCAGCCTCTTCCTTTGTTTTGGCTTCGATGTCGCGGATCATAAGCGCCGCTTCATGGCGGGCATCACGTTCTACATTGCTCAGAAGGATCTCCCTTGCCTCGTCCATAGACATACCGGAGATCGTTTCAAGTTCTTTCAGCTGGCGGTCGTGAAGATCCTGAATGGATGCTTCGAGTTCTTCCACTTCCTTCTGCTTCTTGTTCAGTGCGCTTTCACGCTGTTCAACACCATCAAGCTTCTTATCAAGAGTTTCCTCACGCTGCACAAGCCTGCGCTCTGCACGCTGCAGCTCGTTGCGGCGATCACGGTTTTCCTTTTCGTTTTCGCTTTTAATGCGGTAAACTTCTTCTTTTGCCTCAAGAATGATTTCTTTTTTGATGCTTTCTGCGCGCTTCTGCGCATCGTCGATCATTTGTTTTACGGCATCTTCTGCCTTTGCCACTTTGGCTTCCGCGATATTGCGGCGATAGTAATATCCCCCAAAACCTCCGGCAGCCAAGCATGCAACCCCAACAGCAATGGGGATGATGATATCATTGACTGACAATAGTACACCTCCAGATTTATATACAAATGCCGAGTATCACACTACTCAGTATGCATGGACAATATTTCATAAACTTAAACAATCTATGAAAATACACACCGATATAAGCACTCATAGTTATTGTAAACCTGCAGAAAATAAAAGTCAAGAATGCGTGCAACGCATCCTTGACTTCACCCGGTTATTATTTTGTCGTTTCGTTACTCTTCGTCAAAAGAGTTTGCAGCGTCGCCCCCACGGCCCATTTCGGCTGCAAGATCCGCACGAAGCTTGCGTTCGATCTCATCGCAAAGCTCGCTGTTATCCTTCAGGAAAAGCCTTGCATTGTCCCTTCCCTGTGCCATACGCATATCGCCGTAGGAATACCAGGCGCCGGTCTTGCTGATGATCTTATGGTTGACGGCCATATCGAGCACGGAACCTTCATGGGAAATGCCCTCGCCGTAGATGATGTCGAACTCTGCGATCTTGAACGGCGGCGCAACCTTGTTCTTCACCACCTTGATGCGGGTCCTGTTGCCCACAACTTCCGCACCGTTTTTGATGGAATCGATACGCCGCACATCAAGGCGGATGGATGCGTAGAACTTAAGCGCCTTACCGCCGGTAGTGGTTTCCGGATTGCCGAACATCACGCCTACCTTTTCACGCAGCTGGTTGATGAAAATGACGATGGTGTTGGACTTGCTGATCACGCCGGCAAGCTTTCTGAGCGCCTGAGACATGAGCCTTGCCTGAAGACCTACGTGGGAATCGCCCATGTCGCCTTCCAGTTCTGCCTTGGGAACAAGGGCGGCAACAGAGTCGATGACCACGATATCCATTGCACCGCTGCGCACGAGCGCTTCGCAGATCTCGAGTGCCTGCTCACCGGTATCAGGCTGGGAAACATAGAGCTCATCCACGTTTACACCGAGATTTTCGGCATAAACGGGATCGAGCGCATGCTCGGCATCGATAAAAGCCGCAATACCGCCAAGCTTCTGGGCCTCTGCGATGGCGTGAAGCGCAATGGTGGTTTTACCGGAGGATTCGGGGCCGTAGATCTCGATGATCCTGCCGCGGGGAATGCCGCCGACGCCCAGCGCAAAATCAAGCTCAAGGCAACCGGAAGGGATCGTGGAAACAGTGATTTTCGATGCGGCATCGCCAAGTTTCATCACGGTGCCTTTACCGAACTGTTTTTCAAGCTGGCTTAACGCCATCTCCAATGCTTTTTCTTTTTCCATTGCCATAGCGGGCAGTACCGTCCTTTACAAAAAAGTATTTGTTGCGTAGTCAAACTTTAAGTTGTATTATGCAAAAACCGAACTTTTGTGTGGTTTATCTTATTCTAACATATGTTCGGTTTTTTTGCATCACCCAATTTGCAGATTTCCTAAAAAATATCGGCGCAGCATATCGAGCGCCTGCAGCGCAGCTGCATTGCGAATGCGCTCTCTTGAACCGGAAAGCTGCAATTTGCGCACATAGGTACCGGTTTGTGATGCAAGTGCGATATAAACCAATCCGACAGGATGCCTCGGTGTGCCGCCGCCGGGGCCTGCAACGCCTGTTGTCGCAATACCGATATCGGAGCCGGAGGAAAGCCTGACGCCTTCCGCCATTTCCCGGGCTGTTTCTTCACTTACCGCACCGAACGCATCGAGGGTCTCCCTTTTCACTCCAAGCCGCCGCATTTTGGATTCGTTGGAATATGTCACAAGCCCTTCCGTCAGCCACTCCGAAATGCCGGGCACGGATACGAGTTTGGATGCGATCATGCCTCCTGTACAGCTTTCCGCAACCGCCAAAGTCCTGCGGTGCTCTTTCAAAAGCGATGCGCACACTTCGTGCAGTTCCTGATCGTTGACGGAATAAACGGCATCGCCGAGTGTTTTTTTGATTTCCCTGAGAACCGGAGCCATCAAAAGTTCCCCCTCGGCCGCATCTTTGCAGCGTGCGGTGACACGAAGCTTCATCTCTCCCGAAAGTGCATAAGGCGCAATGGTGGGATTTGTTTGCTGCGCCATCAGATCTTTCAATCTGTATTCCGCAGCGGATTCTCCTATGCCGTATACTCGCACCACGTGAGAATACAGCATGTGACCGCTTTTTTTCTCAAGATACGGCATCACGGATGTATCAAACATGGGCACCATCTCGTGGGGCGGTCCCGGAAGCAGGATAGCCGCTTTTTCTCCGTCTTCAACGATGCAGCCCGGGGCGGTACCGTTCGGGTTCGGCATGATGATAGCGCCCTCCGGAAACATAGCCTGCTTCAGATTATTCGGTGTCATCTCCCTGCCGGAAGAAGCGAAACGTGCACGGATATACGCTTCGGAAACAGGATCGTTCCGCATGGTGCGTCCAAAGGCATCCGCAACGGTTTCTTTCGTTAAATCATCTGCTGTGGGTCCAAGACCGCCGGTCAAAATCAGGATATCCGCCCGTGAGAGCGCAATATCCACCGCCTGCACAAGGCGATCGTGATTATCACCCACCGTTGTTTGAAAAAAGCAGTTGATACCAAGATCGCACAGCTTTTGCGAGATATACCGGGCATTTGTATTCAGAATATTCCCCATCAGCAGCTCTGTGCCGACAGAAATGATCTCTGCTGTCATAGGATCAAAGTTCCTTTCAGTCGAACTTCAGCGCTTTGACATTGCGTACGATATAGTCCGCGCAGGACCATACAGCAAGCATAACCGAGATCCAGATCATGATCTGATCCATCGGGATGCCGATCATGCCGAAAACAGGATTTCCGAGAAGCATCAGCGAGATGCCGATAAACTGTGTCAACGTCTTCAGCTTGCCGATGTTTCCCGCAGCGATCACAACGCCCTGCGTAGCGCTGACCAAGCGGAAAGCGCTGATCACAAGCTCACGGCCGATGGTGACGAGCGTTGCGATGGGCGAACACATGCCCTCGGCAGTCAGCATGATCATGGCTGCAGCGGTCAGAAGCTTGTCCGCCATGGGATCCATCAGTTTCCCGAAGTCCGTGACGAGGTTGTACTTTCTGGCGATATGGCCATCGAGCATATCCGTGATGTATGCAATGATGAAAACAGCACCCGCAAGGTACATGGCCCCCTGCATAGGAAGGTAGAAACATGCCACAAATACGGGTACAAGAATGATACGAAGGATCGTCAGCTTGTTCGGCAAATTCATGAGAACAGTTCTCCTTTCAGATCGTAAGTGTCTGCGCGGGTGAGCTTAACGGGGATAAACATACCGGGTTTGATATCTTTTCCTTTGATACCGGATACGGCAATCATGCCGTCCACATCCGGTGCCTCCGCATAGCTTCTTCCATAAGCCGTATTGCCGGAAACACGCTCGATAAGTACCTTCTCTACCCTGCCGACACGCCGCTGATTCAGTTTCAGCGAGATATCCTGCTGCGCCTGCATGATCGCATCAAGGCGGCGCTGTTTTACGCTTTCTTCTACCTGATCGTCTCTGACGGCAGCGGGGGTTCCTTCCTCAGGAGAGTATGTAAACGCACCCACACGGTCAAAAGGATACTCTTTCATGAATTCAGCCAATCGGCCGAATTGTTCTTCTGTCTCACCGGGGAAGCCGAGCATCACGGTGGTGCGCAGGATAAAGCGGTCGGACGCATTTCTGATGTAGCGCATCATGTGTTCAATATGCTCTTTTGTTCCGTGGCGGTTCATATCGACCAGCATTTTAGGGTCGATATGCTGGATCGGCATATCGATATACTTTGCGATCTTTTCATTTTCAAGCATCGTATCGATCAGCTCTTCCGTTACTGTATTCGGATATGCATACAGCACACGCACCCATTCGAGGGCATCGATCTTGCACAGCTCTTTGAGCAGCTCTGCAAGCATGGGTTTTCCGTACAGTTCACTGCCATAAGCGGAGGTATCCTGCGCAATGAGCGTCAGTTCCTTCACGCCGTTATCCGCAAGCTGTTTTGCTTCGGTGATCAGATTGTCCATCGGTACACTGTTACGTCCTCCTCTGATAAGGGGAATTGCGCAATAAGTGCAGCGGTTGTCACAACCGTCTGCAATACGCAGATATGCGCTATAGGAGGGCGTGGTCAGGATGCGCTTTCCGCTCATCCTGCAGTCAGACGGTTTACCAAGCATTTGCGACACTTTCCTCACAAGACCTTCCGAATCTTTTACTCCCCAGAAAAGGTCTACTTCCGGCATCGCTTCCTCAAGCTCAGCACCGTATCGCTGGCTCAAACAACCGGACATCACAAGCAGCCTGCAGTTGCCTTGCTCTTTATACTGCGCCATTTCAAAAGTGGTATTGATGGACTCCTCTTTTGCAGGGGTAATAAAACCGCAAGTGTTCACAAGGATCACTTCTGCTTCCTGCGGATAGGGTGTAATAGTATATCCCGCATCGGAAAAGCACCCAAGTATGCGCTCGGTATCCACCTGGTTTTTGGAGCATCCAAGTGAAACAACGCCGACTTTCGTCATTCTTCCTTATCCTCCGTTTCATATCCGCCGCCAAAGATCCGATTATATTCCGCATGGTCGATCAAAAGTTTGCGGGGCTTGCTTCCATCGAATCCGCTGACGATCTTCATTTGTTCCATAATGTCAATGAGCCTTGCCGCACGGGCGTAGCCTACACGCAGACGGCGCTGGATCATCGAAATAGACGCTTGTCCACTATCGAGAACGATCTTGACGGCTTCGGGAAGAAGGTCATCCTCCTGTTTTCCGTTTCCCTGTGCACCGGATCCGCCTGCGCCCGTCAGTTCTTCAAATGCACTTTCCCGAACGGGAGGTAGGGATTGGTTTTCTCCAAAGAAATCCATCACCCGTTCCACTTCTTCATCCGAAACGAATGCCGCCTGTGCACGTACCGGCTTGCTGGCGCCGTTTGCATGGAAGAGCATGTCGCCCTTACCAAGCAGCTTTTCAGCACCGCTTTCATCCATGATAACACGGGAATCCACGGCGGAAGAAACCATAAACGCAATGCGTGAAGGAATGTTTGCCTTGATAAGACCCGTAATAATATCGGTGGAAGGACGCTGTGTGGCGACGATCAGATGGATACCGGAAGCACGGCCAAGCTGTGCGATTCGGCAGATAGATTCTTCCACATCCTTCGCAGCAACCATCATAAGATCGGCGAGCTCGTCGATCACAATGACGATACGAGGCAGTTTCTCTTCCGGCTCAACCAGCGAGTTGTACCGATCAAGCCCACGGGCATTCTTTGCAGCCATCTTCTGATAGCGCTGTTCCATTTCCAAAACTGCCCATTTCAAAGCGCCTGCAGCCTTTTTAGGATCCGTCACAACAGGCAGCAGCAGGTGCGGCAGCGTCGAAAATACCTTCATTTCCACAACCTTGGGATCGATGAGGATCATCCTCACATCGCTCGGTGCGGATTTATAGATCATGCTGATGATGATATCGTTGATGCATACGCTTTTACCGGAACCTGTAGAACCTGCGATCAAAAGGTGCGGCATCCTGTCAAGGTCGGCAAACATCACCTTGCCTGCAATGTCTTTGCCAAGGGCGAAGGCGATCGGGGACTTTGCGGCAATATATTCTTTGGACTCAACGACCTCACGGAGCAAAACAGGTGCCGTACTTTTGTTGGGGATCTCAATACCGATAGCTGCTTTGCCCGGAATGGGTGCTTCAATGCGTACACGGGGTGCCGCAAGTGCAAGAGCAATATCCTGCGAAAGCGTCGTGATGCGGTTCACACGCACACCCTGCGCAGGCTGCAGTTCAAAGCGTGTGATCACAGGTCCCACGCTGATATTGAGGATCCTTGCGCTGATATTAAAGCTTGCAAGAGTATCCACAAGCAGTTTTGCCTTTTCCTGCGGAGACTCCGTACCGTGTTCCGCATTGGGATCGGGATTGTTCAGCAGCGTAAACGGCGGACGCTGATATTCGATCACGGGCGCTGCAGCAGAAATGCTTTCCACATCTGCAGGGAGTGTTTCTTCGGCTTTGGCAGAAGGTTTCTCAACTTCTTTGACCGGTTCAATCAGCTCATCCGGATGAAGCGGTTCATCTTCAACGGGTGCATGGTCGGAAATGCGGGATACCCTCTCTTCCTCCGCAACAGGCGGTATGTACGCAGAGGTAAAATAGGTTCCGTCTTCAAGGGGCTCATCCAGCCCACGGAAGATAAAATCGCCCTGTTCATCCACAGCAGGGGCGTTTTTCTTTTTGCGTTCGATTTTTCCCGTTGTGGGCATAAACGTGAGATCTGTGGCAGAATGTTTCACGCTGCCGTCGTCTGCAGCATCCTCTGCAGGAACCATAGTAAATATATCGGTCTTCTGCTTATTTTTCGGCTGCTTCTTTTGTGGGATTTCCTCCATTGTCGGAAAATCCATTTTCTTTTCAGCTGTTTTTTTCTTTTTCGGCTTATCCGTCTTCTCCGTCTTCTCAGTCAGAAGATTTTCTGAATAAAGCTCGGTCTTTCGCTGTTCGCGCTGCGCTGCCATATGATCAACGCCGCTTTTAATGCTTTCCCCGATCTTTTCCCCTGTGCTCTTAATGGAAAGCTTAGTCACAACAAGGAAGACAATGATCAGGCAGGCAATAAAAAGGATATAAGCGCCGATTTTTCCGATCAGGATCAACGAAGGATATGCAAGAAGCGATCCAAGAATGCCTCCGCCGGCTCTGTACAAAGTACCGAAGGAATAGGCGTCTTTATAATATTCAAACAGCGAGATGTTTTCAACGGAAGGCCTTGCATGGATATGGAACAGAGAAAGAATGGAAAAAACGCTGACCAAAATCAAAACCAACGTATGCCCACGAAGCGGTTTTTCCGAAAAGATGATGGCAAGTACGCCAAAGGCGACAACAACAGCAGGAACAACGTATCCTGCCATGCCAAACAAACCAAAGAAAAAGCTGCTGATGCCTTTTCCGACGAGACCCACCGCATCGGAATAAAGGCTTGCGCCCAAAAACAAACCTACGGCAATCAGGCAAATGCCGATCACCTCACGGCGATTCTGTTCATCGTTTTGTTTGACGGGTTTTGCATTTTTCTTTTTCGTTGCCATAGAATTCACCTCTCAGCGCCATACATCATTATTATACTATATTTTATTCTCCGTTGAAAGCACGAAAAAAAGGCCGCATGATGCGGCCTTTTTTGTTTGAGAATTAGTCTTCTACGCTGAAGCCTGCGAACAGGTCTGCAAGAGAAGTGGTGGAAGACTGTACCGGCGGCAGATCGTAATCCGCATCCTCACGGCGAGGACGCTCACGGCGCTCGCTGCGCTCGGGACGCTCGGCACGCTCACTGTTGTGGCGCTCCTGACGAGCCTGCTGCTGCTGCTTGGCAGCTTCCTGTGCGGCAGCGCGCTGTTCGGCACGTTCTGCAGCAACACGTTCACGCTCGGCCTTTTCCTTGGCGAGTTCTTCGGCGATCTCGGGGTTCTCCTCAAGGATCACTTCGCGGCGGCTGAGGCTGATGCGCTTGGCTTCGGGGTTCACATCGAGAACCTTGCAGCGGACGATATCGCCAACGTTGATTTCATCTTCAACCTTAACGATGCGCTTTACGCCAACCTGAGAAATGTGGATCAGACCATCGATGGTGGGCTCAAGGGCTACGAATGCGCCGAAGGGCACGATACGAACGACCTTACCTTCCACAACGGTACCAACGGGGTACTTCTGGTCAGCCATGGTCCAGGGCTTGGGCTGAAGCTGCTTGTAACCGAGGGATACACGCTGCTTTTCAACATCAACGTCACGAATGAGGACTTCGATTTCCTGACCGATGGAAAGAACATCGGAAGGATGCTTAACACGACCCCAGGCGACGTCGGTCACATGAACGAGACCGTCGATACCGCCGATGTCAACGAAAGCACCGAAATCGGTGATCCTGCGGACAACGCCCTTAACCTTTGCGCCAACTTCAAGCTCGGCCCACTTCTGCTTGCGGGCAGCTTCGGCTTCCGCCAGCATAACTGCCTTGTGGGAAGCAACGATGCGCTTGCGCTGCTTGTCAACTTCGATAACCTTGAGCTTGATAGGCTGGCCAACAAACTCAGCGATGTTCTCGATGTACTTGGTGGAAAGCTGAGAAGCGGGGATGAAAGCGCGTACGCCGTCCATGTTGGCGATAAGGCCGCCCTTAACGACTTCCTTACCAACGCCTTCAAAGACCTTCTCCTGAATGTTCTCATCGGACATCAGGTTGTCCCAAAGCTTCTTGCTCTCTACGTTCTTGCGGGAAAGCAGAACATTGCCTTCACCGTCATTGACCTTGAGGACTTCAACCTCAATCTGGTCACCAACATTTACTACCTCTGCGGGATTAACATCCGCATCGGATGAAAACTCGTTGCGCGGAATGAACCCATCAGACTTGTAACCGATGTTCACGCACACTTCACCGTCAACGATCTGCACGACAGAGCCGGTCAGGATCTGGCCGTTTCTGATCCTGACGAGGGTCTTTTCAAACGCCTCAGCAAAGTTGGGGTCCGTGTTTTCAGCCTGTTCAGTAGTCTCCGCAGCAGTTTCGGTGGCCGCCACGGCGGGTTCTTCGACGGTAGCTGTTGCTTCCGTTTCCACCTCTTTGTTTTCTACGGGATTTTCAGCCATCGTCTTTTCCAGTTCGCTCATCCTAGTTATAACCTCCCTAATTATCCAATCCGGCGCAGATGCGCCTGAAACAATACCTATTATATCATCCATATGGATTTTTTCAAGTGAAAGTTCGCTATGTTTTGCAACAGATTGTACTTGTTTGCAATGTTTTTTGCAAACTTGCACCAGCTTTTGTGTGTTGGAACTGTTTTTGTCACCGATCACGATCACTTTTGTGCATTTTGCGGCGATTTGCTCCGCTTCGTGCTGCCTTTGTGATGTGGTGTTGCAAACGGTTTGAAACACGTTCAAATCCGCAAACCGTTCCCTCGCTTTTCTTGCGGTCGATTCAAACAGCGCAACGGAGGTCGTTGTCTGGCCGATGAGCGTAACAGGTGTATCCTCCTTAACGTTCAGCACATCTTCTTCCGATTGAATGAATGTTGCGGCATTGGCGCAGAAACCGTTGGTGCCGATGCACTCGGGGTGCTTCGGATCACCGACGATCATGATATGACGCCCTTCCCCACTTTCCGCTTCTGCGATCTCATGGATCCGCTGCACGAAAGGACAAGTCGCATCGACCACACGGAATCCACGCTGTTCGCACCTTCGGTATACATCCGGCGGAACGCCGTGGGATCTGATGATAACACGGGATCCTTCCGGGATCTCCTCCAGTGAATCCGCCGTATAAACGCCCTTTTCACGCAGCCGCTCCACAGCGGCTGCATTGTGGATCAGTTCGCCATACGTATAAACCTTTCCGTGGGTCTCCGCTTCCCTTTCCGCCGTTTCAATGGCACGGCGCACGCCGAAGCAAAAACCGATATGTTCTGCAACGATTATTTGCAATACAATTCCTCCAATTCTGCACGAAGAGCATCCACCGCATCGGAAAGCTCATCCGTCACAACATCGATCAAAGACGATTTGTTTGCACTTGCAATGATCGAATTGACATCGATCGGTTTTCCGACGATCATCACCGGCCGCATATACATGCGGCGCATGCTGCGTGGATGAATATAAATGGGGATCACAGGTGCGCCCGAACGGATCGCAAGGAATGCAGTCCCTTTTTCGAATTCATCCATTGAGTCGGTCACAGCACGCTTACCCTCAGGGAAAATGCCAAATACCTTGCCCTTGTTGAGCACGGTAAGCGCATTTTTCAAAGACTGGAGGTCCACATTCTTCCGATTCACGGGAAACGCGAAAAGTCCCCTGAAAAACAGATTGCCGATCTTGTTCTCAAAGAGCTCTTTTTTCGCCATAAAATGAATATTTCTGGGCGAAACAAGCGCAAGGATCAACGGATCCCACATGGAGCGGTGGTTGCAGATAAAGATCGCTTTCCCGTTCACACGCAGGTTTTGCCTTCCGTACACAACAGGCCGTGTGAAAAGAAGGATAAACGGGCCAAGAAGCCACTTTACAAGCAGATAAAGCATGTTACTCTCCTGTTTTATGCCTGCTCGGTAACATGGCGCAGGATCTCATTGACAGCCTCATCAATGGTCATTTCGGTTGTGTCGACAAGGATCGCATCCTCCACATGGCGCAGCGGCGCAAAATCACGGTGAGAATCCGTGTAATCCCGGGCTGCGATCTCTTCTTTCAGCGTTTCAAGATCCTTATCAAGCCCAATGCCCTTTTCGTGCATTTCAAGCAGTCTTCTTCTTGCACGCTCTTCCACGGATGCAGTGACAAAGAACTTGTGCGGTGCATCGGGCAGCACAAAGGAACCGATCTCACGGCCATCCATGATCACATCGTTCTCCTTTGCAAATTCACGCTGACTCTCTGCAAGCTTGATGCGTACATCCGGGATTACCCCGATATCGGAAGCACCCTTTGAAACCTCCGGTGTACGAATAATGCCCGTCACATCTTCGCCGTCAAGGTAAGTGTGCTGCACGCCGTCCACAATGGCGATGGTGACATCCGTTTCGGGAAGCAGCGGCAAAACGTCTTGTGCGCTGCCGGGCGTTAAACCAAGGCGCAGCACCTTAAGCGCCATAGCACGGTACATTGCGCCGGTATCAAGGTGCAGCAGGTTCAGTTTTTCTGCAATCCGTTTCGCAACCGTGCTTTTACCGGCACCGGCAGGGCCGTCGATCGCAATATTGATGGTTTTTCTTTCGTTTTTCATTCCATTGACCTTCCCGCCAGCGCTCCTGTGGAGCAGGCTATCTGCAGATTATATCCACCTGTGCAGGCATCCACATCGATCAGCTCGCCCGCAAAAAACAGGTTTTTCACAAGTTTGGATTCCATGGTGGAAGGATTGATCTCCTTCACCGATACACCGCCCCGGGTGATGATAGCCTGCTCAACGGGCAGCGCTTTTTTCACCGTCACAGGAAGGGATTTAAGAAGCATTACCAACTGCTGGCGCTCTTCTCTTGTTACCTGATGCACAGGGGTTTCTGGGGCAATTCCGGAAAGCGCTACGATAACAGGGATCAGTTTCTGGGGCAAAAGTGCATCAAGCGCATTAATGAACTGCTTTCTGATGTTTGCATCAAAATCCCGAAGGATGCGTCTGTCGAGTTCATCCGCCGTGAGACCGGGTTTCAGGTCGATCGTAAGACGTGTTCCCGCAGGCGATGCACCGATAAAGCTTGAAGTGCTCAGCACAAGGGGACCCGATACGCCAAAGTGCGTAAAGAGCATTTCACCAAGTTCTTCATACACGACCCTGCCCTTTGCATTAAATGCCTTCAGGGTCACATTTTTAAGTGAAAGCCCTTGCAGCGATTTCGGCCACTCCTCTTCCGTTTCAAGGGGTATAAGCGCAGGAACGATGTCCGTTACCGTATGGCCAAGCGCTTTCGCAAAGCGGTATCCGTCACCGGTCGAACCCGTTGCCGGATAGCTTGCACCGCCCGTGGCAAGAACAAGTCCATCAAAGCGGTGCGTGGTGCCGTGATATGAAATAAGGAACCCGTTGCCACTCGGATCGAGGAACACGCTTTTCACTTCCGTATTGAGAAGCACCTTAACACCGGCTTCCCGAACCCTGGCCGAAAATGCACGGAGGATATCACTGGATTTATCGGAAACGGGAAACACTCTGCCGCCACGTTCCGTTTTCAGTGCAACGCCCTGTTTTTTGACCATAGCCATCACGTCTTCGTTGGTGAATCCGTAAAGAGCGCTGTACAGGAATTTGGGATTGCGGGGAATGTTTTTGAAGAAATCTTCAATTTCCGCTGCGTTCGTAATGTTGCAGCGCCCTTTACCCGTGATAAACAGCTTTTTCCCAAGCTTTTCGTTCTTTTCAAGCAGCGTGACGGCAAAACCGCGTTCCGCAGCCTCTGCCGCAGCCATCATGCCTGCAGGACCTCCGCCGATCACAGCAATGCTTCTCATAAGGCTTCACCCCTTTTCGTCCGGCCAATTAAATGGCAGGTATCGTTCCAGACCCACAGCTCGCCATGATCGGGTGCGGTCACAGCGATCTCTGTCAGGCTGCAGTTTGCAAGCTTCATCCGCCGGATCTTTGACGACGGAAGACCGATCAAATATGCGCTGAGCAGCTTGATTGGCATCGTATGGCTGACAAACACTACCGTTGCATCCGCTGCGTTTTCACAAAGCGCCTTTTCAAGTGCCTTCAAAGAACGGATAAGGATCTCATCAGCGGATTCGGCACCCATTTTGCGGCAGATCTCGGGGTGCAGGATCCAGTTCCAATCCTGCCAAAGATCGGCATACTGATCTTCAAGCTCCCTTGCGGTTTTTCCTTCCCACTCGCCGAATCGGATCTCCGTAAGTTCTTCCGTTTTTTCGATCCTGCAGGAATGATACGCCGCAATCGCAGCAGCCGTATCAAATGCCCTTGAAAGCGGGCTTGCGTAAATCGCATCTATCTTCTCCCCGGCAAGGCGTTTTGCGACCGCCTGCGCTTGCATACGCCCGGTCTCATCAAGGGGAATATCCGTTCTTCCCTGTACTCTTCCCTGCACGTTCCATTCCGTTCTGCCGTGCCGGATCAAAATCAGTTTCATCGTTAAAACCCGTTTTCCTTCGTCACATACACGTTTTGTCTGCCCCAAATGCTCTCAAGCTGATTAAAGCGCTCATATACCTCATCCTTACGCTGCAGGCTCGTGGCAACGATGATGGCATTGATCAGGCTAAGGGGTGCTGCAAGAGAGTCCGCAAAGGAAGCCATATCGCTTCTTGCGATCAGCGCATGATCCGCAAGTTCCGCCACCGGTGAAAAGGGGCTGTCCGTAATGGCGATCAGCCTTGCGCCGTGGCTTTTTGCAAAGGTAAATGCTTCAATGGTACGCCTTGAATAACGGGGAAAGCTGATGCCGAGACAAACATCCTTTTCGCTGATGCGCACCATGCTTTCATATGCATCGCTGACCACCATGTTGACGGTGATCACATTATCCAAAACAAAGTTCAGGTAATATGCAAGAAACTGCGCAAGCGGCGCAGCGCTTCTGACACCGACGATATATACTTTTTCCGCATCAAGCAGCGCCTTAATGGACGCATTGAAGACAGTATTGTCGATGGAATCGATCGTGGCACGGATGTTTGCCATATCCGCTTTCAGGACGGATTTGAGTACATCATCCTGTTTGAGATCAGACGTCAACTGAATACGCTGTACGCTCGTCAGCTTGTTGCGGATCAATTCCTGCAGGGATTTCTGCAATTCGGGATAACCGTCATAGCCAAGGGCATAAGCGAACCTCACCACGGTGGATTCGCTGACACCGACAACACGCCCCATCTTTGAGGCGGTAATGAACGCTGCGCGGTCATAATTTTCCATGATATAATTTGCAAGCTGTTTTTGGCCCTTGCTAAGACCTTTATAAGCCTGGTTCAGCTTTAACAGCAGATCGTTTTCTTCCATATTGGGCATGGTCTCACCTCACAGCATATTGTTGTCACGTTGGTTCTGTTTCAGCATTTGGAGCAGTGCCGTATCCGTCATATTGGTCACGATGGGAGTGACCGTCACATAGCCTTCATTCGTCCACCGCTCATCGTTATCATCATCGATCCCGCCTGCAAAGATGCGTCCGCTCGGTATCCAATAGTATTTCTGTCCATGGGTATCGATGCGTTCTTCATACTTTGCCTCATATTCCTGCACACCGGCAGGAGTGACGCGGATTCCCTTTAGCTCGGAAGCGGAAATATCGGGGGCATTCACGTTCAAAAGAAGGCAGCTTTTCTCTTTTTGCAAAAGATCGGCAGCATATCTTGCACCGGCAACGGCAGCACCAAAGCAGGAAGGACGAAATGCGATATTGGAAACCGCAACGGAAGGAATCGAAAGCAAAGCGCCCTCCATCGCAGCGGCGACCGTTCCCGAGTAAAAGATATCTGTGCCTCGGTTGGCACCAAGATTGATGCCGGAGATCAAAAGATCGGGACGTGGGAACAGGTTTCCGTATGCGAGCTTCACACAATCCGCAGGTGTGCCGCTGATCGCATAGGCAGGAACATCCTCAGCTCCCGGAATATGGACCTCCTTTGCCCGGAGCGGAACGTGCATGCTGAAAGAATGAGAAGCGCCGCTGCGTTCTCCGTCAGGTGCGGCCACAAAAAGTTCGTTTCCCTCACGGAAAGCCTGCAGCAATGCAAGAAGCCCCGGAGAAAAAACACCGTCATCATTTGTAAAAAGGATCCGCATACCAACTTCTCTCCGACTGCAATCAAAAAATCAAGCTTATTTTATCAGATTGACGGCATTGTTTCAACTGAATTTCAAAAATGATGCAGGAATTGCATCTGAAAATTTCATTTCAAAAAAACATACCGCAGGTATTTCTGCGGTATGTTTTCGGAATTTGATTTGATCAGATCGTAAGATCCTCCACATACAGAACACGTACTTGCGGATCACTCTGCTGCTGAGGAACGCTCTGCACGGGCTGCTGAGGAGTGGGCACTGCAGCTTTGGGAGCAGGTGCCGCTTCCTTTTTCTCGCCTTCAAGGCGTGCTTTGAAGAACTTCTCCGCTACCTGCGGGAACAGCGCATAGCTGAGCACATCCTCTTCCTGCTGCATCACATCCTTGATCTCTTCCCGATACTTTTCAAGCTCAGGCTCAAGAAGGTCCGCAGGACGGCAGGTGATCACTTCATCGTCACCGATGGCTTTTTTCCGGATTTCTTCGTTTACCTTGCCCGGCAGCGCACCGTATTCACCGCGAAGAACGGCTTTTGATTCCTTGGTGAACATCTTGTAGCGTTCGCCGGAAAGCACGTTAAGAACAGCCTGAGAGCCAACGATCTGGCTTGTGGGCGTTACGAGCGGCGGATAGCCGAAATCCTCTCGTACACGGGGGATCTCCGCAAGCACTTCATAGTACTTATCCTCCGCATTTGCCTGCTTCAGCTGAGAGATCAGGTTGGAAAGCATGCCGCCGGGAACCTGATAAATGAGCGTGTTGGTGTCAACGCTCAGCACCTTAGGGTCAAGGCTCCCCTGCTCTTTCAGCTTCGCAGCCACGCCGCGGAAATGCTTGGCGGCTTCCGCCATTTTTTCAAGGTCAAACCCGGTATCGCGCTCCGTGCCCTTCAGCGTTGCAACAAGGGATTCCGTTGCAGGCTGGGAAGTGCCGTTTGCAAGGGGAGACAGTGCGCAGTCCACGATGTCAACGCCTGCCTGCACCGCCATAAGGTAGGTCATATCGCCGGTACCGGTGGTGTTATGGGTATGGAGATGGATGGGGACATCCACTTCGCTCTTGAGGCGTTTGACGAGGGAATATGCATCATACGGAAGAAGCAGGTTCGCCATATCCTTGATGCAGATCACATCCGCACCCATCTGCACAAGTTCCTTTGCAACTTTTACAAAGTAATCCTCGTTATGAACGGGGCTGATGGTGTAACTGATGGCAGGTTCACAGATGCCGCCATACTTTTTGGTATATTTGATTGCAGCTTCAAGGTTTCTGACATCGTTGAGCGCATCAAAAATGCGAATCACGTCAATGCCGTTCTCAATGGCCTTGCGGCAGAACTGTTCCACCACATCATCGGCATAATGCTTATAGCCAAGGATGTTCTGACCACGGAAAAGCATCTGCAGTTTGGTATTGGGGAGCGCTTTTTTCAGCTTACGCAGACGGTCCCAGGGGTCTTCATTCAGGAAGCGCAGGCAGCTGTCAAAGGTGGCGCCGCCCCAGCATTCAAGAGACCAGTATCCAATGCTGTCAAGAACTTCGCAGGCAGGAAGCATATCCTCTACCCGCATGCGTGTTGCCGCCTGAGACTGGTGTGCATCACGCAGAATCGTATCGGTAATAAAGAGCTGTTTGCCCATAGATCATACTCTCCTTTGAAAAAAGTTAACCGCCAAACAGGGAAAGGAACACGCCGGCAGCAATGGCACTGCCGATCACGCCTGCAACGTTGGGACCCATGGCATGCATCAGAAGGAAATTGCCGGGGTTTTCTTTTTGGCCTACCACCTGAGAAACACGGGCTGCCATCGGGACGGCGGAAACGCCTGCAGAACCGATGAGCGGATTGATCTTACCGCCGCTGATGATATACATCAGCTTGCCGAGAAGAACGCCGCCGGCGGTACTGAAAGCAAAGGCGCAAACGCCCATAAGAAGAATGCCGACAGTCTGCCAATTGAAGAAGGCTTCAACGGTGGCAGTAGCACCCACGGAAAGTCCGAGGAAGATCGTCACAATATTGCACAGTTCATTCTGTGCCGTCTTGGAAAGACGGTCCGCAACACCGCACTCGCGGAACAGGTTGCCAAGCATCAGAAGACCGACAAGAGGCGCGGCCGAGGGCAGCAGCAGCGAAACGAAGATCGTAACAAGGATCGGGAACACGATCTTTTCCGCCTTCGAGACGGGGCGAAGCTGCTCCATCACAACGCTGCGCTCCTTTTTGGTGGTCAGCAGCTTCATGATCGGCGGCTGGATCACAGGAACGAGCGCCATATAGGAATAGGCGGAAACCGCAATGGGACCGAGAAGATGCGGCGCCAGCATTGCAGTAACAAGGATCGCCGTGGGTCCGTCGGCACCGCCGATGATGCCGATAGAGGCTGCTTCCTTCATGCCGAAGTTAATAGCCGGAAAGATCTCTGACAAACCGAGTGCGCCGAGGAACGCAACAAAAATACCAACCTGTGCGGCAGCACCGAGGATCAGGCTGCGGGGACTTGCGATCAGCGGACCAAAGTCGGTCATGGCACCCACGCCAAGAAAGATCAGCGAAGGATAAATGCCAAGCTTAACACCAAGATACAGATAATCGATCAATCCGGCTGTTTCGCTGAACTCCGCCCAGTGTACATGACCACCTTCAAAAAGCGAAGCATGGTACATCTCCGTACCGGGCAGATTGGAAAGCAACATACCGAAAGCGATCGGGATCAAAAGAAGCGGTTCAAACCCTTTCCGTATGGCAAGGTAAAGCAAAATGCACGAAACAAGGATCATGATAAGGGGTCGTGGATCCTCTATCAGCATTGCAAAGCCGGTTGCGGAAAGGAAGTCCCGGATCACATCCATAAAGTACTCCTTTCAGACTTAATGGGAAAAAGAACGGTACTCATCCCAAAGCCGTCAGGCGATGGTGCAAAGAACATCACCGGAGTTGACAGTAGAACCCTTTGCAACGTTGACGGAAGTAACGGTACCGGCAGCAGGCGCCATGATCTCGTTTTCCATCTTCATTGCTTCAAGGATAAGAAGCACATCGCCTGCCTTAACGGTATCGCCTGCCTTAACCCTCACATCAAGGATGTTGCCGGGCATGGGCGCATTGATGGGAGCACCGGAACCGGAAACTGCAGCAGGCGCTTTAGCCGGTGCAGGAGCAGGAGCCGCCGGCACAGGAGCGGGCGCTGCAGCCTGAACGGGTGCGGGAGCGGCCTTCGGTGCGGCAACACCGCTGATCTCTTCAACCTCTACCTCATAAGAAACGCCGTTAACATTCACGATGAATTTACGCATAATTGAAAACCTCCTCAGAATTTAGATTGCATGATTACTGTTTTGATTATTCCTGAAGCAAAAGTACCGCACGGCGAATGCTCCTGATCAGACCCTCTTGATACTGTGGATGCGAAGACCGGAAGCATCCGTTCCCGTTGCCTCTGCGATTGCTGCGGAAACAGCAGCAACAAACCTGCCGTGTTCCCCATTCATCACAGAATGCGGCGTACCGCCGATCCGTTTGATGCTGCGGATACGAAGGCCGGATACATCCGTTCCCATCGTTTCCGCAACAGCTGCCGCAACTGCAGCAACAAACCTGCCGTGATCCGCATCGGGCATCGGTGCCGCACCGACAGGACGGATGCTGTGGATACGAAGACCCTCCGCTTCCGTTCCGGTGTAAGCAGCGATAGCTGCGGCGATTACAGCGCTGAAGCAACCGCGATCTTCAATCGGACAGACGGGAACGGTGCTCTCCGGCGCTTTTTCCTGCACCGGTGGCACATTCTCCTTCTGCGGTTGCGCAGCAGGTGCTTTGCCGTTCTTTTGTCCGATGATGCGGCTCATCAGCTTCGTGAGAAGAATGATGCTGAAAAGGCCAAGGAACACGGTCCCCATACCTAAAATCAACACAAACCATGGACTGATTCCCATTTTCTCCCTCCGTTTCGTTTTTTGATCATATTTCTTTTGATCGGTTTTAATATTTGATTTTAATTTATGACCGATACAGGCTTAACTATATTTCATGTTCATGTTTAGCATTTAAAAATCAGTTTCTATTCATACGCCTTATTCTCTTATATTCTTTCTTTTCCTGTTTTTTCCTGCATCAAAAAATCAAAAAAGCAACTTTTCTTTCAAAAAAGTTGCTTTTTTTGATCATAATGGCACTTTCATTGCATAGTAACTGCTTCAAGAGCATTCTTTTCCTCATTTGTAAGCTTTCGCCATTTTCCCTGGCTCAGGCTGCCAAGCTCTATCGGACCTATCTTAACACGGCGAAGAAGAAGCGTTTCATGACCGACTGCCGCCACCATCCTTCTTACCTGCCTGTTGCGTCCTTCATGGATCGTAATAAAGAAGGAGCTGTGTCCGTAGCGGATGCTTTGCGGCTTTGTCACAACAGCGGGAGACGTCATCCTGTTATCAAGGAGAACGCCCTTTTCAAGCGTTTCCCTCTCTTCCCTACGAAGAATGCCGTCACAGTGTACAAGATAGGTTTTCTCCACAGAAAACTTCGGATGCATCATGCGGTAAGCGAGTTCTCCGTCATTCGTCATGAGGAGGAGTCCTTCCGAATCAAAATCCAGCCTCCCCACAGGGTAAAGCCTTTCCTGCATATCACGGAAATAATCCGCTACACACGGTCTACCCTGCGGATCCGACATCGTGGAAACAACGCCCTGCGGTTTATAGAACGCAATGATCAGCTTTTCCTGCTGCGGCAGAGAGATCTGCTTTCCGCCATATTCCACAATGTCTTTTTCGGGATCGATGACAGTGCCGATCGCCGCAGGAGATCCGTTCACAAACACGAGTCCCTGTTCGATCAGTGCTTCACATTTTCTTCGGGAAGCGATCCCTGCTTCAGCCATATACTTCTGAAGGCGCATACCGTTACCGTCATGTTCACACGCACCAGCGTTTGAACAGCCTTTCAAGATGATCGCTGAAAGCGGCGGATTCTACGTTTTCCACCGGATAAAGTGCACTTTGGCACAGCAAACGCCCGTCTTCCCGGATCTCAAGCATACCGACAGGTGTCGCTGCATCAACAGGTGCGATGAGGGGTGCATCCACACGCACGCGTGTGCGAAGGGTTTCCGTATCGCCGTTTTTCAGCAATATCATTATATCCTCTTTCACACAAAGAGCCAAGGTGCTTTTTTTCGCCCCCTCTACCCTGACTCTTGCAACACTATCTCCCGACGAGATCAGCTTTACTTTGGAAAAGGCACCGAAGCCATAGTCGAGCAATGCTTTTGCTGCATCAAACATTTGAGGGCATTTCAATACCACACCGATAAGCGTCGTTCCGTCCCTTTCCGCAGAAAAAACAAGGCACTTTCCAGCAACGGAAGTGTATCCCGTTTTGATGCCGTTTCCCCCCTCGTATTCCCAAAGAAGGCGGTTTTTGTTTTTAAAGGTTCGGATCACCTCTCCCGTCTCAGCCCGATAATAGGTTGTGGATACAATCTCACGGAAAGTATCGTTGCGCATGGCATGTGCTGCGATCAGGGCAAGGTCATAGGCTGTTGTGTAATGTGCATCATCGTGAAGCCCGTTCGGCGTCACAAAATTGGTATTGTTTGCGCCGATCTCCTTCGCCTTTTCGTTCATCATGGAAGCAAATCTTTCAATACTTCCGCCGATGTGTATTGCGATCGCCACAGCCGCATCGTTTCCCGAAAGAAGCATCAACCCATAAAGAAGATCTCTAAGGCTGAGTTTTTCATTAAGTCTCAGATACATGCTTGATCCTTCCGTTCCAAATGCTTCCTTTGGCACGTTAACGGTAGAATCAAGGTTCCCGTGTTCAATGGCAAGGATCGCAGTCATGATCTTTGTTGTGCTGGCCATCGGCAGTTTTTCATGGGCGGTTTTGGCATACAGAACTTTATTTGTCATGCCGTCCATCAGCACTGCACCGGCAGCATCGATAATAGGTTCCTCCCCCTTCGTCTCCGCCAGCGCTGTATCAAACACCGCAAATACGGCAAAAGCTGCAAGCAATGCAGCCATCAGCCTTTGCAGCAATAATCGTTTCATCGCTTTTTCCTGTCCTTATTTCTCATCCGTCGATGTCCCGGGCTCTTGTTTTTGCTGCAAAGCTGCATCCGCAACGAGCCTTTCTGCGGCATAGACCGCCTCCGGCAGAAGATCGATCACCCGGTCCCAGCTGTTTTTATACTGTGCCGGCAGCACTTTGACACACCCTCCGTTTACGGAAAGAAACGCAACCGGCGTAATGCTCATGCCTGCCACCGCCGTTCCTGCAAAGGGATACCGTGCATCGTTTTTCTCTCCATATTCCTGTGTATCAAATGCCGTGCCCGATTTTTTGACAGGCATTTTCTCAGCCCTGTATTCTCCGCCGCCGGAAAGAAAGCCGAGGCTGACCTTGGAGACCGGCAGTATCATCGGTCCTGCTCCCGGAAGGATCGGACTTCCGATCACCGTGTTGACATCCACCATGCTTCGGATCTCCTCCATGGTGCTTTTCATCATGTTTTCAATGGGATGCGTCATATTGTACCTTCTCCTTTTCGCTGGATCATTGCATTCATAATCTGTGTTGGAAGGATTTCCAGTATGCCTTCCATATAAATCCATATGCTGTTTCTTTCGAAGGATGGAACGATGTTGACCGAAGAACGGCAGCCGGGAAACAAAACCGATATCAGCATGTCGAACAGTACCTGCACGCTTCCCGCCCCCATCACGCTTAAAAACGCATCGTCCGCATTTCCGATCAGCCCACGGCAGGTGAAACTTGACAGTCGCAGCGCCCCGTTTTCCCGCCCTTTCGACAGCAGCAGGCGAAGGAACCGTTTCCTTTCAGGCCGTTTCTTTTTCTTTTTTCTTTTATTCCTTCTTCCGATCATCTCACAGATCCCCGTTTCTGCATCCATGGGGATCCTGATCACACCGAACAAAAGGCGAAGCTCTGCGTGCATCCGCAAAAAATCATCCTGCACCTGTGCATAAAAAAGAACCTTGATCTTCCAAAGCAAACAAATAAGAAAAACCGCTGCAGCAAAAAACAAAAGAACCATAGCCTTCCTCCCGGCAGGTTATGGTTCTTAGTATTTCGATTTTTCAGGAAAACTATGAAAGTGCGGAAGGATTCTCTGATTCTTCCCGATCGCCTTCCTGGGCATAGGCTTCGTAACGGGGCAGTTCACCGATGGAAGTAAGCCCAAAGTGCCTGAGGAAAGCATCTGTGGTGCCAAAGAGCATTGGCCGTCCCACCACATCTTTGCGCCCGAGTTCCCGGATCATGCCGAGTTTCAGAAGCTGGCTTACCGCATACTCGCACCTTACGCCTCGTACAGCCTCGATATCCGCACGGGTCACAGGCTGCTTGTATGCGATCACGGAAAGCGTTTCCAGCATGGACTGGGAAAAGTTTTTTGACTGAACGGGCTGCAGCAGCGCAAGAACGGTCTCTGTGTACTTGCAGTTGGAAACAAGCTGTGCCGTTTCTTCCGTCAGGTAAAGCTGGATCCCTCGCTCTTCCTGTTTGTACAGCGTTTGCATCGATTGCAGCACGGAATGCATCTCAAGATCCGTTAATCCAAGCGCACGCTGAATGGCAATGATCGGCACGGGATCACCCGAAACAAAAAGGATGCACTCGATCGCACCAAATCGTTCATCGTACTGTATATTTGCCATAGAGTCACTCCTGCTCGTCCATATATTCCACATCCTCATCATCGCCAAGAAGATTTCGGGCAATGATGGTGATCACGCCGTAAGGCTTGTTCTGATGCAGCGTGATCTCATTGCGCATGATCATATCAAGCAGCGCCATAAACGTGACGATCTTCTCCATCTTTTCACTGGCACCATCAAAGAGGGATTCAAATGTCACCTGCTCCTTTTCAGCCAATACGGACCTGATCTTTTTCAGTTGTTTTCTGATAGTGAATGTATCGCCTTTAACCTGATGCAGCGGCGAAGGATCCTTCGGTTCCGGCTCAACACGGTTGAGCACCGCAAAAAAGGCCTCGTAGAGCTCTGCGGCGGTCGCTTCTTCAAGGGAGTACTCCTGCGGCGGAAGAATAAATTCCTCCGGAAGCCTTGTATAGGAACGTGCCTGCTCCTGCTGCAGGATCTCAAGCTTTGCACCGGCCTCTTTGAACGCCTTGTATTCCCGCAACTGGCGGACAAGTGCTTCTTCCGGATCTTCCTCATCCTGTGCTTCCTCCCTCGGCGGGCGCGGCAGCAAAGAATGTGATTTAATATACACAAGTGTTGCAGCCATCGTTAAAAACTCGCTGGCTGTATCCATATCAAGCTCCTCCACCTCATCCATCAGCGCAAGATACTGTGCCGTGATCTCCGAGATGAAGATATCCTTGATATCCACCTTTGCCTGCTCGATCAGGTGAAGAAGCAGGTCAAGAGGGCCTTCAAACCGGTTCAGATGTACCTCGTATGCCATGTTTCACGCTCACAGAAAAATGCCGAAGATCAGTGCATACACAGCAGCGATCGCACTCCACACGGCAGTAACAAGATCCACCATAAATCCTGTTCTGGAATTCAAAACAAGAACACCGATCAAAATCAGAACGCTGTAGCGCTCCATGTAGTAAAACGCTTTGATACCGGCAGGCGTTCTTGTAAACTTGCCAAGAATACAGCTGATGACCCGATAGCCGTCAAGGGGCGGAACAGGCAGCAGATTGAACACAAAGAAGGAAAGGTTAATGAAGAAAAGCGTTTCAAGCAGCCTGTATGCAATATCGCTTTCCACAGTAGTAAAGACCTGCAGCACAAACATAATGCCGTAAGTCAAAAAAGCGATCAAAAGATTGGTTGCAACGCCTGCAAGAGCGACGATGATTTCGTCACGCCTCGGGTTTTTGAAATTTCTCGTGTTGATCGGCACGGGCTTTGCCCAGCCAAAGCGGGCAATAAGCAGCATAACAAGACCCACGGGATCAAAATGAGCCACGGGGTTGAGCGTCATGCGGCCAAGATTTCGGGCTGTGGGATCTCCGCAGCGGTATGCCGCATATGCATGCGCACACTCATGAAAGGATATGGCAATTATGACCGCCGGGACGCGGTAAAGCATCTCCAGCAAAAAAGTTGTGATATCAGTGCTTCCGAAACCGAACAAAGTGTATTCTCCTTAATAAGGTTATGCTCTGCAGCTACACAGATTCATTTTATTATACGGCAAAGCAATTCCCGATGCAAGCAATGTGCCTTCAGCCATGCACCCAGTACCGCATGATTTTTTGCACACGGTCAAAAAATACGGCTTTTCCGACATTTTCTGCAGGAAATAACCGAATGCGCAGCACATGCTCTCCTTTCCCGTTCAGCACGCTCAACGTGCCAACAGCTTCCGTTTTCACCAAAGGCGCCCTGACCGTTTCCTGTATATCAAGCCGCTCTGAGTACATCTCCCCCTGCTTTTCAAGGATCACCGCATCCTCAAGAGCGATAAGATCCACCTTTTCCTGCGTTCCTCCGATGATCGGATGATCCTTCACGACCACATCGCCGGCGGATACAATGACTTTGCTCTTATACTCTGCGAACGCATGCTCGACCAATGCCTTTGCTTTGCTGTGGCGTTCCTCAGCACTGCTCGCACCGATCACAACGCAAAGATAAGCAGAATCACCCCGTTTAACTCCGAAGATACCGCAATATCCCGCTTCCCCCGATGATCCGGTTGCGATGCCAAAGCATCCGCTGACGGTTTTCAGAAGCCGGTTTTGATTAACAAGCTCCGTTTTCTCCCCATTATCGTGCTCGATTTCATCAATAAATGTTCCGCTCAATTCGCAAAACGAAGAAGAGTTCGCCAGCGCTTTTCCGAGAATAAGCAGATCCTTTGCGCTGAATGATCCCGTATTGTCTTCAAGTGAGCTGAGCCTTTGTGTCAGACCCAACTGTTCCAGCCTGTCATTGATCGCTGCTGCAGCCGCTTCCGGCGTTCCTGCGGCCGTTTCCGCAAGGGCGGTGATCGCATCTCCTGCAAGGATCATCACCGCAGCTTTCAGCAATGCACCTGCTTTGATCCGCTCATTAGGGCGAACAAATGCCGTAGGTCCGGGAACTGCCGCCGCTTTCTCGCTGACCGCAACTTCCGTATCATTTGTCAGCTTGCCTGCATCGAAGGCTTCACACACAAATAGAAGCGCCGGAAGCCTTGCAAGTCCCGCAACGTTCAGCTTCATATCCGCTTCACTTTCCGTTACAACCGTTAACGTATGCAATTCAGCTGCAGCACAGGCTTTCAAGCCGGAAAAATACGGTTCGTTCCCCTCCGTCTTTGCAAGGCTGCTTCCCTGCATGAAAACAATTATTCCCGACAGAACCAATGCTGCGCTCCTAAGCAGCGTAATCTTCCCTTTTCTCATCAAAAAACCTCTCCTGCTGTTATGCAATAAACATATTGCAGCAGGAAAGGTTTCATGAATGTTCGAAAAACAATCGATTATTTCAGCGCACTCAGGAAGGAAGTACCGTGGGGCCAGGTCTCGCCGGTCAGGTACTCTACAGCCGTTGCGGCAATATCCGCAAAGGTTTCACGGGTCCCAAGATCAGCTGCCGCATCAAACCCATTGCCAAGCACGAGAAGCGGAATATACTCCCGTGTGTGATCTGTGCCGGGATAAGTAGGATCGCAGCCGTGATCCGCCGTGATGATCATCAAATCGCCATCCTTCATGGCGCCGATCAGCTCGGGGAGCCGAGCATCAAAGCTTTCAAGCGCACGGGCATAGCCTTCCACATCGTTGCGGTGACCGTAGAGCATGTCAAAATCCACAAGATTCGTGAAGATGAAATCTCCTTCACCGTTTTTGATGTAACGAAGCGTTGCTTCGATACCATCGGGATTGTTTTTGGTATGGTCTACGGTGCCAACATTACGCTGGTCGAAAATATCCTCGATCTTGCCGATAGAAATATTCTGAAGGCCTTTTTCGGCAAAGCGATCAAGGATGGTCTCGGCAATAGGTGCGACCGCATAGTCCTTCCGGTTTTCGGTTCGGGAATAGCTGCCGTTGCCGCCAACAAAAGGCCTTGCGATCACTCGGCCAACAAGGTGCTCTCCCACAAGCATCGCACGTGCAGTCTCGCACATTTCGTAAAGCTGACCGAGCGGAATGACCTCCTCGTGTGCGGCGATCTGAAATACACTGTCCGCAGAAGTGTAAACGATCGGCTTTCCGGTGCGCATATGCTCATCGCCAAGTTCCTGAATGATCGCCGTGCCGGATGCAACGCAGTTGCCAAGCACACCCCTGCCGATCTTTTCTTCAAACGTGCGGATCACATCCTCAGGGAAACCGTTGGGGTAGGTTTTAAAAGGCTCATTCATGATGATGCCGGCCATTTCCCAGTGCCCGCTGGTGGTATCCTTGGCACGGACGATCTCTCCCATACGGCCGTAGGATGCCTTTGGTGTCTCCGCTTTGGGAAGACGTGAGTTTTCGATATTGCCGATGCCAAGAGAGATCATATTCGGGATTGCAAGGCTGCCCCGTTTTTCATAGATATTGCCAAGGGTATGAGCGCCCGCATCACCAAATGCGGCAGCATCGGGCAGAGCGCCGATACCAACGCTGTCAAGTACGATCAGAATAACACGTTTTTTCATAGTTTCACCTCGGAAATATTGTACCATCCCCCACATCTTCCGTCAATTTCAAACCACTCCGTTATAAAGAAGCCGAAGAAGTACCGGCGCAGCAAGCCCTTCCGCTGCAACGCCCATCAGGGCTAAAAAAAACGACAGTTTGGAGGAGTAGCATGCCTTTTCACAGTTTGCCCCACGCTGCATTTCGTCATTCTCCGCTCCCAAACCGGTGCACAAAAACGAAACCAAAAGCGCCGTCAGCACGGGAAATGAGGAAAAAACAGCAGTCAAAACTGCAGGAAAAGCTTGCATGAATCGCAGTTCAAGAAGCAGCTGCCGAATAGTAAACCCCATTGCAAGTCCCTTGAGCGAAAGTGCCGCACATGCGAAGGGGAGCGCAGCCTTATGATATACGGCGCTTTGCACAGCACACAAAAGCAGCAAATCAAAGCCGGCTGTACGGAGCAGCGATAAATACCACAGCGGCTTGTCCGCAATAAAAAGAAGCCCCTCCATATTCAGAAGCGAACCGGTAGAGATCCCGCTTGCAGTACCGAGGGATAAAAAACCGCATGCAGCCCCAAACGCAAGCGGACGTGCAAGGACTAACCGTAAGAATCTGCTTTGTCCCTTTAAACCAATGCTATCTGATCGCATATAAAACCGCCCTTCCGTTTTATTCAAAATATACTTGGAAGGGCGGCTCATTATTCATATTTCAGGATGTATTAACGGTATTTCAGACGCATCATGGTGCGGTCGGCAAGCATGGCAATGCACTCTTTATTTGTCGGTCTTCCCTTGTTATCGTTTACGGTGTATCCGAAAAGTTTGTGCTGCATTTCGATGTCACCGATAAACCATGCCCTGTCAAGGGCCGTACGGATATTTCGTTCCACACGCTTTGCCGTAGAATCACAAAGAGCCGCTACCGCAGGATATACATCCAGAGTAACGGATAAACGATTGCCGCTGTGTTCGATGGAGTATTCGATCGCTGCCTTCAAATAGCGGTATCCGCTGATATGCGGCGGCACACCGAGAAGATGCAGATAATTGGTGACGATGCGTTCCTGCTCAAGATCACGGGGTTTTTCAAGCATGACAGGCTGCACATCGGCGGACTTGGCATCACCGTTCACGTGGATCAGACGCATCATGGTTTTGAAGATCTTCTCGGGTGTTGTGGGCATCGCAATGAAATACGCAAGACCCAGCTTCTGCGTCATTTTCACCACTTCTTCACTGGCAAGCGGAGAAAGGCCGACAAAGCGGGTGCTGACAGCAAGGTTCTTTTCACGGCATTGAGTGATCAGCTCTGCCCCGTCCATCCCCGGCATCATCATATCCACAATGGCATAATCCGGGGAATGCTCAGCAAAAAATGCCATTGCCTCTTCGCCCGTTCGGCAGCAATAAAAGGATACATTTTTATCATGAGAAAAAAGTTCCTTCAGTTCATCACGCAAGCGACTATTGTCATCGATCAGCAGAATCTTATACCCGTCCATGCCATATGTCTCCTTCACAACAGTAGTAAGTACCTGTCAGTTTAAATTTTTCACCTTATGTTATTATTGTACAAATCCTTTGCCGTTCTTGCAACCCCCAGTATACTTTTCTCGACATTATCCGCACTTTTGCGACATGTTTCGATACACTAAATTACAGCATTTATAAAATAACACTCGTAAAACGGCGCTCAGCGGTTCAAAAAACTATCATTGAGCGCTTTAGCCGGCTTCATCCTTCATTTGGAAAAAAATCTGTTATGGCAGAATCAAGAAGAAACGTTGTTCCATCAAAATCCGGCAGCCACACTTGCGGCTGCCGGATTTGATATTGAATATTCTGTTTAAGTTACATGTCGAGGAAGCCCATGATGGCAATACCGATCACAACAAGAACGATCATGATATAATGCTTCACAGAGAGCTTCTCTTTCAGGAACAGCCTGCTCCAAAGCACAGATGCTGCGCAGTAAGAGGAAATGATCGGTGCAGACATCGCAAGATGCTCGGTATCGGCGATGGCATAAATGTATGCAAACTGACCGGCAGTCTCGCACACAGCACCGATATACTTCGGCGCTTCCATCTTCGGGATCAGCTTATCCTTCTTGATCAGCACAACATAAATGAAGCAGATGATGCCCACAAAGAGGAAGGTAAGCTCATAGGCCACATTTGCGCTGTCTTCGTTGAGGATCTCAAGAACACGGTTGTCTGCAAAGGTACCGACTGCATCAAGAATGCAGTAAGCAACGGGCAGTGCAAGCGCAATAAGGCTCTTGGAATACTTATAGTTGCTTGCCTTCTGGCGTTCCGCACGAAGCGCATCGTCCTCGAAATAGTCAACAACACCAAGACCGATTGCGCCGATGCAAACGATCGCTACCGCAACAAGCGCAAGCGGAGAATACTCGGAGAAACCGACCATGAAGAGCGTCATGACGGCGACGAGCGCACCGGAGGAATTGCAGATGGGCGAAGAAATGGAAAGTTCGATATAGCGAAGGCCAAGATAACCCATTGCCATGGATGCAATGTAAAGCAGCGATACCGGCAGGTAGGTCATGATGATACTGAGAGAGATCTCCGTTCCGCCAACAAATATCTCATACATGGCGTGCAGACCCATTACAAGACCAACCGCCATCACCATTTTCAGGTGGCTGTATTTATCCTTCGCATCCCGGCAGCCGATTTTCGAAAAAAGATCGGAACCGGACCAACAAATCAAAGTAATGAGCGATAACCAAAACCACATAATAATACTCCTTATTCAAATAATCGTTTTGTGTCATGTTTGATAAAAGTGAAGCAGATATGTTGGTTTCAGGTCATTTTCGGAGGTTTTGTGGTAGATGTGAGCCATGTCGCTTTACGGAATGACATTCCGGCTGCTTTCTGAATATTTCTGCGCATGAAAAAACCTCCTTTGCTTGAATAATTCGGACAACAGATCCGACCGGCATGACAAAGCGCGCTGTTTTGTCATCGGAGATTATACCATATACATACCAAAAATAAAGTGTCGATTTGAAATGTTTGTATAATAATCCGTAATACCATCGATATATGCATAATACACATTCGGCTGCGTATTTCTATACGCAGCCGGAAAGCACTTTATGATGTTGCTTTATTTGAAAAGGTATGCTGATTATTTACTTTTCCCTTTGCGGAAGAGGCGTCTTTGCAAATACCGCTGCAAAATCCGCAATATAATCCGCAGTTGCTTCCAGCATTGCTTCCCCCCATTCTGCGTTTGCCCGGGAAGGAACATCATCCTTAAATGAGTGAACAAGCCAGCCGTTTCCCGTAATGTCTTTGATCTCACGGGGCACTGCAACCGAAACACCCTTGTATTTGATATTCGTCCATGCACCGTAAGGAAGTGCATCGCCAAGATCGTTTCGGATCTCCTCACCCTTTTCAATGTATTCTGTTTTGATCAGCGCAGGGTCGATCGCCATGATCGCAGCAGTTTCTTCTCCGCCGCCATGCCCGCCTGCCCATTCTTTGTTGATCTCCCCTGCCATCAGCCACCAATTGAGATTTGCAAGATAAGCACCCTTTCTGTAAAGGTGCATACCGACCTCCTGAATGGCTGCGGTATTGCCGCCGTGCCCGTTCAGGATCAAAAAATGACGGAAGCCATAACGAAAAAGCTGATCGCACACGGCACGAAGAAGCGCTATGAGCACTTCCGTACCGATGGAAACGGTTCCGGGAAAGCCGGAAAGTGCATCGGTGGCACCGTAATTAACGGAGGGCGCAATCAGGATACCGCTTTTTATGTTGAGAAGTTCCGCAATTTTGTTCGGGATCATGATATCCGTTCCAAGCGGCATGTGAAGTCCATGGTTTTCAAGGCTTCCGACTGGGATCAGAACCGTGTCGCTGGTTTTGAGATACGCTTCAACATCCTTACAGTTCATTCTTGCAAGGTACATGATCAATCATCCTTTCCGTAACACGCTTTCGCAGCGATGAGAATATCCTCTATCCGATTCAAATCATCGATCTCATAGTCGATCCGCAATGCTTTTGTTAACGGAACATGCTTGGGATTGTACCAGCAGCACAGAATACCCGCATTGTTTCCGCCCTGCATATCGCTTGTCAGGGAGTCCCCTACGATCATCACTTCGTCCTTTTCATACTGCCCGATCCGCTCAAAGACACTTTGGAAAAAGCCGACATCCGGTTTTTCAATGCCGATATCCTCCGAAATAAATATGCCGTCAAAAACGTCGATCAGCCCGGATCGGTTCAGTTTTTTGTCCTGTGCGATCCTTGTGCCGTTGGTGACCGCATATTGCTTTACCCTGCCTTTGAGGCTTTTCAGCAATTCATAGCTGTTGTCGCAAAAGCATATCGTATCGCCAAGCCGCAGCTGATATTCCTTATTGAAATCCTCAGCACAGTCCGTCTGGATCTTCTCCTTTGCAAAAAACTCCCGAAAACGCCCAACCAGGACCTCGGGCTTCGTAAGCTCTTTACGTTCCAGCATTTCCCAGTATTTTTTATTGATCTCGGAGTATCTTGCAACCATTTCATCCGTACATTCACCAAGGTCGAATATGCGAAAACAAGTTTTGATTGCCTCATACTCCGCTTTCGGAAAATCCAGCAGCGTTCCGTCAACATCCCACAGGATCACTTTTATCATGATTTGCTCCTTCTTGTTACGATCGGAAACCGTTCGTTGTCGTGTTGATTATACCATAAACACTGACTACTGTCATTCCAAGCAAACCTTTGCTTTCTGTACAAAGAATAAGAGTCGCATCACGAACAAAGATGTTCCCCTTTATAAAGCAAACGCTTACAATAAGCAAGGAAGCTTCCGAAACGACCACAAAGGAGATCAAATATGACAAACCGTATCCTTGCCGATAACCTGAAACAATACCGGCTTGCAAAAAACATGACGCAGGAACAGGTTGCGTCGATCCTTCTCGTCAATGCGCAAACCGTTTCAAGGTGGGAGTGCGGCACAACTTTACCGGATGCCCTTACCTTACCTGTACTCGCAGACCTTTACGGCGTCACTGTCGATGCATTTTACAGAAAATACTCTGTCGCCTATGAAAGTTACGCAGAAAGGCTTTCTTCCGTCTATGAAAAGACCCGTGATCCGGAAGATTTTTTCCGCTGCATGCTTGAATATCAAAAACAGATGCGAACCAAGGAACCGACCCCTGCCGACCAATGGAATTACGCCGTGATCCACCACTTCATGATGCGTTACTGTATGGATACGGCACTGGATTGGTATAAAAGAGCAATGTCTAATGATCCGCAAAATGATCCTCATATTTACGGAAGAGCACGTTCCATGCACACAAAGCTGCTTTTTGAGATCGGTCAAGGCAAGGATGCAATCACCCTGCAGGAAAAGCGCTTGCAGGAAAACCCTTCCGACTGTCAAGAATGGTGTTTTTTGCTTGAAGCGTACATGCTTGAAAAGAACTACGATACCGCTTATTCCTGTTTTTTGATCGCAGCCGACCGTTTTCCTGACCGATGGGAGATTTTCATTCACGGCGGCGATATATGCGCAGCTTTGGGTAAATATGAAGAGGCATTTGTTCACTATGAAACAGCCGGAAATATCGGCACGTATTTTTTTGATGAGCTGTATGCAAAAGCAGATTGCTACGAAAAAATGGGCGAATTTGAAAAGGCCGCAAACGAGTATATGAACATTTCGGAAAAGCATCTGAAAGACGGATATGACGTGGAAGCTGAAGCCGTACGGGAACTTGCAAAAGCAGCAATGAAAAAAACAAAATAAAGAAAAAAAGCAGGATCGCTTTTAGATCCTGCTTGTTCTATATGGTATATGGCGCAAATCATCCGGTCAGCATCTGCCGATCAATGCAATGCAAAATTGATCTTTACCATATGGATATGGTCTTCCCATACGCCGTTGATGTTAAGGTAATACTTGGAAAGCCCTTCGTTTTCAAAGCCGTTTTTCTCAAGCACCCGAAGGGATGCGGTATTTCTTGGCATCACGTTTGCCTCGATCCTATGGAGCTTCAATTCATCAAAGGCAAAACGAACCACTTCTGCCACCGATGCGGTCATGAATCCTTTGCTGCAAAAATCTTTATCCATCTTATAACCCAGCATTGCAGAACGGAAAGCACCCCAAATGATGTTGTTAAGACCGATGATCCCGATGATTTTTCCCTGTCGGTCGTTCGGCTGAATATAAAACCGATAGCTTCGTTTCTCCGCCCGATCCTGCATTTCTTTCTTCAGAACCTCCAGCTGATGCTGCGCCGTAAAGAACTCCGCATTGCGTTTGGGTTCAAACTGCGCAAGATGTTCCCTGTTTACCCAATAAAAATCCGCAAGCGCCTCTGCAAGTGTGGTATCGGCAGGGACCAGTTCAATTCCGTATCGATTCATACTCTTTCTCCGGACTCAACCTTGAACATCTGCAAACTTCGCCGCCGCTTCCGGTTCTTCCTTTTGCGGCAGTGATTTCTGCCTTGCGGCACGGTCATACAGCAGCCATGCACCGTAAGCGATGCTCAGTGTAGAAATCACGACCGTCATCACGATATCCCCTCCCTCGCTGCGCTGCACGGAAAAAGCGCTGAGTGAATTGAATAAAATATGGGAAATGATACAGGGCAGGATGCTTCCACTCACAAAGAATATGGAAGTATAACAAAAACCGATCGCCGAGGCATAAATAAGCTGCAGCAGCGTATCGAAAAGAGGCTCTCCCATCAGCAGATTCACGATATGTCCCACGCCGAATGTCAGCGATGAAACGATGATCGCTGATGTGATGTTTGTTTTGCTCATCCCCTTGAAAAGCAGACCGCGGAAAATAACCTCTTCAAGGAATCCGACAAAACACATACTGATCACATGCAGAAGGCTTTCAAGAGGCGGCAGATTCTCAGTAAAACCGTTCCACAGATTAGCGCTCGTGATCACGGCCAGGGGAATAAAATACAGATACCGCCTGCTGTTTTTGACGCCGCAAAGTCCATAATACTCAAAAAGGTGGTTTTTCCTGATAAATGCATACAGGATCACCGATAAAGCAAGCCCTACGATACAGGTCAGAAGTTTCGGGATCCCCATTGCTTCCGAAATGTTATCCGCATTGCCAAAGCCAACCACATAAATAACGATCCACAGAATCGCAAACAGCACTTCATCCTTCCGGAACAGTTTCTTCATGTTTCATTCCTCCTTTATTGTTCTGATGAGACCCATAAAAATTGCTTCAAGACTTCTGGCGCAATCCGCCTCATTGTATTGCATTGCATTGTTTGCAAACAGGCTTGCGAATCCGTGTGCAGCGATAAAGAGAGAGCCAAAAACTTCACGGCTCTCCTCTTCGCTTAGCGCTGCTTCTTCCTGCAAGATCCGCAGCATCGGCAGGATCGCATCGCCTTGCAGCAATGCGGTCAAACTCTCGTTCACAAACTGATCGGATTGGAACAAAAAACAAAACAGGTGTTTTTCTTCCGCTGCGAATCGAATATACCGCATCCCGATCGCCAGCATCGGGTCATCCACTCCCACATCATGAGATAGCAGATATTCCGTATGATACGCATCGGCACGGCGGTAAATGGCTTGTTTCAGCAAATCAACCGTGGCAAAATGATGCATGACCGGCTGTGTGGAACAGTTCAGCTTTGAAGACACGGAACGAACATTCAGCGCGCCGATCCCTTCTTCCCGAACAAGCCGGAATCCTGCATCTATGATCATTGCTTCCGATATTTTTGTTTTTGGCGGCATAAAATAACCCTCTTAATAACATATGTTATGTAACAATAGTTATTATATCTTTCTTATCGCTCCATGTCAACATTCCGTGCAATTATCGGTCATTTGCGGATAGATTTTCCTTTATCATTGCTGCACGAATAAAAAAAGCAGGATGTGATCCTGCTTTTTTGTTTGATACGTACCGACTGTAAACAAGCCCGTTCAATGTGTATCAGTATTTCTTTCTCAGAATTAAAAAACTGATCCAATACAGAATGACCATCAGGCACACCGCCCAACCCGCTGCCATGGATAACTGCTCCTGCCCCAGCACTTTCAGGGCAATTGTCGCAACGCTTGCAATAATAACAAACAGGTGCCCTGCCCATGCCCAAGCCTTGTTTCGGAGGAATTGATTTCTTTCATCCGCAATATCGGTTTCGACTTTTTCACGGTATGCTTCATTGTTTCTGGTTCTGAAGTGCTGCACGATCCGCAAAACGCCAACAGTCATCAATCCTGCACCCATGCCGCTCCAGAATTCATCAAGAGTACCGGCAAAAGCTAAGCCGAACAACACAGCACCGATCAACACGCAAATGATCATTGCGATAAATCTTCCGTTCGTTTTCATTTCGATTCCTCCTCTTCAAAGATAAAAACCTCTTCAATGGTCATGCCAAAGTATTTGGCGATTTTATAAGCCAGCATGATGGACGGATTATACCGCCCCGTTTCCAAAGAACTGATCGTCTGTCGGGATACCCCCATGGATCTTGCAAATTCTTCCTGCAGTATTCCCCGTTCTTTTCTGATCGCTTCGATTCTGTTTTTCACTGCATCCTCCTTGTAAAGTTTACTTTACATTCGTATCTTATCATAATAGCAATAGCATGTCAAGCGAGCTTTACATGAAATGTGTAAAAAAGCAGGGGCACTTCCCCTGCTTTTTGTTCTGACACTTCAGGCATATTCTCAAAAACAAACCACTGCCCTCTTGCCGGATCATTGACAAAAACATGGGGTGCAACAGCATCTGCCGGTTTACCGTCTTGAATAATAGGACTTCCGCTCACGAACGATTGTTATGATGGACAGCAATTCGATTGTGGCAGATGTCCGTTTTTTGCAGTACAATACTTATATACTGGAAAAAGGGGGATTTCCCATGGAAAAAATAAGACAAAGCGTTTCCGGTAACAACTTTGTGAAATACTATCGCTGTAAGGACATTATACGTCCTGTTGCATTTTTAGAAGATCTTGCAGCAAAGGGCTGGAAATACAGCAAGGTTTTTATGAAAAGAGATGCTGAACTGGATATGCAATTCGACATTGGTTATTACACGATTGAGGAATTGAGACAGCTTGAAAAAGCTCTGGCATACGGTCCGGCATGCCAGTTTACACTTAACGCATATCTTGATGACCACATGGCAGAAATCCATTTTTCGGATGATTCCAAAATTATATACATACTGACGGTCGACCCGGAGTTTGAGTTGGAATAGTATGAACAAACACGTTTCCGTGTGCGTTCTTATCGTTTATCCCGCCGCATCCAGCATATTCTCAATAAAGATCCCGTACCCTCTTGCCGGGTCATTGACAAAAACATGAGTAACAGCACCAATCAATTTTCCATCCTGAATAATTGGGCTTCCGCTCACGTGTGATTGTCATTATGGACAACATTTTTTAGGAATATGATATGCACCCCTAAAGTTAGACACTTTGGGAGGTGCATATTTTTAATGAGTAAGAAGGGACAAAAATACAACAGGTACTCGGCAGAATTCAAAACAGCAGTTATACTGGATATGCG
>JAFSEB010000077.1 GCA_017435905.1 Clostridia bacterium | reverse complement strand
GCCGACGTGCTTCGTCCTTTACTGCTTCGCAGTAGTGCTTCATTCCTTTTTTCCCTGACATAATCTTACCCCCTGACGTAGTTCTATTATCCTACATCAGGGGGCTTTTTGTCTATTGTCCGTTTTTACTGGTTCGGTTCACGGGGAGGGCCGTTTTTCATCATCCGGTTGTTATTGTTGCGGGTTTCCGGTAAGGATCCCCACCACCAGCAGCACCACAATCAGCGCCGAAGTGCCGATGATGATGGCATCGATGGTGCGCAGGGAAACATTATTCTTGATTTTGTCGTAGATGCCAAACCGGCGGGGAAGCTGCTGGTTTTTCTTCTCCACCTCAGCCTTTGCGGTTTCCATCTGCGCCCGGGCCTGACGGCCGTCCTGATTCATACTCATGGCTTACTTCTTGACGATGTACTTGCGCACGTCGATGGACACAGCCAGAATGATGATCAAACCGCGGATGATGTACTGGATGTAGGGGTTCACGCCCAGGAACTGGAGGGCGTAGACGATGGCCTGCAGGATGACAGCGCCGATCACAACGCCCTGAATGGTACCAACGCCGCCAGAGAAGCTGACGCCGCCGACCACGACCGCGCTGATAGCGTCGGTTTCGTAGTTCAGACCAGTGTTAGCGCCAACGGCGGTAATACGGCCAGCCTCCAGGAAAGCGGCGATGCCGTAAAGGATACCGGCCATCAGGTAAACCAGCATGATGGTCTTGGCCACGTTCACGCCGGAAACAGCGGCAGCTTCGGTGTTGCCGCCAACGGCGAACATATTCTTGCCCAGCTTGGTCTTGTTCCAGATGACCCACATGATGATTGCCAGAACGATGAAGTACAGCACCACCAGCGGGATGCGCACATCGCCGATCTTGATAGCGCCGGCAGCGATGTTCAGGAAGGTCTGGTCGAAGGTGGACAAGGCCTGAGCGGTACCGGAGGGCTGAGACTCAATGTAGAGGCAGTTGGCGCCGTAAGCGATCAGCTGGGTGCCCAGGGTGACGATGAAGGCGTGCAGATGCAGCTTGGCAACGCCGAAGCCGTTGATCATACAGAAGGCCACAGCCACAGCGATGGAGGCAAACAGCGGGATCAGCAGGCCGAAAGCGCCCAGAGGCTCCACCATGGTGGGGTACATACGGCTGATGTAGGAGGTGGACTGTACCAGAGAAGCCGTAACCGCAGCGGAGATACCCAGCACGCGGCCGATGGACAGGTCGGTACCGGCCAGAACGATCAGGCCGGCGCAGCCCAGCGCCAGAATGCCCTTGGTGGAGGCGTTCTGCAGAATGTTGAGGATGTTGTTCATGCTCAGGAAGTCGATCCGGATGATGGAAACCACCACCAGAATCAGGCCCATGATGATGAACAGCGCGTAGTTCAGCAGGAAGGAGGTGGTCTTTTCCACCTTGGGGTTGATGGCCTTGGTGCGGGCCCGGGGCTTGATATCCATGGCCTGAATGAGGAAGTAGGCCAGCGCAACCACAATCAGGATGATGCCGATGAACTGCCAGATGACCGCGCTGGTCATGTGCTTGTTCTCCAGCAGCTTGGGCAGCACCTGCTGATACATACCCACCAGCGTTTCGTTGCTGGCCAGCTGATCAAAGGCCGCCTCGTCCTCAAGGCCCATTTCCTGCATGGCCATGGCCTTGCGCATGGGCTCGCTCACTTCGCGGTTCTTGATCAGGTCGTTCAGGTTATCCTTGGTAACGGTGGGATCCACGCTCTGGGCATACACCAGGAACTTGTCGCGGTCCTTGGCGTTGGCGTTGGCGGTTTCATAAGCCATGCGCTGATCCACGGCGGCATCCACCGCGGCAGCATCCGCGCCCAGGCTCTTGAGGAAGTCCTTCACCTTGTCCGCGCCCACTTTGCTGATGTTACCCAGCTCCTTCAGCTTGGAGGGCTCCTGAATGTACACCATGGCGGTCTTCTTGTCGCCGCCCAGCATTTCAGCAGCATTGTTGTAGATGGCGGTTCCGGTGCTGCCGTAAACCGCGCATACGATGCCGGCCACCAGCACGACCAGCATGATGATGCTGAGTATCTTTTTCTTAGTCATTCGTTTTCACCTCATCACACATACTTGGCCGCCAGAGCCATGATGGTTTCCTGTTCGCCGGGGATATCGCCGAAATCCTTGCCGCGTTCCACGATGCCCGCCAACCGTCCGTTGGACATGACCAGAATGCGGTCGCAGATGCCGAGCAGCTCGGGCATTTCGGAAGAAACCATCATAACGCCCTTGCCCTGCTCCGCCAGATTCAGGATCAGCTGATAAATCTCGTACTTGGCGCCTACGTCGATGCCGCGGGTGGGTTCATCCAGCAGCAGCACGTCCGGCTGGGTGAGCAGCCAGCGGCCAATGATGACCTTCTGCTGGTTACCGCCGGAAAGGCTCTTGATGTGGGTTTTCTTGCTGGGGGTCTTGACCTTGATGGAGTCAATCACCCAGTCGGTGTCCTTTTCCATCTGCTTGTTGCTCAGCAACGGCGAGCCGTACGCGTCCACATTGGCGATGATGGAGTTGAACAGAATCGTATTTTCACCGAAGATACCGGTGGCGCGGCGCTCCTCGGTGATGAGAGCGAAGCCGTTTTTGCGGGCTTCGTCGGTGGTTACGTTGTTGATGGGTTTGCCGTGCATGAGCACTTCGCCGCCGCCCTTGGTGTAGTAACCAAAGAGGGTATTGAGTAGCTCTGTACGGCGGGAGCCCACCAGACCGGCCACGCCCAGTACCTCGCCTTTGTGCAGCTGGAAGCTGACATCATGACAGGTGGGTTCGTACATACCGGAGAAATTCTTCACATCCAGCAGCACTTCGCCGATCTGATTGTTCTTGGGCGGGAACTGATTGTTCATTTCGCGGCCCACCATCAGGCGGATGATCTCGGCCTTGGTGAGTTCCTTGGCATCCTTGGTGGCGATCCACTGGCCATCGCGCATGATGGTCACTTCGTTGGAGATGCGCAGGATCTCGTCCATTTTGTGACTGATGTAGATAATGCCAACGCCTTCGCTGGTCAGCTGGTTCATAATGCGGAAGAGGTGGTCTACCTCGTCCTCGGTCAGGGAGCTGGTAGGCTCGTCCAGCACCAGAATGCGGGCATTGTAGGAAACTGCCTTGGCAATTTCAACCATCTGGCGTTTGGAAACCGACAGTTCACCGATAATCTGCTTCGGGTCCACATCGATCTCCAGCCGTTCAAAGACGGCCTTGGTATCGTTGTACATTTTTTTGCTGTCTACGGTACCCAGCTTGGTGGTGGGGAATCGGCCCAGCCACACGTTTTCCATCACGTTGCGTCGCAGCACCTGATTGAGCTCCTGGTGTACCATAGCCACGCCGTTGTCCAGCGCGTCCCGGGGACTGGTAAAGGTCACGGGCTTGCCGTCCATGGAGATGGTGCCGCCGTCCCGGGTGTAAATGCCGAACAGGCACTTCATCAAGGTGGATTTGCCAGCGCCGTTTTCGCCCATCAGCGCATGCACGGTGCCGGGGCGCAGCTGCAGCTTGGCGTGATCCAATGCCTTTACGCCGGGGAATTGCTTTTCAATATCCAGCATCTCCAGCAAGAATTGATTTTCGGACATGTCTCATCCTCACCACTTTTCCGTGTAATTGAGGGGGTATGAAGGCACAGCGTCCGTCATATCCGCTGTTCAAAAGAGTTCCGGCAGCCGAAGCTGCCGGAACCGATCAGGTATCCAAAGGTCAAATCAATTTCGCAGGGATTATTCGCCCACGGACTCGACGGTGATCTTGGAGTAGGGGATATAGGTGGAAACGCCGTCTTCGTTCAGCTTATACTTGTCTTCCAGGCCTTCCATCCAGGAGCCGTTCATCAGGAAGTTGAGAGCAAAGCGGAGGTTGGCCTCGCCCATGGCGTCGCCGTCCTGCTTAACGGTAGCGGTCATCTTGCCAGCCTTGATGGCTTCCACGCCAGCGTCGGTAGCGTCAACGCCGATAACGGCGATGGCGGGATCGCCTTCGTTGCCGGTGTTGTAGCCGGACTGATTCAGAGCGCCGATGACGCCCAGAGCCATGTCGTCGTTGTTAGCGAAGACCAGCTCGATTTCGGGGTGAGCCTGCCAGGTGGACAGCATGGCTTCGTTGGCCTTGCCGTTGTCCCAGTCAGCAACGATAACGTCGGTCACCATCTCCAGCGGCACGCCCAGCTCGCGAGCGGTCTCTTCGGAGTACTGGGTGCGGGCGATGGCTTCGGGGTTGTTGGCAACGCCCTTGAACTCAACGAACTGCACGGTGCCGTCGCCGTTGCGGTCGATCTTGGTGGGATCAGCGGTCCACAGATCAGCCAGGATTTCGCCCTGCATGTCGCCGGCTTCGCGGGGCAGAGTGCCAACGAAGAAGGCGCCGGGGGTCTTCACAACAGACTCGTAGGTCTCTTCAGACGGGGGAATGTTGTAGAACAGGAAAGGAATGCCTGCAGTGGTGAAGGTATCAACCAGCACCTGGCCGCCGGCCGGGTCAGCGAGGTTGATGATCACGAAATCGGGCTTCTGGCTCACGATACGGGTGGCCTGCTCGACCTGCTTGCCCATGTCGTCCTGAGCATCGTCCATGGTCAGGTTGATGGTCACGCCCAGTTCGTCTTCCAGGATCTCTTCCCACTTCATCATGCCCTGACGGACAGAGGAGCCGTAGGTGTCGTCGAACTTCCAGACCAGAACGTGGATGTTGAACTCGGTCTTCTCTTCAGCCAGACCGGCCACACAACCCAGCGCCATGATCAGAGTCAACAGGATGGCAACGAGTTTCTTCATTGAGGTATCCTCCTTCAAAATTTTCCGGTGAAACACCGGTATTTCCAAGCGGTACGCCAACCGCTCAGGGTACGAATGGAAAGCACAACGATACAGAATAGCAACTATTCCATCTTTCACAACCATTATTGATTTATGCAACCGTTTTCCAGCAATATGATTATAGCAGATAAAAACCATTTTGTCTACTCTTTGTTTGTAAAAAATGTGCCGTATTTGTCCATTTGGAACAAAAACGTTTTCAGTGGGAAGGGCGCAATAAGCAAAAAGCAAGGGATTGTAACGGTTTTGATCCATTCCTCCAAAGCGGCAATCGCTTTTTGCAAACTACGGATGCGTGTATTCCAGTACAACCAGCAGCTTCCAGTGCATTGTTCTGGGCCATCTCCCATGGTCAGGTCGGATTCGTGTTCTTGTTTCATGTTGGCAGCTCCTTTCGCAATGAAAATAGCGGTTATGACGAAGGTTTTTCTCCTTTCGTCATAACCGCTATCATTCACCACAAACGAGCCGCAGTCATGATGTGATTGGAAGGATAAAACCTTCCTTTACATCATACCTGCCACAAGGGAGGTTTTTTCGTATTCCCCAAGCTCCAGCGGGAAATTGCTTGTTTGACTGGCCAACTACTTCCGCAATTGGGTCCAGGGCACTGCCCTGGTGACTTGTGCGGGACAATGTTTGTTCACAGTTTGTTTACAATTACCTGTTATAATTTTCCCGCTATATGGAAAGAAAAGGACAAGAGGTGAATTTATTTCATGCTGGCATTGAAAAACATCACCAAAGCTTATGACGCCGGTGACGCCCGGGTGGAAGCCCTGCGGGGTGTGGACCTGGCGTTCCCCGCCTGTCAGTTTGCCGCCATTTTAGGCCCCTCCGGCTGCGGCAAAACCACCCTGCTGAACATTATCGGCGGGCTGGACCATTATACCTCCGGCGACCTTGTGATCCGGGGCCGCTCCACCAAATCCTACAAGGATCACGACTGGGACACCTACCGCAACCATTCCATCGGCTTTGTGTTCCAAAGCTACAACCTGATCCCCCACCAGACGGTGCTGCGCAATGTGGAACTGGCGCTGACCCTGTCCGGCGTCAGCAAGGCGGAATGCCGCCGCCGTGCCACGGAAGCGCTGGAAAAGGTAGGCCTGGGGGACCAGCTGAAGAAGAAGCCCAACCAGATGTCCGGCGGCCAGATGCAGCGGGTGGCCATTGCAAGGGCCCTGGTGAACGACCCCGATATCCTGCTGGCGGACGAACCCACCGGCGCCCTGGACAGTGAAACCAGCGTGCAGGTGATGGAAATCCTGAAGGAAATCAGCAAGGAAAAGCTGGTGATCATGGTCACCCATAACCCGGACCTGGCAGACGCCTATGCCAACCGCATCATCCGCCTGCTGGACGGTAAAGTGATTTCCGACACCAATCCCCACACCGCCCAGTCCACGGAGGACACCGGAAAGAAAAAGCAAAAGAAGCCCTCCATGAGCTTCTTCACCGCCCTTTCCCTGTCCCTCAACAACCTGATGACCAAAAAGGGCCGCACCATCCTGACGGCCTTTGCCGGCTCCATCGGCATCATCGGCATCGCGCTGATCCTCTCCCTCTCCTCCGGCGTCAACGCTTATATCGAGCGGGTGGAACGGGACACCCTGTCCTCTTATCCATTGATGATCGAAAAGCAGACGGTGGACATGACCGGCATGATGGAAACCATGATGGGTGCCATGGAAGAAGGGGCCGATCATGAGCTGGACAAAGTGTACACCGGCCAGGTGATGACCAAGCTCATGTCCGGCATGATGAGCCAGGTGGAGGAAAACGACCTGAAGGGCCTGAAGGCCTACCTGGAGGAAAATGAAGAGATTGAAGGGCTGGTCAGCGGCATTCAGTACGAATACGCCACGCCCCTTACCATCTATCGGGTGCTGGAAAACGGCGCCGCCGTGCAGGTGAACCCCTCCACCACCTTCGAATCCGCCGGCTTTGGCGATATGATGAGCATGAGCGCCTCCAACGATATGATGAGCGCCTCCATGCGCCAGATGGACGCCTTCCAGCCCATCATCGATAACGACGAAATGCTGGAATCCCAGTTTGATCTCATCGCCGGCCGGATGCCGGAAAAATATGACGAAGTGGTGCTCATCGTCAACGAGCGCAACGAGCTGAGCGATTTCACCCTCTATACCCTGGGCCTGAAGGACCAGAAGGAGCTGCAGGGCCAGATGGCAAGGCTCATGGCCGGGGAAGCCATCGAAAGCGAAAACCTTACCTTCACCTACGACGAAATGCTTTCCCTCACCTTCCGCCTGATGGTGAACACGGATTATTACGCCCTGGAAAACGGCGTGTGGGTGGATAAAAGAAGCGACGCTGCCTTCGTGCAAAGCATATTGGAAAACGCCCCCGAAATCCGGGTGGTGGGCATCCTGCGCCCGGCGGAGGACGCCGTAGCCACCTCCCTCACCGGCGGCATCGGCTACTTGCCGGACCTGATGGGCTTTTTGCTGGATGAAGTCAATAACAGCGAAATTGTCAAAGCCCAGCTGGCGGACGAAACGGTGGACGTTTTCACCGGGCTGAAATTCGCCACCACAGATGAAGCCCAGCCCGCCATGAGCCAGCAGGATATGCAGGCCATGATGGCCGCCCTGCCCGCCGATCAGCAGGCCATGCTTGCCCAATTGCCCCCGGACCAGGCCATGCAGATGATGGCCCAGTATATGCCCGCCCCCTCCACCGCCACGCTGGAAGACAACCTGACCGCCCTTGGCGTTGCCAGCGAGGACGATCCTTCCTCCATCTACCTCTATCCCATCGATTTTGAGGCCAAGGAAGATATCGAAGAAATCATCGCCGCCTATAATAAAACCCTGCCGGAAGAAAGGCAGATCCGCTACACCGATTATGTGGGCCTGATGATGTCCTCCGTCACCACCATCGTCAACGCCATCAGCTATATCCTCATCGCCTTCGTGGCCATCTCCCTGGTGGTGTCCTCCATCATGATCGGCATCATCACCTACATCAGCGTCCTGGAGCGCACCAAGGAAATCGGCATCCTGCGGGCCATCGGCGCCAGCAAACGGGATATCAGCCGGGTCTTCAATGCCGAAACCCTCATTGTGGGCTTCACCGCCGGGGCCATCGGCATCGGGGTGACGCTGCTTTTGAATATCTTGGTGAACCACATCATCTTCACCCTCACCACCATCCCCAACGCTGCAGGCCTGCCCATGGCCGCCGGGCTGATATTGGTGGGCATCTCCATGCTGCTTACCTTCATCGCCGGCCTCATCCCCTCCCGCCTGGCCGCCAAGAAAGACCCCGTGGTGGCCCTGCGCACGGAATAAACCGTTCCAGCCGAAACTTGGGGATACCATGCGGGGGTTCACCCCTGCACCACCAGGGGCATCGCCCCTGGACCCAGCTGCGGCCAGGGTGGTACCCTGGACCCAACTGCGGAAGTGGTTGGCTGATAGCACAAACAGTTTCCCGCTGCAGCTTGAGGAATACGAAAAAGCCTCCCTTGTGAAAGGGAGGCGGCAGCCGCAGGCTGACGGAGGGATTGCCTGCAACACGCAGAAACCCGATTGCAAGAAACGATTGTAATATTGCGAATTGGGTGTGGCACCGCCATCCCACGGGCTGGGCGGCTGAAAGCCGCCGGCCGGATGCCAGAGGCATCCGGGGAAAACGATAAAAAGAAGCGGTGAGAGAATTCATTCTCTCAACCGCTCTTTTTTCGTTTTCATAGCGCCCGTGGGCACATAT
>JAFSEB010000076.1 GCA_017435905.1 Clostridia bacterium | reverse complement strand
GGCTGCGCCCCCCTCGGCGCCGCTGCTGCGGCTTCGCCGCAGCGCGCGCCGCGCCCGGCAGCACCACCGCAGCCTCTTACCCCATCCGCACCTGCCTCACACCGTGACAAGAAAAAAAGCCGCTCCCGAAGGAGCGGCTTTTTGATAACGTACAGTTTGTTTATGCCTTCTTGGAAGCGGCCTTGCCCTGAGTGATGTACTTGATCAGGAACACAACGCCGACCATGACAGCGATGGCGATCGGGAGCACGACGATGCTCTGCACGAAACCGGCCACGATGTACATGATGAAGGATACGCCCGCAACAAGGAGTGCATAGGGCAGCTGGGTGGAAACGTGGTTGATGTGGTTGCACTTACCGCCGGCAGACGCCATGATGGTGGTGTCGGAGATGGGGGAGCAGTGGTCGCCGCAAACAGCACCGGCCATGCAGGCGGAGATGGCGATGACCATGATGGTGGAACCGTCAGCGTTGAATACGCTAACCACGATGGGGATCAGGATGCCGAAGGTGCCCCAGGAGGTACCGGTGGCGAATGCAAGACCGCAGGCTACGAGGAAGACGATGGCGGGCAGGAAGTTCATGAAGCCTTCAGCACCGGCTGCAACAAGACCCGCAACATAGTCCGCAGCGCCGAGGCTGTCGGTCATGGCCTTCAGGGTCCATGCGAAGGTGAGGATCAGGATGGCGGGAACCATGGCCTTGAAACCGTCGGGGATGCACTCCATAGCGTCCTTGAAGTTGATGACGCGGCGGCAGAGCAGGTAAACGATGGTGAACAGCAGGCCGATGGAGGAACCGAATACGAGGCCGACGGAGGCATCGGAGCCGGAGAACGCATCCACGAAGGAAGCGCCGCTGAAGAAGCCGCCGGTGTAGATCATGCCGATGACGCAGGCAACGATGAGGACCACAATGGGGAGCACAAGGTCAAGAACCTTCGCCTTGGTCTCAACTTCTTCCACCTTGTTTTCCGCATAGGGACGGTCGGGGGTGGTGTAGAGGTCGCCCTTTTCGATGGCGTTCTTCTCGTGGACAGCCATGGGGCCGAAGTCGACCTTCATCAGCACGATGGTGACCATCATGGCGATGGTGAGCAGTGCGTAGAAGTTGTAGGGGATGGCGTCGATGAAGAGGGAAAGTCCGTCATAACCGTCAACGAAACCGGTAACAGCGGCAGCCCAGGAGCTGATGGGCGCAATGATGCAGACAGGGGCTGCGGTGGCGTCGATCAGGTAGGACAGCTTCGCACGGGAAATGTTGTGCTTATCGGTCACGGGCTGCATAACGGAGCCGACGGTGAGGCAGTTGAAGTAGTCGTCGATGAAGATGAGGCAGCCGAGGGCAATGGTGGCAAGCTGTGCGCCGGTACGGGTCTTGATGTTCTTGGAAGACCACTTACCGAATGCGGCAGCGCCGCCGGCCTTGTTCATCAGGGCAACAACAGCGCCCAGCATGACGAGGAAGATCAGGATACCGACGTTCCAGCCGTCGGAAAGCTGAGCGATCATGCCGTCGACGAACATGTGGTTCATGATGCCTTCAAAATTGAAGTTGGCATAGAAGCATGCACCGACGAAGATACCTGCAAAGAGGGAAGAATACACTTCCTTGGTGATGAGCGCAAGGCCGATAGCAACGATCGGCGGAACCAGAGCCCAGAAGCTGTTGGCAAAGGGGCTGACGGTTTCTTCACCCTCTGCAAAGACGGTGGCGGCGATCAGAACGGTGGCAACGAGCAGCACCGCAAGGATCGCTCTCCTCTTTTTGGAGATGTTTTTCATAGGGAGCCTCCTCAATAAAGATTGATATTGGCAGCCGGTAGAAAGATGATACCGTAGCCGGATGCCGAATTTCCGCCCGTGAAAGCGGAAAATGTAATTCATTTTATTGTGTGTTTGCGCTTTTTATTTCGGTTTTGCGAGACTATAAATAGGAAAACAAAGATTGTGAATCGGTACAACAATGTTATCAAATTGTGAGCGGAATGTAAACAGGAATTTTTCAAAAAACTTTAAGATTGCATAGCAAAATTTGTGGAAACCGTGAAAAACGCCTGTTTTGCTATAAAAAACCGCAGCGCTGAAAACGCTGCGGCAAATAATATATCATTTGAGTTTCGGTGAGCCGCCCTGTACATGAAAGGTATTACCTTTGAAGCCCGTAGCGGAGATACAGCGCTTCCAGCGTGCCGCCGTCCCTGAGGTCATCAAGCAGCACATCCATCAGCGATGTAAGGGCAGGGGTGGCGGTGGATGTGGCGGCCGCATAGGAGATATTGCCGAGGGTGACTTCGCTGCGGTCGAACTCCCCTTCGCTGTCCAGCTTGTTCAGCATCAGGTCGTTGAGCACGATGGCATCCACCTCTCCGTCACGCAGGGCATCGAACAGCTCGTCATAGGAAGCGTAGGAAAGGTCAATGGTGTCATCGTTGTATTTGTAGGTGGTGATAAGCCCGTCATCCGGGTGGGCTTCCACGTAGTTGTCCACCATCGTTTCATAAATGCCCGTGGGCACATACAGGCCGGATGTGGAGGCGCTCTGCAGAAATCCCACCGTGATGTTCTTCACGCTGCGCTGCCCTTCGCCCTTGCGGAATACGAAGCGGCAGGGGTCATCATAATAGGAAGAAGAATAGGCAAAGGAAGAGCTGCCGCCCTTTGGCATCATGCAAAAGAGCATATCCACCGTGCCGTCTGTGAGCTTGGCGGAGGCGGTCATGGGGGTAACGGGGATGAACTTCACCGCATCCTGCCGCTTGTCCCACTTTTCGTCGGCGCTTAGGATCTTTTCGCCAAGCAGCTCCGCAAGGGCGTATTCAAGCCCCTCGCCCTCAAGGCTCATGCCGGGGATATCCGTGCGCACGCCCACCTTCAACACGCCGTTGTCGTGCACCGTGGCGACCTCTGCGCTTGCCATCAGCGACGGCTCCACCCGAAGGGCGTTCGCAAGAAGCAGGAGTAGCACAACAGCGCCTGCGCCGATCAGAAACTGCCGCGGGCGTTTTCCTTCTTCTCCCTTAAAGGTGATGAGCGGACGGTGCTGCTTTTTGCCGCTTGCAACGGTGCGCCGCCCGTGTCTTGTGAAAAACTTGAATTTCATGCTTCGATTATACCCTGCCCCGGCTGCGTTGACAAGGCGGCAGGGGGTGGGATATAATAACTTGATATGTAAAATTTTATGGAAAGCCGGGCTTTTTTGGCCGGGCTGCCGAAGATAAACGAGGTATATAATATGAAAAATCTCACTTCCAAGGAACTTCGCGATCTCTTCCTCGCCTTCTTCCGTGAGCGTGGCCATGCGGTGATCCCCTCCGCATCCCTCATCCCCGAAAACGACCCCACGGTGCTCTTTACCACCGCCGGCATGCATCCCCTTGTGCCCTACCTGATGGGCGAAAAGCACCCTGCCGGCACCCGCCTTGCGGACGTGCAGAAGTGCGTGCGCACCGGCGATATCGACGAGGTGGGCGACAATTCCCACTGCACCTTCTTTGAAATGCTGGGCAACTGGTCCCTGGGCGATTACTTCAAGCAGGAATCCATCGCCTGGAGCTGGGAATTCCTCACCGATGAAAAGTGGCTCGGTATCGATAAGGACAGGCTGTATTTCACCTGCTTCGAGGGCGATGAGAACGCTCCCCGTGATACCGAATCCTATGACCGCTGGGTGGAAATGGGTGTGGATCCTTCCCACATCTTCTACCTTGGCGCCAAGAACAACTGGTGGATCCCCGGCAACGCCGGCCCCTGCGGCCCGGATACCGAGATCTTCTACGATACCGGCAAGCCCAAGTGCTCCGAGGGCTGCAACCCTGCCTGCGACTGCGGCAAATACCTTGAGATCTGGAACAACGTGTTCATGCAGTACCACAAGACCGAGGGCGGCCCTGTGACCCCCCTTGCACAGCGCAATGTGGATACCGGCATGGGCCTTGACCGCACCATCGCCACGCTGCAGGGCGTGGAGAGCGTTTACGATACCGATGCCTTCACCGGCATCATCGCCGCCATCGCACAGCTTTCCGGCAAGAACTACAAGGACAGCGCCGAGACCGTGCGTGCCTTCCGCATCATTTCCGATCACGTTCGCTGCGCCACCTTCATCCTCGGCGATCCCCGCGGCGTGACTCCCTCCAATGTGGATCAGGGCTATATCCTGCGCCGCCTCATCCGCCGTGCCATCCGCTACGCCATGCAGCTTGGCATGCCCGAAGACAGCCTGAAGGTGGTGGCGGAAGCCGTCATCGCCCAGTACGGCGACTTCTACACGGAGCTCAACACCAACAGGGATAAGATCATGACGGAGCTTTCCCGTGAGGAACAGCGCTTCCAGAAGACCCTTAAGAACGGCATCCGTGAATTCGAGCGCATCAAGGGCAGCTTTGCAGACGGCCGCATCGACGGCACCTCTGCCTTCCGCCTTTACGATACCTTCGGCTTCCCCATCGAGTTCACCGAGGAAATGGCTGCGGAAAACGGCCTTACGGTGGATGTGGAAGGCTTCAAAGCCGCTTTTGCGGAGCACCAGAAGAAATCCCAGGCCGGTGCGGAACAGCGCTTCAAGGGCGGCCTTGCCGACAGCGGCGAAGCCACCGCAAAGCTGCACACCGCCACCCACCTGCTGCAGGCATCCCTCAGGAAGGTGCTCGGCGACGGCGTTGCCCAGAGGGGCAGCAACATCACCCCGGAGCGTCTGCGCTTCGACTTCAGCTTTGAGCGCAAGGTAGCGCCCGAAGAGCTCAAAGAGGTGGAACGCCTTGTGAACGAAGCCATCGCTGCGGATGCGGAGATCACCTGCGTGGAGATGACCGTGGAAGAAGCCCTCGCCTCCGGCGCCATCGGTCTTTTCGGCGACCGCTACGGCGAGCGTGTCAAGGTCTACACCATGGGCGAGTTCTCCAAGGAGATCTGCGGCGGTCCCCATGCCGCCCGTACCGGTGAGCTCGGCACCTTCAAGATCAAGAAGGAAGAGGCTTCCTCTGCCGGCGTGCGCCGCATCAAGGCCGTGCTGCAGTAAACCCATAGTATAAAAGAAAGGAATGCGCATCCCTCTCTTTCCGGGAGGCGGTGCGCATTTTAAAGAAAGGAGATGCAATGGCCCATATGCCGCAGTGGTTTGATTATGAGTGGCCCCTTGACGGCCGTGATGCCCGGTTTCGGGTAGACCTTGCCCTTGCTTCCGCACCGCAGGCGGAAAGGCCGGTGCTTGTATATGTAAGCTGTGAAAGCAAGCGGGCAAAGGCGGACAGCCTGAACGCCCTTGAAACGGGCAGGGCGGAGGCGGTGTGCAAAAAGTGCCTGAAAGCCCTTGCGCCCTTTTATGCCGGCTATATCGAGACCGGCGCCCAGCGCCAGTATTATTTCTATGTAAAGGAAGCGGAGCTGCTTGACGAGGCGGACCGCATTGCGGAAAAGGAACTGTTCCTTGAGTGCCGTGCCGGCATGCAGCAGGAACCGGGATGGGCGACCTACAAAAAGCTGCTTTATCCGGATGCTGCCAAGCTGCAGACCGAGGATAACCGCAAGCGCATCAACCTGATGACGGAGCACGGCGACAACCCTGCCGCCGCAAGGCGCATTGCGCTGTTCCTGTTCTTCCACACGGAGACCGCCATGCTGCTTTTCTCCGAGCAGGCAAGGATCTCCGGCTTTGCGGTGGGAGACCCCGTGTTCACCCCGGAATTTGACAGGGCTTACGGCGTGCGCATCATGCGCATTGCGCCGCTCAAAAAAAAAGAGATCGATGAGCTTACCACCCGTGCCATCCGCATAGCGGAAAAGTTTGACGGCGAGCTGCGCTACTGGGAAGCACCCATGGCGAAGCGTGGAGGGCCGCTGATGTAAACGGTTTGCACCGCCGCAGCGCATGCGCTGCGGCGGTGTTTTTATGCGGCTTTCAGGGGCTGCGGCGGAAACTCCGGCTGCAGCGGGGCGGGCGCACTGCTGCGGCTGCGCCGCAGCACGCAGCGGCCGCTGCGCAGTTTGGCCCGCAGGGCCAAACGTGCGCCCGCCCCCGGCATACCGCCAAAAAACTTCATCCATCCCCCTTGACAACTATATCGGAATACGATATACTTACATCACGATATAACGACAGCCGATATAACGGCGAACGATAGGAGTGACAGCATTGCCCGAACAGATCGCCTTAACGGAAGCAACGTATTATATTTTGTTATCCCTTGTGACGCCCCGGCATGGCTACGGCATCATGCAGCAGGCGGAGGAGCTTTCCTCCGGCAGGGTGCGCCTTGCGGCAGGCACCCTTTACGGCGCCCTCAACTCCCTTTGTGAAAAAGGGTGGATCGTGCCCCTGCCAGGCGAGGCAGGCAGCCGCAAGAAGGAATACAGGATCACGGAAAAAGGACTCGCCGTCCTTACGGATGAACTGGGGCGGCTCAGGGAACTTGTGGAAAACGGGGAAGCGGTACTGAAAGGAGAATTGCAATGAGCGAACGGAAAACGGTCAGGCGCTGGTTCTGGGTGTGGGAGTTTGAAAAGGAAGAGCGCTGGCTCAACACCATGGCCCTTGAAGGCTGGACCCTCGATAAGGTAGGGTTCTGCAAATTCGAATTCATCCGCACGGAGGGCGGCGCTTACACCGTGCGCCTTGAAATGCGGGAAAAGGATGCGGATTATACCGCCTTTATGGAGGAGACCGGTGCGGAATGCATCGGCCGTGTGGTGAGCTGGAACTACTACCGCAAAAAGGCGGAGCTTGGAGCCTTCGATCTTTTCTCCGACCTTGATTCCCGTATCACCCACCTTGACCGCATCGGGAAAGCACTGCTCGCCATCGGTCTTGCGAATATCGCCATCGGCATCGCCAACACCTTCAATGTCGGCCATTTCGGCTGGATCAACCTGCTCTGTGCCTGCCTGCTGATGTACGGTCTCGGCCGCATCCACGGCAAGAAGGAATCTTTGAAGCTGGAACGGGAACTTCGGGAATAAAATACATAAAGCAAATATCATAATATGAAAAACGCTGTCCCTTTGTGAGGGACAGCGTTTTTTTGCTGCTTAGTTTCGCCTGTCGTGGGCTTCCGCCGAGTTGGTGACGATGCGTGTGCGGTAATCCGTGGGCGACATCCCCGTGATCTTCACAAAATTGCGGTAAAAGGTGGAAAAATCCTCATATCCCACTTTTTTGCCGATCTCGTTGAGGGAAAGCTGGCTCAGGGACATAAACTGAATGGCTTCCCGAATACGCTTTTCCGTCAGGTACTGCTTTACGGTGCGCCCGGTGTAAGCCTGAAATGCCTTGTAGAAGGCGGACTTTGACAGCATCACCATCCGTGCCAGCTCATCGCTGCTGATGGGCTCATCGTAATGGGCGTTGATGTGTTCAAGGCAGCAAAGCATGCTGGAAAAATCATCCTGCCTGGGGCGCAGCTCCGTCAGGAACAGGTCAACGTAAGCATCACGCAGCATCATCATCAGTGCGGAGACCGCAAGCAGATGCCCTGTGCAGTAGTAGGGCACATCCTGATAGGTCTGCTCTTCGATCAGGCAGGAAAGGGGCTGCCGCACGGCGGCGTCGGTTTTTTCCGAAAGGCGCACAAGGGCGGGGAAGTTGGAAAAGTCCGCCATCAGCCGGGGAAAATAGGAAAGCAGCATGTCCGCCACGTTGCGGGAAAAGGAAAGGCAGTAGTATTCGGTGCCCTCTGCAATGTCAAGACCATGGGTCACGCCGGGTGCTGTGATAAAGATCTCGCCCGGAGATTGAAGCACATCCTCACCGTTTTGGTGCTGCACGATGCTTCCGGAGATCAGCAGCAATATATGGTAAAAGGTGTGGTGGTGGGGCGCCACGGTGCCGGCATAACCCTTGCCGATATAGACATGGTAGTCTTTTTTATTGTCAAAAAGAAATTTGCGAAACCAGCTGTTCATGAAAACGTTCCCTTCGGGAATGGAGGCGTCGCCGCACATTCTGCAATGTATTTGTACTGTTATCATACTTCTTCCGAGGAAAAAATGCAATGTCCGATCCATATGGTTTGGAGAAACTGCAATTGCAAGGGGTGCATTGAAGCGGATAAAATAGTAAAACAAAGAATCTCGTCACATGATGCATACAAACATAAACACAGCACGTTCAAACCAAACCGTCACACATTTTTCTTTCTCAATACCGTAAAACAGAATAAACAGGAAAGGAACACGATCACAATGAGAGTTTATATTTCCATGGATGCGGAAGGCATCTCCGGCATTTACAAGCTTGGCCAGGTCATGCCCTCCAACAAGGAATACGATTATGCACGCAAGCTGATGGCAGGCGACATCAACGCTGCGGTGGCAGGCGCCTTTGATGCCGGTGCGGAAGAGGTTTTTGTCAACGATGCCCATAACGGCGGCGACAACCTCCACATCACCGACCTTGACGAACGTATGATCCTTTGCTCCGGCACCGACAGACCCCTCACCATGGCGGAGGGCTGCCAGGGCGAATACGACTGTGCGCTGCTCATCGGCTACCACACCCGCAAGGGCTCCAAGGGCGTCATCAGCCACAGCTACGCTTACGGCTCCATGATCGAGCTGCGCCTCAACGGCAAGATCATTTCCGAATATGAACTCGTCGGCTACATGATCGGCCATTACGGCACCCCCGTGGTGTTCCTTTCCGGCGACGATATCGTCACCGCCGATGCAAGGGGCGTTGTGCCCGGCATCCATACCGTGGCGACAAAGCGTGCCATCAGCAACGGCAGCGCCGCCTGCCTCCACCCCAACGTCACCGCAAGGATGATCCGTGAGGGCGTCAAGAACGCCGTTGCGGATTATAAGAACATCAAGCCCATGCGTGTGGACGGCTCCGTGCAGCTTGACTGCCGCTACAGCGCAGAAGCTCAGGCATGGAAGGCCATGATGGTGGGCGAAGGCCGTGCGGAACGCCTTGACGAGGTCACCGTCCGCTTCCACGGCAAGGATTACAAAGAAGCTTATGAAGCCTTCATCGCCGCAGCTGCCCTTGCAGGCACCTTCCGTGACGATGCGGAGCTTTACCGGTAAAACCGTTTTTCTGAATTTGGAAAGAGAGGAGCGAGTTTATCATGCAAGAAAAGCAGAGCCTGCTCAAGCGCTTTGCCGCCAGTTCGGCAAAAACCTTCGGCAGAATGTGGAACAACCGCATTTACTTTATCCTGATGTGGCTCACCGGCTTCCTGACGCTCATTCCGGCCACGGCAGTGAACCTTGCCAAATACGGCAGGCAGGGTAAGGGCGGAAAGGCCAAAAAGCTGGCGGAGTTTTCCGAAACGGCGGAAGCGAAAGCCCTGAAGGAAGAAGTTCGCGAAGAGATCCGCCGCAAGAATGAATATTTCGGCAAAGCGGTCTCCGGCGATGAATTTGAAAAGGAAGTGGAAAAGGAATATGCCCGTCAGGCGGAAGCCCTCGTGCAGCAGAAGCACGGCAGCGGCAAAAAGGTCAGCGAAACGCTGGCGGAGCTGCTTTCCTGCACGCCGTTCCTCCTCTATTCCGTGATCGTATCCCTGCCGATGTACATCGTGGCGGCGGTATTCCAGCGCCCCTACCTTAAGTACATTCTGGAGCGTATCGCCATGATGGCATTCGTGCTCATGGGCGTGACCATCGTGGTGTTCAGCATCATCTATATCTCCCCCACGGACCCTGCCGCCAGCGTGCTCGGCCCCGAGGCGACCAAAGAGGCGGTGGAAAACTTCCGTGAAGCCTACGGCCTCAACGATCCTTACATCGTACAGCTGTGGAACACCTTCCGCAAGGTCATCACCTTCGATCTTGGCAACTCCTACGTAGGCAATCAGGATATCGCCGAAGCCATCGGCAGAAAATTCCCGCCCACGCTCATCGTGGGTATCGCATCCCTTGCGGTGGCGCTGCTCATCGCCATGCCGGCAGGCGTCATCTCCGCCATCAAGCAGTACAGCGGTCTTGATTATGCGCTGATGCTTATCGCACTGCTCGGCCTTTCCATCCCGAACTTCTGGCTCGGCCTCATCATGATCCTTGAGTTCTCCATCCAGCTCAAGTGGGTACCTGCCATGTACCAGCCGGAAAACCTGATCACCATCATCATGCCTGCCATCGTTGTCGGCACGGGCATGTCCGCACAGATCGCCCGCATGACCCGTTCCTCCATGCTGGAAGTGGCAAGGCAGGATTACGTCATGATGGCACGTGCAAAGGGTCTGCAGGAGGGCAAGGTGGTCATGCGCTACATCCTCAAGAATGCGCTGCTGCCCATCATCACCGTTATCGGCATGTCCTTTGCGGCAACGCTCAGCGGTGCGGCCACCACGGAAAAGGTATTCAACATCAAGGGTATGTGTGAATACATCTCCTCCAGCACGCTGCTGCCGGATACCCCGGTGGTCATCGGCGGCGTTATCTACATCGCAGCGGCGATCTCCATCTCGAACCTCATTGTTGACCTCATTTACACCTTCGTCGATCCGCGCCTGAAGACAAGGCTGCGCAACTATTAAGAAAGGAGGCAAGCTGAATGAAAAACGAACCGAGGACCCACGGCAAAAAGCCCGTTTCCGAATTTTATAAGCGGTTCAAGAAGCAGATGGTGAACATGCACACCGAAAACCGTGCCCTTTCCATCGCCACCGGCGCCACCGGCGTGTTCCTGCTGCTGTTCCTTGCAAACGCTTACGATTTCTTCACCAAAACCTTCAGCACCTTCTTTGTTGCGATGACCGCAGTTTATGTGGCGGAGCTTCTTTACATGTACTTTGTGATGAAGAAAGTGCAGAAGGAGATCGTCTCGGGCGGCATCAAAAAGGGGACAAGGCTTCTCGGTATCCCCATGCTGCTGTTCCTTGTATCCGGCAACTTCATGGCATTTGCGGCAGGCGGCATCCTCCTCAAGGAAGATCCCACCATCGAATACCAGCTGTGCGTATACATGATCATGACGAACCTTGCGGCGGCGCTCGTCAGCTGCCTCAACCTCTTCAAGCAGTATGTAGCCGGCACCTTCTTCCTCGGCATGGGCCTTCTTGCGGCGCTCACGGTGTTCTACATCGTGGCAACGGTGTTCGTATGGCGCGGCGTGACCCAGAAGGATATCGACAAAAAGCTCATTTGGCTCACCATTCCTCTGGCGCTTTCCGTTATCTCCGGCAATCTTTTCGCCCTTGCCCTCGCCCTGATCATCTTCCGCCGCTGCAGGCAGGAAAACAAGGATGTTTCCATCAAGTGGGTGGATATCGTCCGCCGCCTGTTCAAGAACCAGATGGCCGTAGCAGGCGCCTTCATCGTGGTGTTCCTCATCGCCATGTCCGTCTGGAGCTCCCTTACCTTTGAAGATTACGTCATCTTCGATAACGACTATTCCGCACTGCTCCTCAAGCCCAACCTTCAGTATCCCTTCGGTACCGATGAATTCGGCCGCTGCGTCTTCTCCCGTATCATCTACGGCGCACGCATCTCGCTGCTCATCGGCCTTGCATCCATCATTTACCCGATCTTTATCGGCGGAACGCTGGGTGCGCTGGCAGGCTACTACGGCGGCAAGCTCGATGATGCCATCATGCGTGTGATGGACGTCATCTATGCCATCCCGGGCGTGCTGCTTTCGATGGTCATCATCGCATCCTTCGGCGCAACGGTGCCAAACCTCATCATCGCCCTCGGCGTGGGCCGCATTGCATCCTACGCCCGAGTGACCCGTGCAACGGTGCTCAACATGGCCAATGCGGAGTTTGTTGAGGCGGCAAAAGCCTGCGGCGCCAACGATGCGGTCATCATCTTCAAGCACATCGTGCTCAACTCCCTGTCGCCCATCATCGTCAACGCAACCATCGGCATCGGCGGCGTGGTGCTTTCCACCAGCTCCCTTTCCTACCTCGGCATCGGCATCCCCTCCCACATTCCGGAGTGGGGCAACGTGCTCCGTGCCGGCAGTACTTACCTTGAGACCCAGCCCTACCTTGCCATCTTCCCCGGCATTGCGATCATCGTTCTGGTGCTGGCGTTCAACTTTTTCGGCGACGGCGTGCGCGATGCGCTCGATCCCAAGCTGAAGTAATACGGAGGTGACCACAATGAGCGAAGCTCCCCTTCTGAAGATCGAAGACCTCAGCGTGCAGTACATGACCGATGAGGATGTGGTCTATGCGGTAAACGGCCTCAGCGCAGAGCTTTACCGGGGCGAAAGTCTCGGCTTCGTGGGCGAGACCGGTGCAGGCAAGACCACCACCGCCCTTTCCGTCATCCAGCTTCTGCCGGAGCCTGCGGGCATCATCACCGGCGGCAGCATCTGGTTCAACGGCAAAAACCTGATCGAGAACAAGGAGAAGGAAAACCAGGCCATCCGCGGCGACGGTATCTCCATGATCTTCCAGGATCCCATGTCCGCCCTGAACCCCACGCTCAGGATCAGCCGCCAGATGATGGAGGTGGTGGAATCCCACCGTAAGTGCTCCCGCAAGGAAGCGGAAGCCATCTGCATCGATATGCTCGAAAAGGTCGGCATCAAGCGTGACCGCTTCGATGATTATCCCCACCAGCTTTCGGGCGGCATGAAACAGCGTGTGGTCATTGCCATGGCGCTGCTGTGCAACCCGGAGGTGCTCATTGCCGATGAGCCCACCACCGCTCTTGATGTGACCATTCAGGCGCAGATCCTTGAGATCATCAAGAAGCTCATCAAGGATTCCAACATGTCCATGATGCTCATCACCCACGATCTTGGCATCGTGGCGGAGACCTGCGACCGCATCGCCGTCATTTACGGCGGCAGCGTGGTGGAAAGCGGCACCGTGCGTGAGGTTTATAAGAACCCCCGCCATCCCTACACCCGCGGTCTTTTCGCCTCCATCCCGAAGCTTGATACGGAAGAGGAAGAGCTGCATCCCATCGAGGGCGAACCGCCGAACCCGGCACGCATGCCCTCCGGCTGCGCCTTCCATCCCCGCTGCCGCTACTGCAAGGACATCTGCCGGCAGGAGAAGCCCCCCGTGCGGGGCGAAAGCCATCAGGTGCGCTGCCATTTTGACATAGAGGAGGAATAAGCCCATGACGGAACAGAAAACCATGCTTGAAGTCCGGGGGCTGAAGAAATACTTCAAAGTGCCCAACGGCGGCAACCTCCATGCGGTGGATAACGTATCCTTCACCATCAATGAAGGCGAGACCCTCGGCATCGTAGGCGAATCGGGCTGCGGCAAAAGTACCCTTGGCCGTGTGATCCTGAGGCTCCATGAGCCCACCGCCGGCAAGGTGCTCTTTGACGGCATGAACATCACCGCCTTCAACAAGCAGGAAATGCAGAAGATGCGCAGCAAGATGCAGATCATCTTCCAGGATCCCTTCTCCTCCCTGAACCCCCGTTACACCGTGGCGCAGGCCATCGAAGAGCCCCTTAAGCTCAACGGCATCGGCGCCAACAGCGAGGAGCGCAAAAAGCGCATTGAGGAGATGATGGACCTTGTGGGCCTTGCCAAGCGCACCTACAACGCCTACCCACACGAGTTTGACGGCGGCCGCCGTCAGCGTATCGTCATTGCCCGTGCGCTGGCGCTGAACCCGAAGTTCATCGTCTGTGATGAGCCGGTATCCGCCCTTGATATGTCCATTCAGGCGCAGATCCTCAACCTGATGATCAGCCTGCAGAAGCAGATGGGCCTTACCTACATGTTCATTTCCCACGACCTGAGCGTGGTGAAGCACATTTCCACCGATGTGGGCGTTATGTACCTTGGCCAGATGGTGGAAAAGGCCCCGAAGGGTGCGCTGTACCAAAAGCCCCTTCACCCCTATACGGTGGCGCTTCTGAGCGCCATCCCGATCCCCGATCCGGATGCGAACCGCAAGAAGATCATCCTGCAGGGCGAGATCGCATCCCCCATCAACCCGAAGCCCGGCTGCCGCTTCGCCCTCAGATGTCCCTTTGCGACGGATGAGTGCCGCAGCGTCACCCCGGAACTTGTGGAGGTGGAGCCCCGCCATTTCGTGGCGTGCCACCGCAGCAAGGAAATGCAGGCGGATCTCCTGCAGTACTGAGCCCATTGCGCTTCCCCAAAAGAAAGCGTATGGATAAAAACCCCGAAAACAATAAGGAGGAAACAACATGAAAAAAAGGATCGCAATCCTTCTGTGCCTCGCAATGCTCGTGAGCGTTTTCGCAGGCTGCAACACGCAGACCCGTGAAGAAGCACAGACCCCCGTTACCAGCACTGCTCCCGAAAGCTCCGGCAGCAGCAGCTCCGGCAGCAGCGAACCCGCCGTTCAGCGCGAGCCCGTCGCCCTGTCCCTCGTGACCCTTGCTTCCGATGAGAAGGTCGCCAACGTGATCCGCGACCAGCTCAAGAAGGCCGGTTTCGATGTGACCGTCAACGTTTTCCCGGACAGCGGTACCTTCAATGCCGCCGTTGAGACCGGCGAACATGACCTGTCCATCTCCAGCCACTCCGGCTCCGGCTCCCCCGATGCCAACGTCCGCGGACCCTTCCACAGCGAAGGCGCCTGGAACCGTTACGGCTATAAGGATGCCGAGATCGACGCCCTGATCGATGAAGCTTCTTCCCTTGACGGTGATCCTTCCCTCGATGCTTACAAGAGGTTCGAGATCGCCATGGTCGAAGAGAAGGCCTATATCACTCCTCTCTACAGCGCCCTCAAGACCTTCGCCGTCAACAAGAACATTGTGGATGCGGATTCCATCGAGGCTTCCGTAGGCGGCGCCCGCTGGGTTTGGAGCACCAAGTATACCGATATGTCTCAGGCTGAGACCCGTCACTACAAGATGGGCATCAACTGGGCAGGCCCCAACAGCTTTGACTGCTGCCAGGGCAGCAACGGTACCACCTATTATCAGCGTACCAACATCAACGTTCCCCTCATCCAGGTCGCCCTCGGCGGCGTTGTGACCACCCGCGGCTCCCTGACCAGGGCTTACACCGTCGGTGAAGGCAGCCAGGACCTCTACTTCGCTCTGCGTACCGACGTCAACTTCGGCGCCATGCAGAACGGCGAAGCCATCGACACCGGTCTCCCCGTAGCCGCTGAAGACGTGAAGTACACCTACGAGCGTGCCATGGACGGCTCCGTTCCCAACGGCGTCGGTGCCAGCTACCTCTCCTATGTTGATACCGTCAATATCGTGACCGATATCGAGCAGCTCAAGTCCGCCAAGGCTTCCGACGGCTCCAGCGTTCTTGATGCCCTCAACGCCGGCCTCAAGACCCCCATCACCAGCATCGCTGCGGATAAGTATGCCGCCGATGAAAATGCCGGTGTGTACGAAGTTCTCCACATCCACCTGAAGTCCCAGTATCCGCAGCAGCTCCAGACCCTGTCCTCCGGCCAGATCTCCATCGTCTGCAAGCAGCAGATCGAAAAGATCAACGAGGGCATCACCGCTGCCAACTATGATCCCAACAGCCACGTGCTCTACGGCGATCCTTCCACCCTGAAGGAAGGCGAAGACAGCGGCATGTACTTCTCCGGCCCCTATGTGCTCAGCCATGTTGACGATTACGGCTCTTACCTGGTCCGTAACCCCGGCTGGAATCCCGAGTCCGAAGACGCCGGCCAGATCAAGTACATCGACATGCTTGCCATTGCCGACAACAGCACCCAGACCGCTGCGTTCCGTAACGGCGAACTTGACGAAGCAATGCCCGGCGGCGAAAACATCGCCCTGTGCGAAGCGGATGAGAACATCAACATGCTCAAGCGTCCCTCCGTTGGCGTATACTTCCTCGCCAACCTGCAGCTTGGCAACAGCAAGATGGTAGACGAGAACCTCCGCAAGGCCGTTCTTTACGCCGTCAACACCGATGAGATCCTCGCCGTTCTCGGCACCGAAAACTACGTGCCCGCCGGCTCCACCCTCATCATGCTCAACACCGGCTTCCGTGTCATGGCCGATGCCGCCAAGAGCGCAGAATACCTGAACGCTTACTATGAAAGCCAGGAGTAAGAATACTTCGTTCTCCGAATGATGGGGATATAGGATCCCCTGCACAGACGCCCCCTTGGGGCGTTTGTGCATTTTTGGGAAAACGGGAAGGGCTGTGCCTTGCGCCTGCCGCACCGTGGTGATATGCTAAAGCCGGAAGCAAAAAAGGAGCATTCCCCCATGAACGATTTTTCCAAGGGCTCGATCAAAAAGTGCATCGTATCCCAGGCCATTCCGCTGACGGTGGCGCAGCTGGTGCACCTTCTTTATAACGTGGTGGACCGTATCTACATCGGTCACCTGCCGGAGGTGGGTGAGCTGGCGCTGACGGGCGTTGGCGTCACGTTCCCCATCAGCATGCTTATCGCCGCCTTTACGGGGCTGTTCGGCAACGGCGCCATCCCCATTTTTTCCATCCTCCGGGGCAAACGGCAGGAGGATGAGGCGGAACACATCATGGGAAACGCCTTTGTGCTGCTGCTTCTTGCATCCTTCGTGCTGACGGTCTTTTGTTATCTGTTCCGGCGCCCCATCCTGTTCCTCTTCGGCGCCAGCGAAGATTCCTACCGCTATGCAAACGAATACCTTGAGATCTTCCTTCTCGGCACCGCCTTTACCATGCTTGCCACGGGCATGAACGGCTTTGTGAACGCACAGGGCTTCCCCAAAGTGGGCATGGTGACCATGATCCTCGGTGCGGCGCTCAATATCCTGCTCGATCCGCTGTTCATCTATGCCTTCAAAATGGGCGTCAGGGGTGCGGCAGCGGCAACGGTCATCAGTCAGGCTGCTTCCGCCGCATGGGTGGTGCTGTTCCTGTTCGGGAAAAAGCCGCCGCTGCGGCTCAAAAAGGACCGCTTCCGCCTGAAGGCGGAATATGTGAAGGAGATCACCGCCATGGGCGCCACCTCCTTTGTGATGCAGGGCTCCAACTGCCTTGTGCAGGTCGCCTGCAACAACATGCTCCAAACCTTCGGCGGCGACCTGTATGTGGGCATCATGACCATCCTCAACTCCGTCAGGGAGGTGGTGATGCTGCCCGTCAGCGGCATTTCAAGCGGTGCACAGCCGGTGCTGGGCTTCAATTACGGCGCAGGCGAAAACGGAAGGTTTAAAGAAGGCGTGCGCTTCATCACGCTCATCGAGGGCGTCTATACGCTGCTTGCGTGGCTGCTCATCATGCTCATCCCCAGGACCATGTTCCGCATTTTCACCGTGGATGCGGAGACCATCACCGTGGGCGCAAGGATGCTCAACATCTACTTTTTCGGCTTCGTGTTCATGACCTTCCAGTTTTCCGGGCAGATCACATTTCAGGCACTTGGCAGAAAGAAAAAGGCGATCTTCTTTTCCATGCTCAGAAAGGTCATCATCGTGGTGCCGCTGACGCTTTTGCTGCCCCACCTTGGGCTGGGGGTGCTGGGCGTGTTCCTTGCAGAGCCCATTTCCAACGTGGTGGGCGGATCCCTTTGCTATTTGACTATGTACCTCACAGAATACAGAAAGATGTAGGAGAATGATATGAAACTGCTTTTGACTGCCTTTGATCCCTTCGGCGGTGCGGATGTCAACCCTGCCGAGCAGGCCGTTGCCCTTGTTCCCGACAAGGTGAACGGCATTGATGTGGTGAAGTGCACCGTGCCCACCGTGTTCTATCAAAGCATCGATACCGTGGCTGCCGCCATCGAAGCGGAACGGCCCCATGCGGTGCTTTGCATCGGGCAGGCGGGCGGCGCTGCCGACCTTGCGGTGGAGCGTGTGGGCATCAACATAGACGATGCCCGTATTCCCGACAACGAGGGAAACCAACCCATCGACCGCCGCATCTTCCCGGATGGAGAGAACGCCTATTTTTCCACGCTTCCCATCAAGGCGATGGCGGAGTCCATCCGCAAAGCGGGGCTTCCTGCCCACATTTCCAACAGCGCAGGCACATTCGTCTGCAACCATCTGCTGTACGGGCTCCTTTACACCCTTGCGAAGCGGTATCCCCACATAAAGGGCGGCTTCATCCATGTGCCCTATTTGCCGATGCAGGCGGCAGCCCTTCCTCAGGGCGCACCCTCCATGAGTGCAGAGGATATTGCAAAGGGCATCGCCGCCGCTATTGCAGCCATTGGAGAAACGAAAGCGGACACGGCGACGGCGGAAGGCGCTTTGTATTGAAAACCGGAAAATTCCCTCTTGACCCTGACGCAGCGTCATGGGTTAAAGTGGCATTGCAGGGGGAGGGATAAAGGATGATGACGGTAAAGGAAGTCAGCATGCTATGCTCGGTCAGCGTGCGCACGCTGCGCTATTATGACAGCATCGGGCTATTGTGCCCGTCGGGGCGCACGGGGGCAGGTTACCGCCTGTACAGCGATGCGGATCTCAAGCGCCTGCAGCGGATATTGCTGTATCGGGCGGTGGGGTTTTCCCTTGGGGAGATCAAAACCGTTCTGGCGGATGCATCCCTTGACCGCACCGCTCTTCTTGAACAGCAGATCGAGCTGCTGGAGCTGCAAAAGGAACACATTGAAAATCTGATCGCCCTTGCACGGGGCATCAAACTGTTGGGGGAGGATTATATGGATCTTCGTGCATTCGATACAAAGAAGCTGGATGAATACGCCGCAAAGGCAAAGGAAAACTGGGGGCAATCGGCCGCCTACAAAGAATATGAACAGAAGGCGAAGGGGCGCACAAAGGAAAAGGAGCAGGCGCTTGGCGCAGAGATGATGAGCATCTTTGCGGAGTTTGGCGCCATCCGCTCAGGCGATCCTGTAGGGGAGGCAGCGCAGCAGCTTGTGAACAAGCTGCAGGCGCACATCAGCGCCAACTACTACAACTGCACCGATGCGATCCTTCTCGGCCTTGGCAAAATGTACGCCTCCGGCGGTGAGTTCACCGAAAACATCGACCGCTTCGGCGGCGAAGGCACCGCCGCCTTTGCCGCAAAAGCCATCGAGGCAAAGTGCGGCAGGTAGGGAAGAGCGAACCTGCCGCCGCTGCCGTTTGAAAAAACCGATGGAAGAAAAAACAGCGTTCCGAAAGGGGTATCCCGTTAAGAAAACATCGGTCTAAGAAAGGCAATACCGGCCCTATCGGTGTGTTGTGCGGTCTTGAAACAGCACCACTATTCCTTCGACCACACGCCTGCTGACAGAACCGGTCTTGCCTTTTTAGACTCTTCGACCGCAAAATGGATCGCTTTCGGGGAAATGCAAGGAAGAGGAGGAAGGCATATCCGTCGATATTCCGACCGACGATGACGATGCAGTTGCCCGGAATGGATTCGTTTT
>JAFSEB010000075.1 GCA_017435905.1 Clostridia bacterium | reverse complement strand
GGCGCAAATACTATATGATATTTGCAATTCCAACTCGTGTGCGATAAACTATTCATGTCGTTCATTCGGATGACCTCCCTTTGTTTTTCTTTGCTGCAGTTGGCGGACCGCATCTTTATCTTAAAACAAAGGGAGTTTTTCTGTCTACATCATCGCCTATAGGCTTCTTTTGAACCACTCGCCCAGCGAGTGGTTTTCGATATACAAAAAACATCTCCTGTCCGGAGATCTTTTTCTTGCCCGCATGTCCGTGTTTCACGGATATTTGTATCCCACCCGAAGCTTTTTTCACGTTTTTTTCCATAGATATTGCATTGTTTCAGTCGTTCGTTTTATAATATGTCTGTCATAGAAAGACACATCAGGAGGTTCCAAACATGCAGAAAATGATGGATGCCCTCGTAAAGGAAGCACCCGGAAAAGGGCTTACACTCAAAAAGATGCCCGTCCCCGAACCCGGGATCGGTGAAGTACAGATCAAGATCCACAAGACCGCCATTTGCGGTACCGATGTTCACATCTATAACTGGGATGCATGGAGCGAAAAGAATATCAAAACCCCGATGATCATCGGTCATGAATATGTTGGCGAGATCACCGCTCTCGGTCCCGGTGTTACGGAGTATAAGATCGGCGACATCGTCTCCGGTGAAGGCCATATCGTATGCGGTCATTGCCGCAACTGCCGTGCAGGAAACGGTCAGTGGTGCAAGGATACCTACGGCGTTGGCGTAAACCGAAACGGTGCATTTGCGGAGTATCTTTGCATTCCCAAAACGAACGTGATCCTGATCCCCGACGGTTTTTCCGAAGATATCGTCTCCTTCTTCGATGCATACGGAAATGCAACGCACACCGCCCTTATGTTCGATGTGGTAGGCGAAGACGTTCTCATTACCGGTGCAGGCCCCATCGGCATGATGGCAGTAGGCATTTGCCGCCAGAACGGCGCAAGGCGCATCATTGTAACAGATATCAACCAATACAGGCTCAACATTGCAAAACAAATGGGCGCCGATGCTATCGTCAACCTCAGGCATGATAAGCTTGAAGACGCCATGAAGCAGGTCGGCATGGTGGAAGGCTTTGACGTAGGCCTTGAAATGAGCGGCAACGGTGCCGCCCTTAACCAGATGCTCAAATCCATGCGCAACGGCGGCAAGGTTGCACTTCTCGGCATTGCAGGTCCCGGTACCGTCATCGACTGGAATGACGTCATTTTCAAGGGTCTCACGCTTCAGGGCATTTACGGGCGCAAAATGTATGAGACTTGGTATAAGCTGATGGCAATGATCGAGGCGGGTCTTGACCTTACCCCCATCATTACCCACCGCTTCCACTATACTGAATATGAAAAAGGATTTGCGGCTATGAACAGCGGTGAATCCGGCAAAGTTATCCTTGACTGGACAAAATAACATACGGGAGGTTCACAATCATGAAAGAAGCGCTTTCTATTTTCAAGAACGAACTTGATTCCATTCGTGCGGCGGGCACATATAAAGAAGAACGTGTGATCACCACACCGCAGAAAGCCCGTATCGATACCACCAAAACGAATGGCGTTCTCAACATGTGCGCCAATAACTATCTTGGTCTTTCCAACAACCCCGACCTGATCGCTGCCGCCAAAGCAAGCTATGATGAGTGGGGCTTCGGTCTTTCCTCCGTACGTTTTATCTGCGGCACGCAGGATATTCATAAGCAGCTTGAACGCAAGATCGCAGACTTCCTGCAGATGGACGACACCATCCTCTACTCTTCCTGCTTTGATGCAAACGGCGGTCTTTTTGAGACCCTTCTCGGTGCGGAAGATGCCATCATTTCCGATGAACTGAACCATGCAAGCATCATTGACGGCGTGCGCCTTTCCAAAGCAAAGCGTTTCCGCTATAAGAACAACAATATGGAAGACCTGCGCACCCAGCTTGAAGCTGCAAAGGATTGCCGCATCAAGCTGATCGCCACTGACGGCGTCTTCTCTATGGACGGCTTTATTGCAGACCTTCAGTCCATCTGCGATCTGGCAGACGAATACGGCGCACTCGTGATGGTGGATGACAGTCATGCCGTCGGTTTCATGGGCGAACACGGCCGTGGTACCCACGAGCATTGCGGCGTAATGGGCCGTGTGGACATTATCACCGGCACTCTCGGCAAGGCACTTGGCGGCGCAAGCGGCGGCTATACCTGTGCAAGGCAGGAGATCGTGGATCTTCTCCGCCAGCGTTCCCGCCCCTATCTTTTCTCCAACACCCTTGCTCCCGCTATCTGCGCCGCAAGTTTGAAGGTGTTTGAAATGCTCAGCGAATCCACCGCTCTTCGCGACAAGGTCCATGAGAACACGGCGTATTTCCGTCAGGAACTTGGCAAGCTTGGCTTTGATGTGCCCGAAAGCACCCACCCCATCGTTCCCGTTATGCTCTACGATGCCAAGGTCGCACAGGAATTCGCCGCAAGGATGCTGGAAAAAGGCGTTTATGTCATTGGCTTCTCCTATCCCGTTGTTCCGATGAACAAGGCACGCATCCGCACGCAGGTCTCTGCCGGTCATTCCAAAGAAGATCTCGATTTCGCCGTGAAGTGCTTTGCGGAAGTGAAGAAAGAAATGGGGATCTGATCCATTTTCATCACAAAGAAGCAGCGCATATGCGCTGCTTCTTTGCAGAAGAAAATCCTGATCCTTTTAGAATTCCCGCTCACTCTGCTGATTCTGACGCTGCTTGTTCTGCGGATCGTTTTTCCGGTTCTGCTGCTTGCCGGGCTGGCTCTCGGATTTCTCGCTGCGCTGCTTCCGGTTGATGGGAAGATATTCGTCATCACGGTTAAAGCTCATTTTGTTTTCTCCTTTCTGCTTTCTTGGTGGTGTTAGTATCTGCCCGCAAACGCACGTTATGCTTGGCGAAGGTTTCCGCTCCAACCACAAAACGGAGCCTTTTCCGTCTGTTCTCCGTTATAATAAAAAAACTGTTATCCATAGCGAAAAACTTGCATGAAATGCTTGCAAAAACCGTTTGCGCATGATAGAATAGCAATGTTTGATTTCGACGTTACGCTTACAGTCGGTAAGGAGGTGTAAAAGCATGGGTAAGTTTTGCGAAGTATGCAAGAAGGGCATGATGTCCGGTAATCTGGTCAGCCACTCCAACAGGAAGACCAGGCGCGCTTGGGCTCCCAACGTTCAGACCGTTCGTGTTGTTGTTAACGGTGCTCCGCGTAAGATGAGCGTTTGCACTCGCTGCCTTCGTTCCGGCAAGGTTGAACGCAGCTTCTAATGTAACCTGGCTTTTTATGGGCGATGCCAATTCGGCATCGCCTTTTTCTTTGTTCTCTTACTCATACCGAAGAAGGCAGCGGATCACGATCAGCACCGCACCCGAAAGAACCAATGCGGCAAGCAGCTTCACATGACAGCAGCAAAGCAAAATGACGATCGACAAAAACAAAAGCCAGCTGCGGAGCGCCCTGCGGCGGATACACTTTTTTCTGAAATATACCATTGCGGGTCTTTTCTGCACAATTTCCCACCTCCTGCCCCACCTCATTCACTTGCTTCAATATACGCAAAAAAGCCCGTCCCACGTTCACGCCCTTTATTCCAATCGAATACTCTGTCATATATACCAAGTTTATATGCATGGAGGAAATATATGGAAAAAATACCTCTTGTTACGGTAGAAGGTGTTTGCCTGACATATCACGAACCGACCGCTGAGACGAAAGCGATCGATCATTTGAGTTTTCATATCGGCCGGGGCGAGTTTGTTTCCATCGTGGGCCCCTCCGGGTGCGGCAAAACAAGCATATTGTCCATGCTGGCAGGGCTCATGGCGCCCTCGGAAGGCAGCATCAGAATACGCAGCACCAAGCGCCCCGGTTACATGCTGCAGCACGACCATCTTTTGGATTGGCGCACCATTGAGGGAAACATCATGCTGGCGCTGGAGGTCAAGCATATCGCCACCGAAGAGAACTGTGCCTATGCACTCAGGCTTCTTGATACATACGGCCTTTCCGAATTCCGGTATCATTACCCGCGGCAGCTTTCGGGCGGAATGCGTCAGAAAGTTGCATTGATCCGCACGCTTGCAGCATCCCCTGAGTTATTGCTCCTTGATGAACCGTTTTCGGCGCTTGATTACCAAACACGGCTGCGGATTGCAGATGAGATCCATACCATTCTGCGCGCAGAGGGAAAAACCGCCGTTCTTGTCACCCATGATATTGCGGAAGCGATCTCTATGAGTGACAGGGTCCTCGTTTTTTCAAACCGGCCCGCAACGCTCAAAACCGAGCACCGTATTCTGCTTTCCTGCAATGATGCAACGCCGCTTGAACGCAGAAATTCTCCGGAATTCAAGGATTATTTTGATATGATCTGGAAGGAGCTTGACAGCTATGAAACATAAACCGAATCATGATATTTCAAAAGAGCATGCGGCATATTTAAAGTCCATCCGAAAAAGAGAAGTGTTTATTTCCGCAATGCGGTATTTGATATTGCTCGCATTGATCGGGCTTTGGGAGGTTTTTGCTGCGACCGGGATCCTTGACCCATTTATCTTCAGTTCCCCTTCCCGTATCGTTTCAACCCTTGTCCGCCTTTATTCTAACGGAGAACTCTTTGGGCATATCGGCATCACGCTGTTTGAGACCGTAGTCGGTTTCTTGCTCGGTACGACCCTTGGAACACTGGTCGCCATCATTCTTTGGTGGAGCAAAACACTATGCAGGATATTTGATCCCTACCTTGTTGTGCTCAATGCGCTTCCCAAGATCGCCCTCGGCCCTATTCTGATCGTATGGTTCGGAGCAGGTGTTGAAAGCATCATTGTGATGGCACTGCTTATATCCCTTGTTGTGACGGTCATGAGCGTACTGGCAGGATTTCAGGAGATCACAGGCGAAAAGCAGCTTTTGATGCGCACCCTTGGTGCAAGCAAGCTGCAGATCTTTTCCATGGTCGTCTTTCCCGCCTCACTTCCTACGATCATGAGCGCATTGAAGATCAGCGTAGGCATGAGTTGGGTGGGTGTCATCGTCGGCGAATATCTCGTTTCGGAAGCAGGGCTCGGATATCTGATCGTTTACGGAGGGCAGGTATTTAAGCTTGACCTTGTGATGACAAGCATTGTGGTGTTGTGCGTTCTTGCGGCGCTGATGTACTATGCGGTCGCATTTCTTGAAAAAAAACTGACCCTCCGGCGTTCACACGCCTGAGGGTCAAGCCGTTACAGTAATTTGATCTCCGGATACGCTTCTCCGTTTTCGATCCGGATCAGCGCCACAGACGGCGCACGTCCTTCTCTCGGTAAGGATGGGCTGCCGGGATTCAAGGCAAGGATCGCACCGCTCGCCTCCAGCATGGAAATATGGGTATGCCCGTACAAAGCCAGCGCACATCCGCATTCTTCTGCCCGATAGAACAGACGTGTTCTGTCATAGCGCACACCATATTGGTGCCCGTGACAGATGAGCATTTTGACGCCGCCGAATTCAAGGATTTCTTCTTGTGGAATGCTGAAGTCAAAATCGCAGTTGCCGCGAATGCAGTGAACGGGAACTGCACATTTGGCAGCAATGGCTTTTGCATCACCCACAACATCACCAAGATGGATCCATGCATCTACATCGGGCAATGCTGAGAGCGCACGGGTGATCGCAAAACGGTCACCGTGCGTATCGCTGATCACTCCGATCCGCATGCTCACTTCTCCTGTTCAAGAAGCTCTCGCATCGCCTCAAGACCGCGCTTTCTGTGGCTGACAAGGTTTTTTTCTTCCGCCGTAAGCTCTGCAAAGCTTTTTCCTGCAGGCTCATAGAAAAAGAGCGGATCATAACCAAAGCCGGACTCTCCGCGCGGCGCACGCAGCAGCTGACCTTCCACCGCACCGAGCGTGATCAGCGTTTCCTGCCCCTTTCTTGCAAGGGCAATGGCACTCACAAATCGGCAGGTGCGTTCGCCGTCAGGAACGCTTTCCATATCCTCGAGCAGCTTTTTATTGTTAGCCTCGTCGTCGTGACCGTCTCCCGCATAGCGGGCACTGTACACGCCTGGAGCACCGTTAAGAGCATCCACGGCAAGACCGGAATCGTCAGAAAGAACCGCATCCGCTTCGGACGCAACAGCAAGCACCTCTTCGGCCTTTTTCTTTGCATTTGCAGCAAAGGTATCGCCGTCTTCTTCCACATCAATGCTGATACCTGCATCACGCAGGGACAGGATCTCGTCGAAATACGGCCCAAGAATGGCTTTGATCTCAGTCACTTTATGCTTATTGTTGGATGCAATGACAAGTTTCATGTTTACTCTCCAAAATAAATATTTAGGGATGCGCACTTGCACATCCCTTGCATTGTAGCATATTTTTCCGCATTCTTCTACAACCCTTCGTTTTTTCAGGGATTAAAACTCATTCGCCCAGACAGGTGCATGCAGCTGTTCATCAAATTCAAAAGGCTTCCCTTCCACAAGAATATTCAGCTCATAAATCGGTTCAATGGCATTTGCCGTCAGGAACATCGTTCGGTATGCGGCTTCCGCAAGCCCTTCCGTATAACGGGCCGAAAGGAATTCTGCGCTGAGGTTGACCGTTGCGCTTCCATCAAACAAGTCTGCATAAAGCAGAGAGGTGCCTTCCGGAAAACAGTTACGCAATCCGCTGTTTCCGGGGCCTTCGATCAACGCCGTGATCGCAGATTCAATATTGGCCTCTCCTGCCCCGTAGCGTGTCACAGGCACATTCAGCGTTGCTCCCTGATTCGGGAAGAATAACGTCATAGAAACAGCTTCACCGCCTGCAGATGTTTCGACAGCACCTTCCGCATTGAGCGAAATGTTTGAAAACGCCCCTCTGATTCCTGTGCCGCAAGGAAGAGAATCCGTTTTCTTTCCGTTTACGGTAAAGCTCACAGTATCGATCGTAGGAAATTCCGTCAGCGTATTGACGATAGATGTGATCATTGCCGCTTCTTTTTCCATAGACCCAAGATCCGGCATTTCAGATAGATCCACCGCAGCTTCGGCATTGTCCCCGATCCTAAGAGAAAACTCCAGCCCTTCCGGTATCGTTGCTGCGAGGCCCATTTTTGCCGCTGCCAACCTGTTTTCCGGGGTATTAACAAGGCAGCGGAGTGCCGCTTTTCCGATCCCCTCTTCCCATGGGATCATCTTCATAACAGGCACCATAAAGCCATCATCTGTCGCATAATACAAAACCGTTTCACGGTAGCCGAGGCTTGCGGATGCCGATGTCTGTTCGATCGATTCCGATTCATCGGATATCTGCTGCATTGTATCCTTTCCGCAAGCGGTAAAGGAAGCAACACATATGACAGCGACACAACCGCATAAAAGCCTTTTCCACATAAAAAGCCCTCCATTCATCGTTTTATCTAAATGTATTCGATGAACGGAGGGAAAATGCGGTTTTGATGGCGTTTCAGACATTGAGCTGCCGAAGTGATTTGATGTCGTTTTCTTCAGGCGTCACATATGCCGTGCGGTTTGTGGCGTAAATGACCATGCCCGGTTTTGCACCGGAAGGTTTTTTGACAAACTTTCTCGGCGTATAATCCACCGGTATATTGGCGCTGCCCCGTGCACGGCTATAGTACGCTGCAAGCTTTGCAGCATCAAGCAGCGTTTGTTCCGAGGGTTCCCCCTCTTCACACTTGATGATGACGTGTGAACCGGGGATATCCTTTGTATGCATCCAGTAATCATTGCCCGATGCAAAACGAAGAGTCAGTTCATCGTTCTGCCGGTTATTTTTTCCCACATAGATCCGTGCTTTTCCATCGCCGGACAGGAAACACATGGGCTTTGAAAGCGCTTTTTTCTGCTTTTGCTGCTTCTTTGCATTCTTGTCCCGTTTCAGATATCCCTGATCACGCAGTTCTTCCACAAGTTCGGACAGTTCCGCATCTCCGCTGCATTTGCCAAGGTTATCAAGCTGCCCCTCAAGATATGCAAGCTCCTGCAGCGTCTGTTCCTGCTGGGCACCTGCCATATCCCGGGCTGCCTTCTGTTTTTGGTATTTTTTATAATAGCGCTGCGCATTTTCAAGGGGCGTAAACCGGGGATCGAGAGGGATCTCTATCATTTCGGGCGGATCCCTGTAGTAATCGTATACAGCCGCAGAGACGCCGTTTTGCCTGAGTGCATGGAGATTTGCGGTAAGCAATTCCCCATACAGCCTGTTTTTCTCCATCGACTCGGAGGAGTTCAGCGCATCCGCATAAAGTGCAAGCTTCTTTTCGCAGCGATCAATGTTGTTTTGAAGGACTTTGCGCACAGAGGATCCGTGGCGCTGCATCCGTTCAAAAATGTCATGCTGCGCACAGTAGGCATCATACGCATTGCCGATGGTTTCCGACTTTGAAACATGCGGAAGGTTCGGTATAAAGGGATACACGCCAATGGGTTCGCCATATTCATTTTCGGCGACCGCTGCGGTAAACTCACCCTTTGACAGTGCGAAATAGAATGAAACAAGGCTATCTGCAAGCGCCTCCCGCTCTGCATCGGAAAGCATTTCACATGCGGTTTCATCCGTAACACGGGCGATAAGAGCTGCTGCCATCGATGGTGCAAGACCGAAAAAAGTGCCGGAAAGCCGTTTGTCGATCCTACCGGTAGTGGAAAGTGCCGCAAGGAAATCAGCCTTTTCGGCTAAAACAGGATCGGTCTTGTCCTGCCTTGGCGGAAGTTCATACGGAAGTCCCGGAAGAATCAGACGCACGTTGGACATGCCGACCCCGACATGGCGGATGGCATCCACGATGATATTTTTTTCATTGACAAGCACCACATTGGAATGCTTGCCCATGATCTCTGCGATCAAGCGGTACGGTACAAGGTCACCAAGCTCATTTTGTGCTTCAACGGTCAAAACCAGCACTCTGTCAAAATTCGGCTGATCGACCGAAACGATCTTTCCGCCCTGGATTCGCTTTCTTAGCAGCATGCAGAACATGGGAGCATCCGCAGGATTTGTGCGTTTCACATCCGTCAGGTGTGCCCTTGTGTTGGCTGCAGACGCAGACAGCAGCAATTTATAATTGCCTGTCTGTGTATGCACACCAAGAACAAGTTCATCCCGTTCGGGCTGCTGCACTTTATCGATTTTTCCGCCTACGATACTTCGCTGCATTTCGATCAGCGAAGCACGCAGGTTCAATCCATCCATTGCCATATGGCGTTCTTCCTTTGTGTCTAATTATTTTGTGATCCTGTTCCGCAGTTTTCCGATGCCGTCCACTTCTATCTCGATCACATCGCCAACATTCATGGGGGCGATACCTTCGGGCGTGCCGGTGGCGATCACATCGCCGGGCAGGAGCGTCATACAGGCGGAAATATAGCAGATGAGCTTGTCGATGTTATGCGTCATCATGCAGGTATTGGAATCCTGCTTTACTTCGCCGTTCAGGATAGAACGGATACCCGCATTGCCTTCTTCAAGTTCCGTTTCGATCCAGGGACCGATAGGGCAAAACGTATCGAAACTCTTGCTGCGTGTCCACTGCCCGTCGGCTCTTTGAAGATCGCGAGCAGTCACATCATTGAGGCACGTATAACCAAGGATATACTCTTTCCCATGACCTGCAGCGACATGATGCGCTTTCTTTCCGATCACAACAGCAAGCTCTGCTTCATAATCAACACGCTTGCTTTGGGGCGGATAGATAATCTCATCTTCCGGACCGATCACGCAGGTATTGGGCTTCAGGAACAGCAGGGGCTCTTCGGGATGATCTTCTTTCAGTTCATCCGCATGCGCTTTATAGTTCTTGCCGACACAAACGATTTTTGACGGTTCGACCGGCGCAAGAAGGCGAATATCCGTCAGGGCGTATTCGCTTCCTTCAGGCGCAACGGCATCATAAGGCGCATGCTGCAGACGAATGACTTTTTCACCGTCAAGGATGGCATAAAATGTTTCGTTCCTGTACTGTGCACGAATAAAACGCATATTCTTTCTCCTTGGTTTGATATGATTTACGGTACCGGCTCAATGGATGAGCAGGATACTTCATAGGTAGTCCTTTCCTGAACGCTTCCATCCGGCATGCTTTTCTGGTAATTCCTGCTTTGCAGCCGGCCTGTTATCTGCAGCTGCGTTCCCACGCCGATCCCCTGCGCAAAGCGGGCGTTTCTGCCCCAGGCGATGCAGGGAAGATAGTCGGATTTGTGGTAAGACCGGTTTACCGCCAAAAGCATATCCGCAATTTCACGTTGAAAAGGTGTAGTGCGGTAGTTTGCATCCTTGCACAGAAAACCGCAAAGGGATACTTCATTGCACGGAACGAGATATTCGGGCGAAACCGTCACAAACGAGCGTGCAAAAACCGTCACCATCAAGCGGCTGCCGCTTTCGCCACGCTTGTTATAAGAGCGGATCTGCCCCGTTATCTCAACGGCGTCTCCCTCTTCCGGCATTGTTTCAAGAAGCCGTTCAGGGATCAGCAGCGGAAGTGTATCCTTCACGCCGCTCAACCGCAGCACCTCAATATGCGACAGATAAAACGTTTCCCCGTACAGAACATGATCTGCACGTGTTTCCCCTTTGACCGTTCCGGCGATCCTGATGAAATTGGTTTGCTGTTCTTTGTCCATATCCCTTCCCCATTCATTCTTTGGAATGGTTCTATGGATATGTGCGATCACGCCCGGATATGTGTATGCATTTACAGCAGTTTCGGATAAGCTGCCGTTACAACATCGTCCAGCAGGGTCATAATAAGAAGCATGCCTTTTCCTGCCCTCGAATCGATACGGACAAAATCCGTATTGATATCCGTTTTTAAGCCGTGCTTTTGTTCCACAACAAAGTCAAAGGGCATTTTGACGTAGAATGCTGCAGAAATACACGTGCCGTTGCTGCCGTTTTTCTTGAAGTCAAAGGTCTTCAAGCCCTTTCCGTTGCGGCCTTGAATATCATAGTCAAACACAAAAGAACGCTTTGCATAGCCACGGTCTGTCAGAACAAGGATCTCGCCATCTTCACCGATCTGTTCAAACCAGACCACTTCATCCGCTTCTTCAAGCTTGATGCATTTGACACCGCCCGACACTCTGCCCATCTGCGGTATGGAATCCGTTTCAAAGCGGATGCTCATGCCACACTTGGTAATAAGAAGAATCGTATTCTCCTTTCTCGGCTGCACACCAAGAAGCGCATCTCCTTCTTTCAGGGAAATCGCCTGTACACGCCGTGTGCGGCTTACATACTCGGCGGCATCGGTCAGTTTTACATTGCCCTGTGCGGTAAAGAAGTAAAGACCGCCTGCCTGTACTTCTTCCATGCAGGTCACGATCCGCTCATCCTTTTCAAGGGTAAAGAGCGAGTTGAGATTGGTGGGTCTTCCTCCGGGCTTGCTTTCGGGGATCTCCTCCACCGTCAGCGTGACACAGCTGCCAAGATTCGTAAAGAACTTAAGGCGAACATCTGTCTTCGTATCAAATACCTGAAGGATCCTTTCCCCTTCGGGAAGCTGAGGCAAAGCGCCTGCACGCTTCTGCAGCCTGCGGATCCTGGCACCGTCAAGAAGAAGTACGAGCGTCTCTTCGGAAAGCTTTTTCTCTTCAGTCGGGATCGCGATCTCCTTCTCTCCGCTGATCAGCGTAGTGCGGCGGGGAGTGCTGTAGCGGTCACGGATCTCAATCAGCTCTTTTTTGATGACTGCACGCAGCTTTGCGGGAGATGCAAGAATGGCTTTAAGCTCTTTGATGCGTTTCTTGATATCCTCATACTCCTTGCGGATAGCCACAAGTTCAAGGTTGGTCAGGCGCTGCAAACGAAGGTCGAGAATTGCCTGTGCCTGTACTTCCGTCAACGCAAAGCGCTCCATCAACCCATCACGGGCAGCCTTCGGTGTCTTGGAGGCACGGATCAATGCAATCACTTCATCGATGTTGAGGATCGCCGTCATAAGACCTTCGAGGATATGCTCCCTGCGTTCTGCCGCATCAAGATCGAACCGGGTACGGCGTGTGACCACATCCTCCTGATGGGCAATGTAATAGGCGATCATTTTCTTGAGGCCCATCTGCTGCGGTTTGCCCTCCGCAATTGCCACCATGTTGACGCCAAAGGTCATTTGCAGATCGGAATACTTATAAAGATACTGCAGGATCTTCTCCGCATCCGCATCCTTTTTCACTTCGATCACGGCACGCATGCCCATGCGATCCGATTCATCACGGATGTCGCTGATGCCTGCGAAGAGCGTCTTTTTCTCCTGCGCAACACGCAGGATCTCCTCAAGCGCCTTCGCTTTGTTGACCTGATACGGAAGCTCATGCACTACGATCAGCTTCTTGCCGTTTTTCAGCGTCTCGATCTCCGTTTTTGCACGAAGGGTCAGTTTGGCACGACCGGTTTCATAGGCAGTGCGGATCTCTTCCGAATCGAGGATATAGGCTCCTGTCGGAAAATCCGGACAGGGGATGATCTTCATGAGTGCATCAAGGGAGATATCGGGATCTTCCATCTGCGCAATGACAGCATCGATGGTTTCGTTGAAGTTATGGGGCGGAATGTTCGTGGCAAGTCCTACCGCAATACCGCTGGCGCCGTTGACAAGAAGATTCGGAAAGCGCCCGGGCAGAAGATCTGGTTCCTTTTGGGTATCATCAAAGTTCAGACTGAATTTGACGGTATCCTTATCAATATCACGAAGAAGCTCCAGCGCAAGGGGCGTCATGCGTGCTTCCGTATAACGCATAGCAGCGGCGCTGTCTCCGTCAACGGAACCGAAGTTACCGTGGCCGTCCACGAGAGGCATCTGCATGTTGAAGCCCTGTGCAAGACGCACCATGGCATCGTATACGGAGCTGTCACCGTGAGGATGGTATTTACCGAGACAATCGCCGACGATGCGTGCGCTCTTTCTATGGGGCTTATCCGGCGTAACACCAAGACCCATCATAGTGAAAAGGATGCGCCGCTGCACGGGTTTTAGACCATCCTCCACTCTCGGCAGGGCACGCTCAAGAATGACATGCTCCGCATAGGGGATCATGGAATTGTGCATGACATCTTCCATGCCGCGGACAAGGATGTTTTCGCCGCTTACTGCGGGCGGTAGATCGTTTTTCTTTGCCATAGGTGTTTATCCTTCCTGTCCGGGCTTGCTGACATTTGCCCTGCTTTCAAATGTATCGATCTTGTTGAAATCCGCAAACTCGCTGATGTATTCCTTACGGGGCGCCACCTTGTCCCCCATAAGAATGGTAACGATATGCTCCACATCCGCAGCATCTTCGATCGTGACCCGAACCAGCGAGCGGTGCTCCGGGTTCATGGTGGTTTCCCAAAGCTGCTCCGGATTCATCTCGCCAAGACCCTTGTAGCGCTGCAGTGTGTAGTTTTTGCCGCTCCCCTTCAGCGCCTTTGCAAGGGCAGCGTCGTCATAAACATACTGCGCTTCCTTCCCCCGCTGGATCTTATAGAGCGGCGGCTGACCGATATAGACATGTCCATCCGTGATCAGTTCACGCATATAGCGGTAGAAGAACGTAAGGAGAATGGCACGAATATGAGCGCCGTCCTGGTCCGCATCGGAAAGGATGATGATCTTGTTATACTTCAGGTTTTCAATGTTGAATCCTTCGCCAATGCCGGTGCCGAGGGCTGTGATGATAGAACGGAACTCGTCGTTGGCAAGCACCTGATCAAGGCGTTTCTTTTCAACGTTAAGAGGCTTTCCCCGAAGGGGCAGGATCGCCTGGAAACGCCTGTCTCTTCCCTGCTTTGCGCTGCCGCCTGCACTGTCGCCCTCTACGATAAACAGCTCGTTCATAAGCGGATTGCGGCCGGTACAGCTTGAAAGCTTACCCACAAGAGGCGCATTTTCAAGCTTGCTCTTCTCACGTGCCATGTTTTTGGCCTTTCGTGCCGTTTCACGCACATGAGCAGCCTTGACGGCTTTATCTGCGATCTTTGCTGCGGTATCTGCGTTTTTAAGATCCTCCAGCAGCGGAACGAGCATTTCGTTCATCACATACTCAACGGCAGGCCTTGCTTCCGTATTGCCAAGGCGTGTCTTGGTCTGCCCTTCAAACTGAATGCTGCGCATTTTGAGAGAGATGACCGCCGTCAAACCTTCCCTGAAATCCTCGCCGGAAAGAGACGGATCCTTATCCTTCAAAATGTTGTTTTTACGGCAGTAATCATTCAAAATCTTCGTCAGCGCCGCTTTGAAGCCGGTCTCGTGGGTACCGCCTTCTGTTGTGGGAATATTATTAACATAGGAGAAAATGCTTTCGGAATAACCGTCATTGTGCTGCATGGCGATCTCAACAACGATATCATCCTTCTTTCCGCTGATATGAAGCGGTTCCTCGTAAAGAGCGGTTTTGTCCGCATTCAGGTAGCGTGCAAAGTCAGACAGGCCGCCGTCGAACTTAAACTCCATCTGTTTTTGCTTGCCACGCTCCCTTTCATCGGAAATGCGGAACATGATCCCCTTGTTGAGATATGCAAGTTCACGCAAACGCTTTACGATCGTTTCGTACTGCATGTCGAGGGTCTCGAATACCTCCTTATCGGGCAGGAAGGTGACCTTTGAACCCTGACGGCGAGTTCTGCCGGTTTCCGCAAGGGGTGCCATGGGAACGCCGGAATGCATAACACCCTCCGCATCACGGTAGCTGCGGAAGTTTTGTTCGTAGGCTCTTCCCTCCGTACATACCTGCACTTTGACCCACTCGGAAAGCGCATTCACAACGGATGCGCCAACGCCGTGAAGACCGCCGGAGTATCCGTAAGAATCGTTATTGAATTTGCCGCCTGCATGCAGCTGGGTGAAGACGACCTCAACACCGCTGACGCCAAGCTTTTCATGGATCCCGACCGGGATACCGCGGCCGTTGTCCTCTACCGTAACGGAAAGATCCCTGTGCAGGGTGATCGAGATCTCGTTGGCATAGCCGTTTGCGGCTTCGTCCACCGCATTGTCCACGATCTCCCAAAGCATATGATGAAGACCGCGCGTTCCCGTGCTGCCGATATACATACCGGGGCGCATACGAACCGCTTCAAGGCCTTCCATGATCTTAATATCACTGACGCTGTAATCCTTTGCCATTTCGTCCCTCCAATGGTGACGTGAATACCAAATATTGTATTCTTCGTAATTTATATCCACATTATATTATAATATAATGCTTCACAGCCTGCAAGGTCGCATATTTTCCCGTTCTACCGGAAAAATAAACATGGAGGTGAGAAAAAGTATGGATCATAACATTGAGCTTTTAACAGAAGTCTACAAAAATGCCGATATGGAGCGTTCTGTTCTCGGCCGCCTGATCCGCCAATGCGAAGATGCGGAGTTTCGCAGCTTGATGGCGGAACAGTTCACGGTTTACCACAGCATTATGCAGGCCACACACGAAGCACTTAATTTGCGTGGGATACTGGTGCGTGATGTGATCACGTGGGGAAAGAAAATGGTATTTTCCTCTATGTCGATGCACCTTCGCATCGATAAAACATCTTCCCACATGGCAGAAATGCTCGTGCGTGGAAATGTGATGGGTCTGATCGACATAACAAAAGCGCTCCGTGAGGCCGAAGATGCAGATGAAGCGGTGCTTCAGCTGGCAGAGCGGCTCAGGAGCGCACAGCGTCGCCATATGGATCAGCTGTTACGTTTCGTTTGATCCTTTTTCCGAAAGAAGCTCGGAAAGAACGGTTTTATAGATGATCTCCGCCTTATCGGGCCAGAGGGATGCGGCATGATTTGCTGTCGCATTATCGGGAAGCAGAATGGCGATCTGCAGAAGGTCGCCTCGCTGCTCCATGGCTCTTAATGTCAAACGGCAGGCCCCGTTTGATCCGACTTTTTCAACAGATGTGGAAAACTGCGTTTCAAGGCGCAGTTTTTCCCTGCACTCATCCGCATAGTCGGAAATCCTGTCACGCATGGATTGCGGAAGCCGCTCAACAAACATTTCGAGCGTCTCTTCTCCCTTCGGAGTCAGGCAGTAGGTCTGTCCGTAAGGACGAGGAACCGCTGCAAGAAAGCCCTCCTCCTCCAATTCATAGATGGCGCTCTGCAGTTCAAAGTATGGGATCAGGTCATAAGCAGCAGAAAACGTTGCGATCTGATTTTTTGTCAGATTCACGGAAAGTTCCTTCAGAAAGAAAAGAACCGTCAGTTTGCTTTTGGTGAAGCCTTCCGAAAAGAAAGACATTCTATATTTCCTCCATGATCAAGGGTTATCTGATTGTATCACAGTCATCAAACCCGGCACAACATCAGTTTTCTAAGGTAAGTTGTGTGTCATCCACCCGGTAAACGGCATCGCACAGCGAAAGAGCACCGGTACGGTGAGTTGAAACGATGCAGATACGCCTGCTGTTCTGCCGGATCAGGTTTTTGATCACCTGCTGCTCTGTTTCCATATCAAGGGCACTCGTTGCTTCATCAAGAAGCAAGATGGGCGCATCTTTCAAAAGAGCACGGGCAATGGAAAACCGCTGTATCTGCCCTTCCGAAAAGCCTTTTCCCTTCTCACCTATCTTGCTGTTGATCCCATCGGGCAATCGGCTGATGATCTCGTCGTAAGCGCAGGCTGTCTTCAATGCTTCAATGATCTCTTCATCGGTTGCAGATTCTTTCACCATACGCATGTTCTCTGCAACGGTACCGGCAAACATAATGTTATCCTGCGGCACATAGGAAACAAAGCTGCGTGTGGCAGCAGAAACAGCTGCTTCCTTTCCGCTGCAATCGAAAATCACAGCATTGCCGGAATAGTCAAGCAATCCGAGAAGCAGCCGCAGGAACGTGGTCTTTCCCTCACCCGAAGTACCGACAAGGCCCACCGTCATACCGGCAGATGCATCAAAACACACCGATTCCAAGACAGGCGTACCTGTTTCATAGGCAAACGATACATCGGAAAGATGAATGTGCAATCCTTTTTCCGGATCGATTTGCGGACAAGCTTCATTTTCTGCAGGAAGCTCAGTCACAGCCATGATGCGCCCTACCGCCGTTGCAGTACCGATCAGCTGAGGAATGTACCCCGTTAATAGGGAAAATGCGCCCGAAAGAGATGTGGCAAGCTGCAGGAACAAGGTCATCGTCCCAAAGTCAATGGCACCGGACCAAAGTCTGTATGCGCCGTAGCAAAAGCAGCCGCCGCTGACAAGAAGGCCCAGACAGGACATGGTGCCGGAAACGGAAACGCTGAGCCGGTTATGGGAAAGATATGTTTCCCGATAGCTTGCCTGCATTCCGGACAGTTTTCTTTCAAACAGCCCAATAATACCGAGACTTTTGACCAGATCCACATTGTGGAACGCCTCTTCTTCAAATGACATCAGCTCACTGTCCATTTTTCTGATCTTATCCTGATAGCTTCTCAGCTTCAGAAGAAGCGTACGGGAAAGCAATACACTGATGGGAATGCCGATCAGCGCAATAAGCGCCATGGCGGCATCAAAATACAGTACGATCACCAATGCACCGATAAACTGAAAAGAGGCACTGATCATCCCGGGAAAAAGAGCGATAATGCAGTTAACGACTGTTCGTGTGTCGCTGTGAAGGCGGTTCAGAAGATCGCCGCTTCTGTATACCTGCAAGGATTCCCATTTGGCTTTCAGTATTTTTCCGAATACCGTCGTTTCAAGCGCATTTCTGATCGTCACGCCTGCTTTTGCGCTGATGCGGCCGGAAAGCATTCGCATGCCGATGCTTAAGAGCGAAAGCAGCACCATGGCAGCACCTGCATACAGTGCAGGAGAAAGCTCCGTTTTGATCACGGAATTGATCAGCGTTTTGGATGCTATGCTGCTGCAAAGACCAAAGAGAACGCCGGCAACAGAAAAAAAGAGTTGAACGAGAATCGTGCCTTTATACCGCAAGGCATAGCGAAGCAGCCAGCGAAATTCGGCGATCATTTCCCGGATAGATCCGTCTCGCATTTTTTGATTCAGTTTTTTGAACGTTCCGATCAAAACAGCGTTCCCCTTTTAGAATAATCCCTCAGCCGTTCAATACGCACCCGAGAAAAGGCAGTTTCGTTTCAGCAATGCGGTCCACAGCCTCCGTTACGGCATGGGTGCGCGCATAGTTTCGTTTGATGACAAACAGCACCGAATCTGCGACCTTTGCGACGGAAAGTGCATCGGAAAGCAAATAACTGGGCGGCGTATCAAGAATCACCACATCAAATTGCTCTCCGGCATATTCGATCAGCCTGCGCACAGCAGCCGAATCGAGAACTTCCGATGCATTTTGTACCGGCTTGCCTGCATGCACCACGCAAAGGTTTGGCTCCAGGGGCAGAAAGATTTCCGGCAGTTTTACCTGTCCGCACAAATACTCAAATATCCCGCTTTGTTCGCCAACATCTTTTTTGAAACGAGGCAGCACGGAAGGATTGCGAAGGTCGCAATCGATCAAAGCAACTCTCTTCCCCTGTTTGGAAAAAGCAAGTGCAAGTCCCGATGAAACGCTTGTTTTGCCTTCTCCCGGCACAGCACTTGTCACCATAAGCACCTTGCCCCCTTCTTTTTTGAGGAAAGCCTCCGCACGGACGCCCATCAGCCGTACCGCATCGGTGTAGCTGCGTGAGACATTATGCCGGAATGCGATGATATGATTTTCCCCGGAAGAGTCACTGCGGCGTTTGATGCGGATCTGTGGAAGAGACGCAATGCAGCGAATATTGAGAATGCGGCGGATATCCTCTACGCTGCGTACCGTTTTACGTGTCGCAGCAAGAAGTGCGATCAGCGCTGCAGAAAGCACAATGCCGATCACACATCCTTTTTTGACAGAACCGATAAAGGCAACGGAATTATACGGTTCTTCCGGTATGCCGGATTCATCAACAAGCAGCAAACTTGTATCACCCACCACATACTGCGCAACGGAGGGATAGTTTTTGATCGTTGCCATCAGCACATCATATGCATCCCCGGGATCGGCTGCGGTACAGCGGATGGTAAATAGCGCTGCATTGCCTGCGCTTGCATGGATCGAAGCCGGCAGCTTGTCCACCCCAAGGTCGTTTGCAACGGTATCATTCAGGATCCCGCTGTTCAGTATGGCGGGAAACGTCTTTTCCAGCTGTTCTGCCGTGGCTTTGCTGTAGTAGGAGGATGCTGCGCCGTACTGTCCGTTCAGCTGAACGGCAAACGTTGCATACGCCTCATACATCGGGTGGTAGCGCAGGTAGGAATAGCCGCAAAGGACAATGCTCGCAGCAAGCGCAAGGATAACTGGAACATAAAACAGCCTTTTCAGGTACTTCAGGAAATCCTCAAAAAAGAATGTGATTTCGGGCAGAGTTTTTGTTTCGCGAATCTGTTCTTCCATCGATTCTGCCCTCCTTAGTCCAACGTATCCGGGTCGATCTCCTGACCCTGCTGTTTGTGATAGCCGTAGCGGCCATATTCGTATTTTCCGTAACGGTAGTTTCCGTAATTACTGTATTTGCCGTAGCGGGAACCGTATTTGCCGCCATAGCCGGCGTATCCGCCGTATCCATACCCGTATACATCGTTTTTCCCGTCATTTCCGGGAACAAACGATGCTTTCACGTCGTTGAACACAAATCCGATCACTTTGCTGCCGGCAGCGGAAACGGTATCGATCATATCGTTGATGCGCTTTGCTTTCTGATCATCCTGCCGTACCACAAGAAGCGTATGGGATGCAAGGCGGGCAAGACATTCCCCCTCTATCCCCTCATCAAAACAGGGAGAATCCAAAATAATGTAATCGAATTTTGTAGAGAGGATCTCAAGCATTCGCTTCATGGAAGCGCCAAGGAAGAATTCGGCAGCTCCGTTCATCCGTACCGTTGTTACGATATAGAGCCTTGTATCCTCATTGCGAAGCACCGAATAATCGGTATTGGTGCCGATAGAATAGGAAAAGCGCTTCAGCATCATATCTTTTTCCCGTGTGATAGAGAAAAGAGAAGCAATAGCCGGGGCGGCGGTATTACAATCGATCAGCACAACACGTTTGTTTTTCTGTGCAAATGCCACAGCAAGGTTTGAAGCAACAGTTGTTCTTCCCTCGCCCTTTGCAGCGCTTGCGATCAGCAGTATTTTTCCTTGATCCTCCGCCATGCGGTGTTCCACACGGGCGCGAAGATTTTTGAAGGTCTCCGAAAAATGGAAGCCGCAGGAAGGAAGATGTATCAGCAGCCGGCGTTTGACCGAAAGCCCTCCTTTTCCAATGCGCACACGGCTGTTTTCATGATGAATGACGGAAAGAAGCTTCGCATCGATCAGCTCTGCTGCCTGTTCTGCGTTTTTCACCGTATCGGAAAGATAACAGATGATACCAAGGGTTACCACTGCAGCAACAGCCGCCGCAATGCCGGCTTTGACCGCAATACCTTTATTGTTTCTGACATTATCAGGAACGGTGGGCACGGTAGGCGCTTTCAGCGTTTGAAGAACGGCATTTCCCATGACCTTGGATGTCACAATGTCATGATGCTCAATCAGCGCTTCAAGAATGAAAAAAGCGTCTTCAGGTCTGTCCGCAGTCACTTTGAGATCAAGAAGATTCGTATCGCTGATCAGCGATGCCCGGATCTTCACATTATCCATGGAAAGACCTGTTTGCAGCGAAACCTTTTCCTTCAGGATATTGCTGTTCAAAATATCGGTAAAAGCTTCCGCAAGGTCGGAAGCAGCATCAAGACTGCTGTAAACATTGACGGATTCGCTCCGTTCGGAAACCACATAGGTGGTCGTAGCCGAATAACGGGGGGAATACAGTTCGCCTGCAAGGATATAAGCGCCGACAGCACTGATGATCGCTGCAAGCACGATCACCTCCCAGCGTTTCAAAACAGCTCTGATAATGCAGCCCCAATCTATCATCATTGCGGCAGGAGCCTCATTCTGTTCCCGAATATTCACGCGTCTCCTCCCCTCACCACATAAAGAGTCGTACCGCCGCTGTATCCGTCAAGCGATGTTGTGTATCTTACTTCATGCACACCGACAGCAGAAAGATCCGTTTCGCAGGTGATGCGAATGCGGTTTTTTCCGTACTGCTCCGGCATGACAACAGTATCCTCCTCCGTGATCCCCAGTGCAGCAGCCTGCGTTCCCACATAGCGCACTTTAATCCCCTCCACTATGGTTTCGGGAATAAAGGGCTCCGTTTCGGATAGATACAGGATATATTTGTTCAACATGATCTCGGGAGCATAGATCGCATTAAGATCCGATGCTTCAAATATCTCCACATTCACCGCAAGGGATACAGTATCGCCCATGCTGTTCGTGACACGAACTTCAGCCTCCGCATTCCCCACCCCTGCAAGCGTACCGCTAAGAAGAGTCATTTTCACATGGTTTGAAATGTCGCCGTCAAGCCGATCAACAGCAGTGATGCGATCTAAAACATTGATGCGCTCCGCAGATGAGAAACGAAGCGGCTGCTTAAGATCAAACTGCGGGCTAACATAGTCCGACCAGATCACGGTGCACTGTTTTTTCCCCACATTGCCGCTTGCATCCACGGCAGCAAAGGTAATATGACTCTTTCCCGGTGCAACGAATTTTGAAATCTTTTCAATAAAGATCCGGTTTGTCAGATCGCCGTCTCTGTCATCAAAAGCAGTAACGCCGGAAAGAAGCGATGAAACGGGCGTATCCATTGTGATCGAAAAGGTATCGGCAGGAACTTCGATCACCGGCGCAACACGGTCGGCTGCCCGTTCCACCAAAAAATGATATGCACCGGCAGCTCCTATTGCAAGAAGCAAGACGGCACAACCAATGATCCTGAGTTTCTTTCTTTCCATTGTTCTATCCTTCCAAAGTTGATCGCTGCAATGGTTCTTTACAGGCTTTTCACGGGAAGATCGTGTACGATCGAATACGGGTTTTCTTCAAAAAGCAGGTATGCCGCTTCAAAAGAATAATGAAGCGCCGTATATTCCTGTGCACGGTTCAAGCGTGTGGTGCGGTAATTCGGTCGGTGCGCATCACTTGCAACGGCATGAACACACCTTTCGGACAAAAGCATATGTGCGCACCGAACGGCGTTTTTCTCCATTTTGCCAAGGATACTGTCCTTATCAAGCTGCAGCAGGATGCCATTTTCCGCCATACGCATTGCCCTTTGCGGCATATCCTGCAGCGAATAGTACCGCTCCGGGTGAGCAAGTATCGGAATAAAGCCCTCCGCCTGCACGGCATACAGGATCTTTTCCATATGCGCTGCCGTCTCTGAAAAACCAAACTCCAAAAGCGGATAACGGGAACCGTTCAGCGTAAGGAGCTTACCTGCAGCAAGAAGAGATGGCGTTTTCTCCGTTGCCATGATCTCCATTCCCGAATACAGTTCAACCGGGATCGCACAGTCATCGAGCGCAAATCGCAGTGCAGCAAACGCAGCGTGGAGCGCCGCCGGATCCGGGATCCTGTCATCGAGCACATGCGGTGTTGCCGCAATACCTGTAACGCCGCTGTCCGCTGCCATTTCCGCCATAATCAGCGCATCGGACATCTGCTGCGCACCGTCATCATATCCGGGCAAAATATGTGCATGAACATCGATCATACATAGATTCCTTCATTATCAAGCTTTCTTTCGCCGCAGCAGCCTGTATGCGGCAAGGATCGTTTTGCGCAAAGGCAGCACCCGCAACCAAACGGTACGAAACAGCAGCCAAAGAAGGTCTTTCTGCCCTATCTCTATTCCCTTTCGCTTTGCCGAAACCGCACGGGCAACCAGGGCGTCCTCCCGAACAGGGCCTTCCGTTTTTCGCTGACCGTCTCCAACGAAGAACAGACCTTCTTTTTTCACCGCATATACCCGATGCAGGACCAAAGAGCCGTTTTCACGTCTGTAAAGGATGATATCGCCTCTCCGTACAGGTGTTTTGATCGCCGCAAGACAAACGGAATTGCGTGAATCAACCAAAAACGGCGCCATACTGTTTCCGGTAATGCGCAGCCAAACAGACTCCCCTGCACCGATCTGTGCACGGCATGTCTCGTAAAGTGAGTCTGTCTGCATCTGCTTCATTGGCATTTCCTTCTTGCCTGTTTTATGATACGGCATCTCCGTTAAGAAGATCCCTGAGCGCTTCCTGTGTTTTATCAAGATCCGGCACATAAACAGCCATACCGCGGATACGGGCAGCCTTGTATGCCCCTGCGATCGGAATGGAGTGAGAGCGAATGTCGCCAAGATCCATTTTCAGCGCCGTCAATGCGCACTCCATGATCTCAATGTTGGATAGATCCGTGGATACATAGGGCAGAACGGTATCGATCAATGCATTCAATTCGCCGACGCTGCAACCCTTGAACCGTTCGATCAATGACATGATCACATTGCGCTGACGCCATGTACGCATTCTGTCGCCGCCTTCAAGATGGCGCAGCCTCGAATAACACAGGGCTTCTTCGCCGCTTAGTGTGTTCATTCCGACACGGATGCCCTCCTGCGTCAGGTTCATATAACCGGCTTCTTCAGCCGTTACTTCGATATCCACGCCGCCCACCGCATCGATCACATCGATAAATCCGCTGAAATGGACACCGACAGTGCCATCGATATGAACACTGAAGTTCTTTTCTATGGTATCGCAAAGAAGCTTTGCGCCGCCAAAGCGATAAGCGGTGTTGATGCGGTTATCCTGATACCCTTCGATCTGCACATATGTATCACGCATCACGGAAACAAGAGTTACTTTTCCCGTATTGCGGTTCATACTGACGATGATCATGGCATCAGAACGGGTACGGCCGTTTTCGTCCGGCCTTCTGTCCTGCCCGATCAAAAGGACATTGGTGACAGCGCTGCCGGGATCATCGGCCGGTATTATTTCCTCCTCCGGTGCTTGAGAGGGTTCCGCCCACTGCACATCCTCGGGAAGCAGCTCTTCAAGTTCGGTTTCAGCAAGCTCGCCGGCGGGTTCTTCCTGTTCAAATATTTCTTCTTCCTCCATGCCGTCCGTCGGAACGGGAGTAGCGTCCGGCTGATCGATCTCGCTGATCCTGTTCAGTTTTCCGTTTACAAAAAGAAGAACTGCCGCTGCAAATACGCATACCGCCAGAAGAATACACAGCACGACCGTGACCCATACGGGAAGTTTCTTTTTCTTTTTTGCGTTTTGGTCCATGGCTCTCCTTTATTCGATCATTCCATACTTTTGAAGCAGCTTCATGCGTTGTTCTGCAATACGGATGCTTTTATCGGGGCTGTTGTTTTTGAACTCGCCTGCGGCAACTTCATATGCATAGCCGAACATGCGCTGCACATAAGCAAACGGGAGCAGCACAGGATAGCGATCCAAATAGCGGTAGCGGCGCTTCACGACCTCTGCATTCGGGAAAAGTGCTGCCGCTACACCTGTTTTCTTTCCCTTTTTGCTTGCGGCTGCCGTCATATTGGCGCTGTGAATGCGGCTCATACTGCTCTTCCCGTAAATACCTGCATCAAGAATGTCGGAAAAAAGTGCCTCTTCGTTTTCTTTTCCCACAAACCATTCCGGACAGCCTGCATCAAGATGGGAAAACCCAAGAAAGGCTTCCGCAAGAGAAAACAAAGCCTGAACAAAACGGAAAGCTTTGTTTTCTTTCAGAACAGCTTCCGCTTTCTCCCAATCCACGGCTTTTCCGTGAAGAATGGCAAACTTCGCAATATCCGCAAGCGTACGCAGGCCGAAGCCGCCGGCGATAAAATGCTTTTTGGCATGCAGCACCAGCATAAGAAAGTTTTCTGTCGGTGAAAAAGTATAGCCGCAGCTAAAGCCTAAATTCCATTTTATGCGTGAGGAAAGTGCCTCTTCAAACAAACCGTTCAGGGCAACATCATCGCCGAATGCGTTTTATGGAGTTCAATATAGAACCCATTCGGCTTTCGGAAATGGACCACATCTGCTTTATCGGGCACATCTGCCGTCGTGAAACCCAATTGCGTAAACAGCGTACATGCACGGGGAAAATCCCGTTCCGCCGCAATGATATCCTCATCCGAGGAAATGCGCAGAGCGCCGTTTTGATACAACGTTCTGCAGAACGCACTTTTCACAAGCGCATAGCAGATCCCGTTTTTATCAAGCATATCAAGAATCGAAGCAAGTTCCGCATCAAATCTGGTTTGCTTCACGGTAAGCGCACGGGCACGCTGTTTCCATTTTTCGTACAGGAAAGACGGCATCCTCTCCCCAATATCAGGCAGCACAGACAGCCGGTCAAAAGCTGCCGGCGTCAGCTTGTGGCTTTCCGCTAACTCGAACAGCCGCACCCAAAGCGCCTGATCGGACCGAAGCATATGATCCTCAGGTATACTATGGTGCATATAGGCCCGCATCAGCGAGATGAGCTGTTTTTCTGCCGCTGTCATTGCCGTCTTCAAAGGTTCTTCCTGTACCATTCGATCGCCTCGGCGATCCCTTTTTCAAAATCCCACCGGGGAGCAAACCGCAGCACACGCTTTGCTTTGGAAATATCTGCACTGCTATGCTTGATATCCCCTGCCCGTTCCTCCAAATAAACAGGTTCAACTTCAATGCCAAGCGCTTTCTCAAGTGCAGCAAGCATGGCATTAAGCTCCAGCTTCCCGCCAAAGGCAATGTTGAAAGCTTCCCCGTTCGCATCGTTCGGTGCAAGACAAGCTCTGAGATTTGCCTGTACCACATCATCGACATACACGAAATCACGGGTCTGTGTACCGTCACCAAATATGATCGGCCGTTCACCCGACAGCATCATTTTCAAAAATTTCGGGATCACGGCGGCATATGCGCCCTCGGGATTCTGCCGTTTTCCGTATACATTGAAATACCGAAGCCCGACTGTTGCAAGCCCATAGTGCATATGATACTGCTGCGCATAAAGTTCATCCGCATATTTACTGAGCGCATAGGGAGAAAGCAGCCTGCCCACCTTCTCCTCCACCTTTGGAAGGGTCTCATCATCGCCGTAAACGGCGGAACTTGATGCATAAACGAACCGTTTCACTCCGGCACGGAGCGCAGCTTCCATCATGTTGACAGTGCCGTGTACATTGATCAGATCATATATGAGCGGCAATTCGATGCTTCTCGGTACGCTGCCCTACGCTGCATGGTGCAGCACATAATCCACCCCTTCTGCAGCACGCATACAGGTATCAAAATCACGGATGTCACCCTTTATAAACTCAAACCTGTCACAGCCCGAAAAACTCTCAAGGTTTTCCGTTTTTCCCGTTGAAAGATCGTCAAGACAGCGGACGCGGTACCCCATTTTGAGCAGGCTCTCGCAAATATTGGAGCCGATAAAGCCCGCACCGCCCGTGACAAGAAAGTGTGTGTGTTCCGGAAAAACCGGCATAGCTGCATATTCTGTCATGTTTTGTTTTCCTGTGTGCATTTATCTTGTTTTTGAGGGACTGTATTCGGGAACGATCCGTTTTACAGCTTCGTAAACTGCTGCTTCTTCTCCGCTGTTATTGCAAAGCTGTTTTAGGTCTGCCAGTTCCTTTCGGAGAGTCTCATCATCAAAATGCAGCGGCTGCCCGATATAGATCAGCTCATTCGGGGTTCGTTTCATTCCTTTTTCCGCAAGCAGCAGCTCTTCAAAGAGCTTTTCGCCCGGTCTTAACCCAATGTAGCGGATCGGAATATCCACATCCGGTTCAAAGCCGCTCAGCTTGATCATGTTTCTTGCCAGATCATCGATGCGGACAGGATCGCCCATATCAAGGACGAATATCTCTCCGCCTTTTGCATAAGCACCTGCCTGCAGAACAAGCGCTACTGCCTCCCGAATCGTCATAAAATACCGTATGATATCCTTATGGGTAACGGTGACGGGGCCTCCGGCTTCTATCTGCTTTTTAAAAAGAGGGATCACCGATCCGTTTGACCCAAGCACATTTCCGAAGCGAACCGCCACATATTCCGTTTGGGAGCTGCCGTTCATCATCTGCACGATCATCTCGCAGATGCGTTTTGTTGCGCCCATGATATTGGTGGGTCGTACTGCCTTATCGGTGCCGATAAGCAGCATGCGTTTAGCGCCGAACCTGTCAGCGCAGTTTGCAACATTCAACGTGCCGAAAACATTGTTTTTGATCGCCTCGAGGGGGCTTGCTTCCATGAGCGGCACATGTTTATGCGCTGCAGCGTGAAAAACGAGTTCCGGCCGGAACCGTGAAAACACATCTGCCAGGCGTTTTTCATCTCTGACAGATCCAATGAGCACATGGATACTGAGGTCGGGATGATCCGCTTTCAGCTCCTGTTCAATGGCATAGGCGTTATTCTCATAAATATCGAGCACAATGAGCTGCTTTGGCATATGTGCGGCAAGCTGCCTGCAAAGCTCACTGCCGATGCTGCCGCCGCCGCCCGTCACAAGAACAACTCTGTCATGTACATAATCCATGATGCCGCTGATATCGACATCCACCACATCACGTCCAAGCAGGTCTTCGATCTCTACATTACGGATCTGCTGGATTGTCACCTCACCGTTTGCAAGCTGGAAAAGACCCGGCAGCGTTTTGAGCTTGCAGCCCGTCCTTTGGCATGTGGAGAGAAGTTCCTTTTTTCGCTGCGGCGATGCGGATGGAATGGCAAATATGATCTCATCGATCCTAAATTTGCGCACCGCTTCTTCAATATATTCTTCGCCGCCCACGATCCTGACTCCGCAGAGATATCTTCCCTGCTTGTTGACGTCGTCATCGATCAGGCAAATAACGTCATTTTGGGAATAGCGGCTGGAAGAGAATTCTCTGAGCGCCATAAATGCTGCTTCGCCGGCACCGATCAGCATGGTACGTTTGCCTTTATTTGCACGGCTCCGCAATTCTTTTCGAATAAAGCGATAGGAAAAGCGAAGGCCTGCAATAAACAGAACGAGAAACATCCCGTTCAGCACGGGATAGCTGCGGGGGATCGGTAATGAGCGGACGATCAGTCCAAGGTATCCTACGGAATCGATCAGGATGCAGGCGATACAAATGCGCACGAATTCATCAAACCCTGCATACTCCCAAAGGCTGACATAAAGGCGCATTGCTGCGATGACTGCGACCGCTGCGGCAGTATACGGCAGCGCATTTGCAATGATACTCGGCAGGAAGCCGCTTTGGAGCATATCCTGCACGCTGAACTCAAATCGGATCCAAAGCGCAAGAAAGGAGGCAGCATTAATAAGTGCAATATCGCAAATAACAAGCATAGCAATGCGCGATGCTTTTACGAGATCGATATTCGGCAGTAATCGCAGCCTGATCTTCTTCAGAAGCTTCATGAAACCTCTATTCCGCACCGCTGCAGACCGTGTTCCTGCAAAAAGCGCAGAGTTATCCATATTATTTAAGTAAATTAAATCTCTCAGGCAGGTTAACTGTCAACGATACGCCCTGTTCCCCACGTTTTTTATATTCGTTCCGCTGTGTTGCAGCAATGAGATTTTGTGTTTTTTATGGAGGACTTGATTTTTGGTCTGTTTTTCAATATAATACCAAGTAATTGAATATCTCATGGGGGAGTAGTTACCATGCACCGCATGGTTTAAGTCCAACATCGTGGCAGCAATGCCTGGCTTAAATGAAAAAACGAGACTCATGTGCAGACTTACCCCTGCACATGAGTTTTTTGTTTCTCCCTGTGGGATATTATTGACAGTTGTATTCTGCACCCTAAAACCATCATGAAAGGAAGGCACCCAATTTGAAGTATTACTGTGCGGAACCCACGGAAGTTCTTGCTGGCCTGAATGCAGAAGCTTCCGGCCTGAGCGCAAAAGAGGCGGAAGCCCGTCTTGCCAAACACGGTCCCAACAAGCTGAAGGAAGCGAAAAAAGCAACCCTTTTTGAGCGTTTCCTTGACCAGCTGAAAGACCCGATGATCATCATCCTCCTCGTAGCTGCTGCCGTATCCGGCATCACCGCCGCCTACAGCAACGAAAGCTTTGCGGATGTTTTCATCATTCTGATCGTTGTGCTCATCAACGCTGTTCTTGGCGTTTATCAGGAAAGCAAGGCTGAAAAAGCCATCGAAGCGCTGCAGGCAATGACCGCCGCAACAAGTAAAGTGCTTCGTGACGGAAAGCAGATCACCGTCAAGAGCGAAGCCCTTGTGCCCGGCGACATCATCATCCTTGAGGCAGGCGATGCCGTTCCTGCCGATGCACGCATCATTGAATCCGCAAGCCTGAAGGCGGAAGAGGCTGCCCTCACCGGTGAAAGCGTTCCCGTAGAAAAGGCCGTGCAGGCGCTTATGATGAAGGAGAACAATGACGTTCCCCTCGGCGACCGCCGAAACATGGTCTACATGGGCAGCACCATCGTTTACGGTCGTGGCCGTGCAGTCATTACCGCCACCGGCATGGAGACCGAAATGGGCAAGATCGCTGATGCCCTTGCAGCCGCCGAAGACGGTGAAACGCCGCTTCAGATCAAGCTTGGCCAGCTGAGCAGGGTCCTGAGCTTTATCGTGCTCGGTATCTGCATTTTCATCTTCGCTTTCAGCCTGCTGAAGGAAGGCGACTTCCACCTTGATGTGATCATCAGCACCTTCATGGTCGCCGTCAGCCTTGCTGTTGCTGCCATTCCCGAAGGTCTTGCCACAGTCGTTACCATCGTGCTTTCCATCGGTGTAACGAATATGTCCAAGCGCAACGCCGTCATCCGCAGGCTTACCGCCGTTGAGACCCTCGGCTGTGCACAGGTCATCTGCAGCGACAAGACCGGTACCCTTACCCAGAACAAGATGACCGTTGTGGACTACTACGGTGAAGAAGAAGCCACTGCCATCGGCATGGCGCTTTGTTCCGATGCTGCGCCCGATGAAAACGGCGATGCGGTCGGCGAACCCACCGAGTGTGCCCTTGTTAACTGGGCGACCCGTCTTTCCCTCCATAAGTCCGCTCTTGAGGCTGCCACCCCCCGTGTGGAAGAGGCGCCCTTTGACAGCATGCGCAAAATGATGAGCACGGTGCACAAAACGGAAAACGGTTTTGTTCAGTACACCAAGGGTGCTCCCGACGAAGTGCTCAAGCGCTGCTCCGCTTACAAAAAGGATGGCGACGTCCACCCCATGACCGATGCGATGCGCCATGCGATCCTTGCTGCGAACAAGAGCATGGCCGACAGAGCTCTCCGTGTGCTTTGTGCCGCCGAGCGCAGGTATACTTCCCTGCCTTCCGACATTTCCCCCGAAGCCATCGAAAACGAACTTACCTTCCTTGGCCTTGCGGGTATGATCGATCCCATCCGTCCCGAAGTAAAGGACGCCATTGCAGAATGCCGCACCGCCGGTATCCGCCCCATTATGATCACGGGCGACCATAAGGATACCGCCGTTGCCATTGCCAAGGAGCTTGGCATTCTTGAGGATGAAAGTCAGGCGCTTACCGGCAGCGACCTTTCCGCCATGAGCGAGGAAGAACTCAACGCCAACATTACCAAGTACAGCGTCTACGCCCGTGTACAGCCTGAACACAAAGTGCGTATTGTCAACGCATGGCGTGAACAGGGCTGCATCACCGCTATGACCGGTGACGGCGTCAACGATGCTCCCAGCATCAAGAGCGCCGATATCGGCGTTGGTATGGGCATCACCGGCACCGACGTTACCAAGAACGTTGCGGACATGGTCCTTTCCGATGATAACTTTGCCACCATCGTTGGCGCTGTCGGCGAAGGCCGCAGGATCTATGACAACATCCGCAAGGCCATCCAGTTCCTGCTCGGTTCCAACATGAGCGAGGTGCTCAGCGTCTTCTTCGCAACGCTGCTCGGCTTTGTCATTCTGAAGCCCGTACACCTTCTTTGGATCAACCTGATCACCGACTGCTTCCCCGCCCTTGCCCTCGGCATGGAAAAGGGTGAGCCCGACCTCATGCAGCGCAAGCCCCGCAGCACCAAGGACGGCATCTTCTCCGGCGGTCTTGGCTTTGATGTTGCCTATCAGGGCGTTATGGTCACCGTGCTGACCCTTGCCGCTTACTTCATCGGCCACTACATTGAATCCGGTGTTTGGGAAATTGCAGAAAGCGCCGACGGTATGACCATGGCGTTCCTCACCATGAGCATGGCGGAGATCTTCCACAGCTTCAACCTGAGGAGCCAGCGTGGCAGCATCTTCAGCCTGAAGTCCCACAACATGGTCCTTTGGGGCGCTATGGGTCTGAGCCTGCTGCTGACCACCGCTGTCATCTACCTTCCCGGCATTTCAGATGCCTTCGGTTTCGAGCACATCAGCTTCGTTGAGTATGCGGTCGCAATGATCCTTGCGGTACTTGTGATCCCCGTTGTGGAGCTTGTGAAGTTCATTCAGCGCAAGAGCGCAAAGAAATAAGCACTGAGTATAAAAAGCACGGGTTTTCTTCTGAAAACCCGTGCTTTTTGCCATCTTCCCCCTTGTTTCCCGTGCGAAACTTTGATACAATCAATCCGTTTGCCATAGGGTGATCAATATAATACGAACCACGTTTTTCGCAGCCGTATGCTGCGCAATAGCTGCGTCATCCTCAGTCGGAATACCTACGGGTATGCCTCCTTCGTCTTCCTTGCTCCTGCATACCCTCCGACAGCGAAAAATCTTTCAGACCAAAGCCGGCAGGAACGGATAAGATGCAAGGAGGAGTGTGCAGGAATAATGGTGCTGTTTCAAACACCGACAACGCTGCAGTTCGCCGTTACAGCCGCCTTTGGCGGGTTCGGATTATATTGGTCACCCCGGCAAAACTATGCGCTTTTCTGCGCATTTTTGAGGTGCCATCATCATGAAATCCTTCAAACCCGAATTGCTGCTTTCTCTGAAAAGCTACAGCAAAGAACAACTCGTTAAGGATCTGATCGCCGGTCTTATCGTGGCAATCATCGCCCTGCCCCTTTCCATTGCCCTTGCACTTGCATCCGGCGTGAATCCCGAACAGGGCCTTTACACTGCGATTATTGCCGGTTTTCTGATCTCCGCTTTCGGCGGCAGCAAGGTGCAGATCTCCGGCCCTACCGCCGCTTTTGCAACCATCGTTGCCGGTATTGTTGCCGTTAACGGTCTGAGCGGTCTTGCCGTTGCCACCATCATGGCAGGCATTATTCTTGTGCTGATGGGCGTATTCAAGCTTGGCAGCCTGATCCGCTTCATTCCGTATACCATCACCACCGGCTTTACCTCCGGTATTGCGGTGACCATCGTTATCGGTCAGCTGAAGGATTTCTTTGGCATTACCTATGCAGAAGGTACCGTTGCTGTGGAAACAATGGAAAAGGCGGAAGCCCTTTTCGCTAACTTTTCCTCCTTCAATCCCTATGCGCTGCTTGTTGGCGGCATCTGCCTTGCGATCCTGATCCTTTGGCCCTATGCCAGCAAGAAGATCCCGGGCTCCCTTGTGGCGATCATCGTCAGCGTGCTGCTTGTGAAGCTTGCAAAGCTGCCCGTCAACACCATCGGCGATCTTTACACCATCAGCAGCAGCCTGCCGAAGTTCACCGCACCCGATCTGAGCCTTTCCACCATCGGTGCGCTCCTTCCCGATGCATTTACCATCGCCATCCTTGCTGCGATCGAGTCCCTGCTCTCCTGCGTTGTGGCCGACGGTATGATCGGCGCCAAACACAATTCCAACATGGAACTCGTGGCGCAGGGTATCGGCAACATCGGTTCCGCACTCTTTGGCGGCATTCCTGCCACCGGTGCCATCGCCCGTACCGCTGCCAACATCAAAAACGGCGGCCGCACCCCCGTTGTCGGCATCGTGCATGCCATCGTTCTTCTCCTCGTTCTTGTGGTGCTTATGCCCTATGCAGCACTCATTCCCATGCCTGCCATTGCGGCGATCCTTCTGATGGTTGCCTACAACATGAGCGAGTGGCGCCACTTCCTGCACATTGTGAAGACCGCACCCAAGAGCGACGTTCTCGTTCTTGTGCTGACCTTCCTGCTCACGGTCATCTTCGACCTTGTTGTGGCCATTGAAGTCGGCCTGGTTCTTGCCTGCGTGCTCTTCATGAAGCGCATGAGCGACACCACGAAGCTTCGCAAGTGGGAAGAGCACGGCGATCACAGCGAATACCGTGACATTCCCGAAAACACCGCTGTATACGAGCTGAGCGGCCCCATGTTCTTCGGTGCGGCGGACGAGATCCTCAAGATCTCCGTTAAATCCGACCGCAGCTGCATCGTGCTTCGCATGAAGGGCGTTTCCGCCATCGACAGCACCGGTCTTAAAAACCTTGAGCGTATCTTTGCTGAATGCAAGGAAAAGGGCATCACGCTGATCCTCTCCCACCTCAACGAGCAGCCCATGAAGTCTCTTGAAAAGGCCGGTCTTCTCAAAGAACTCGGCGAAGAAAACATCTGCCCGAACATCGATGCCGCACTCGCCCGTGCTGCAGCACTGAACAAATAACAAACCGCATTTAAAAAAACCGGATGCAGTCAGCATCCGGTTTTTTGATTTCTGTTTACCATTTAATAGAGCCAAACAAGCCTCTTACGATTTTCTTTCCGACTTCTCGGCCAATGGTGTTCATGGCGCTGGAAGTAGCCTTGGAAAGAGCCTTTCCTGCTTTGCTTGCAGTTTTTTTCTTTGAGGAAGTTGTTTTTTTAGCTGCTGTCTTCTTTTCCTTTGCTGCAGCCTTTTTGGCTTTTTCGGCTTCCTTTTCCGCCTGCTCCTCTTCCTTTGCGGCAGCTTCTTCCTCCGCCGCACGTTCCTCTTCAAAATGCTCGTATGCGGATTCACGGTCGATGGCCTTGTCGTACTTCTCGGCCATTTCGCTGCATTCCATCACCGCTTTGCGGCGTTCCTCCTCAACGGGTCCCATCAGGCTTTGCGGCGGCAGAATGAACGCCTGCTGCACGATTCCGGGACGACCTTCTTCATCAAGGAATGAAACAAGGGCTTCACCCACACCAAGCTCGGTGATGACATCCTCGGTCTTAAACGCAGGATTGGGGCGGAAGGTTTGTGCGGCCGTTCTGACCGCCTTCTGCTCTGCAGGCGTATAGGCACGAAGTGCATGCTGCACACGGTTCGACAGCTGCGCAAGCACGGAATCCGGCACATCGCTGGGGCTCTGCGAGATGAAGTAGATACCAACACCCTTGGATCGGATCAGCTTCACCACCTGCTCGATCTTCTGAAGCAGCACTTTCGGCGCATCGGTAAAGAGAAGATGTGCTTCGTCAAAGAAGAAAACGATCTTCGGTTTATCCGCATCGCCGGCTTCCGGAAGCTGTTCAAAGAGTTCAGACATCAGGAACAGCATGAAGGTGGCGTAAAGCGTTTGGTTCTGCACAAGTTTCACGCTGTGGAGCACATTGATATAGCCACGGCCGTTTTCATCGGTGCGCATCCAGTCGTGGATATCGATGGCAGGCTCACCGAAGAATACATCGCCGCCCACATCCTCAAGCACAAGAAGCGCACGCTGAATGCCTGCAAGGCTCTGTGCAGACATGTTGCCGTACTCATTGCAGTAGTCTGCCCTGTTTTCGCTGATATGGCGAAGCATGGCACGAAGGTCTTTCACATCAATCAGAAGAAGTTCCTTATCATCCGCAATGCGGAAGACGATGCGAAGCACATCCGTCTGCACTTCCGTCAGCTGCATGAGCCTTGCGAGGAGATCGGGGCCCATTTCGGAAACAGTGGTACGCACCGGGTGTCCGCCCTCGCCGTAAACATCCCAGAAGCAGGTTGGGAAAGCACGGTAGCGCCAATCATCAAGACCGAACTTGGTGATGCGCTTTTCCATATTGTCATTGTGCTGACCGGGTCGGCACATACCGGAAAGGTCGCCCTTGATATCCGCAAGGAACACAGGAACGCCCATTTCGCTGAAGGATTCCGCCATCACCTTTAGGGTGACGGTTTTACCGGTGCCGCTGGCACCTGCAATAAGACCGTGGCGATTGCACATGCGCAGTTCCATGCACACACGTTCTTCTCCGCTTTTTGCGATCCAAAGTTTATCTTCAAATACCATTTTCTTTTCCCCAAATACAAAATGCGGTCACAGGCGGATCAGGAATCCTTTAAAACATCGTTGATGATGGCATCAAGTTCTGCACTGATCCCTGCTTCCTCTTCAGAAAGAGGTTCCACGTCGTCATTCATGATATCGCTGACAGTAAGAAGCACCGCTTCCTCTTCCGCCTCCTCCGCTGCTGCAGGGATGTCACGGTTTTCAATGGCATAGATGCTCTTCATGAGCGTTGCGGGCGTTTCATAATCATCCGGAAGCTCAAGTTCCTTTTCGTCAAGAAGGTCGGCGCTGCCGCTGTATTCGCCGGCAAGCTCCGTTTCGCTTTCAAGGCGTGCGCCGTCCGCAAAGGCACGGAACTGTTCTGCCTGTGCGGCGGCTGCGCTGGCGGCTGCCTGCAGGCTTTCATTGAGCCTTGCGGCATTGGCACGGTATTCCTGCATAAAAGCCTCTGCCTGCAGTGCGATCGCTTTCGCTTTTGCCTTTGCCTCCGTAACGATCTCTTCTGCCTCATTATTGGCATCCGCAACGATGGCTTCGGCTTCCTCTTCCGCAGCAGCTTTGACATTCTCCGCCTCGGTCAGAATGATGCGTTTTTCCGCCTCTGCCTCGGCGATGACTTTCTCCGCCGCTTTTTGTGCACTCGTAAGCGCACCGGAGATCGCTGATTCCTTTGCCTTGAACTCCGCAAGTTCTGCGGTCATGGTCTCTACTTTTTTGGCAAGGATCGCCACTTCCTGTTTGCTCTGAGAAAGTTGTTCTTCCAATTCTTTTGTTTTGCGTCCAAACATTGCGCTGCCTCCTTAAATATTCATCTTATCCTGCTGTCCCTGCATTGCAGGCGGTGCATAGCCCATATGGATATAGCCCTGCGGCATCACGATCCTGCCGCGCGGCGTGCGCGCGATAAAACCGAGCTGCAGTAAATATGGTTCATAAACATCTTCGATCGTTGTTGCATCCTCACCTGTCGCAGCGGCAAGGGTATCAAGTCCCACAGGACGTCCGCCGAATTTTTCGATCATCGTCAAAAGCATCCTTCGGTCCACTGCATCAAGACCCACTTCATCGATCGAAAGCATTGAAAGGGCATTTTGTGCCGTTTCAAGGTCGATCGCGCCATTGCCCATGACCTGTGCGTAATCACGCACACGTTTCAAAAGGCGGTTTACGATACGTGGCGTTCCACGGGAGCGGGATGCGATCTCAAGAGCACCTTCGGTATCGATATCCACATTCAGGATCTCCGCATTTCGTTCGATAATGGTCTTCAGATCCTCCGGCGGATACATTTCAAGCTGCTCCTTGATACCGAAACGGTCACGGAGAGGAGAGGTCAAAAGTCCCATGCGTGTGGTGGCACCAACAAGGGTGAATCTTGGCAAGTCAAGGCGGATGGAGTGCGCCGAAGGGCCTTTGCCGATGATGATATCGATGGCAAAATCCTCCATTGCGGGATACAGCACTTCCTCCACGTTCGCATTCAGGCGGTGGATCTCATCGATAAAGAGTACATCACCTGCCGCAAGGTTTGTCAGGATCGCCGCAAGGTCACCTGCATGCGAAATGGCAGGACCGCTCGTAACACGCAGATTGCCGCCCATCTCATTGGCGATGATCGCAGCAAGCGTTGTTTTGCCAAGACCCGGAGGGCCGTAAAGCAGCGCATGGTCGAGCGGCTCGCCACGGCGCTTTGCCGCTTCGATATAGATGCGCATATGCTCCTTTACGTTTCTTTGGCCAATGTATTCATTGAGAAACTTCGGCCGCAGGCTATATTCGATTTGTTCATCCTCCGTCATCATTGAAGAGGAGATCAGCCTTTCTTCCATGGATTATCCTTTCCTTGCAAGCTCACGAAGTGCCTGTGTGATCATATCTTCCACCTTGCTGCATTCGCCGACTGCGGCAACGGCACGGCCGGCAGTCACACCGTCATAACCGAGGGAAACAAGTGCCGCAATGGCTTCCGTGCGGATGTCGATGCCGGTGGCGGCAGCTTCCGGAAGACCGACGGATACCATTTCATCCTTCCCGATTTTTTCCTTCAGCTCAAGCAGCACCCTTGCAGCGGTTTTTCTGCCCATGCCGGGTACTTTGTCAAAAGCAGCAGCATTTTCCGTGAGGATCGCACCGGCAATATCGGAAACCGTCAACACGGAAAGCACGGAAAGTGCCAGCTTCGGTCCCACCCTTGTCACGCCGATCAGCCTTCTGAACATGGCACGCTCTTCCTCGGTTTCAAAGCCGTAAAGAGCCATCACATCCTGCGAAAGCGAAATGTGGAAATGTGTGAGAAGCTTATGCTCCTTTCCGATCACAAGGTATTTGCGTGTTTCTGCCGAACAGTATAGTTCGTATCCAACGCCGCAGGCTTCCAGTATCACCCGGTCCTGCATGACCTGGGTCACGGTGCCCCTGATATGTGCATACATATGATTTATCTCCCCGATCCTGATTTTTAGGGTTACCGAATGCGGAATTCCTCCGCAGCTGCTTTTGATGTATTTGCGTGGCAGATAGCTGCACCGAGGGCGTCTGCCGCATCATCGGGCTTCGGTATTTCCCTCAGCCCCAAAAGCACACGCACCATTTGCTGTACCTGTTTTTTATCCGCATGGCCGTTGCCCGTAACAGCAAGCTTGATCTGCATGGGGGTATATTCGTAAAGCGGAACACCGGATTGCTGTGCGGCAAGCATTGCAACGCCGCGCCCTGCACCGACAGGAAGCGCAGTTGTCGTGTTGCGGTAAAAAAACAGTTCTTCAAAAACGATATGCTCCGGCTTATACATACCCACCAGCTGCCTGACGCCAAGGTAGAGTTTTTCAAGACGTTCGGGGAAAGGTTCCCCTGCCTTGGTTTCCACCACGCCATAATCCACAGGGCGGATGCGCCTCCCTTCGGCTTCGATGATGCCATAGCCGAGGATGGCATAGCCGGGGTCTATCCCAAGTATGATCATGGTGATATCCATCCGGTATAATATGATCATGGCCGGATGGCGAACCGATCCGACCATACATTTTTATTTTACCATGTGTTCGGCAATTAGGCAAAAGAAAAGATAATTTGTTTGTATTTTAAGAATCGACCCCTTCAAAATACATGTCGATCTCGGCTAACGAATCAAAGGGTATCCCGATTTCAAGGTTTTCCTGCTCTTCTTGAGGAAACACAACGGAAGCATTGGGAAAAGAGGTCACTTTGTAAGGCAGCATTGTTTCCGCATCCGTCTTCATAACGCAAAGAACACCGTCATCCTTCATCAGCACAAAGTGTTCGGGACACCAGCCCTGCACTTCCCGTTTCAGCTTTACCTTTTCGCCTGTAAAAAGCCGAAGTTCATAATCCCTGTATGTGTTTTGAAGTTCCGTTGTTGTCATGCCAACGGCGCTTTCCGTATCGGATACCACGCACTCGTGTCCGCACAAGGAAAAAGCCGTGATCCACTCCACCACCGTTGTTTCACGAACCGCAGCAGCCATCTCTGCCGAAGGTTCTTCCTGCTGCACCGGGTTTTCGCTCTCCGCAGTTTCTTTCATTTCCTGCTGCAAAAAACTTCCCCCTGCGAGGATGCCGCAGGCGATCCCCATGGAAAACAGCATGAGACCGCTTGCCAGGATGCGCTTGGCACCTGGCACCACGCCGTTACGATCATGTTTTGTTGACATCGTTTCACTCTCCTTTGGGAGCATTATCTCCCATAGTGAGCGATGCTATACATAAAAGCAAAAGCGAGGTTTCCCGAAAACGGAAAACCTCGCTTTCTTCATGATCAATCGTAGAAATTATAGTTTGCTTCTCCTCCGGCAAGCTCATTGCCAAGGGTGTTGAGATCCACCACTTCAACGGTGGTTTCATAGTATTCCCCTGCACGCCATGCTTTAACCGTGAAGGTATCGCCTACCTGCATGGCTTTTACCATTGCAACAAAATCGGACTGTGAAGGCGAAGGCTGACCGTTGACCCCCACGATGATATCATCGGGACGAATGCCTGCCTTATCTGCAGGACCATCCTTCGTAACGCTGTAGATGAGAACGCCATGTGGAGTTTCGTATTCCGCAGCGGCAAGCTCATCCCACTCTACGATGCTGATACCGACGCCGGGACGCTGTACATATCCCTTTGTGATCAGTTCCGTTGCGATCTTCATGGCATCGTTGATGGGAATGGCAAAACCGAGGCCTTCTGCGCTGATGGCATTACCGAACTCATCATAGCTGGCGGTAACGGTTTTTGCGGAGGTGATACCGATCACTTCCCCTGCCATATTCAGAAGCGGACCACCGCTGTTGCCGGGATTGATGGCGGCATCGGTCTGCAGATACACATTCGTATTGCCGTCAATATTCATCTCACGGGCAGTAGCGCTGATGATGCCAAACGTGGTGGTGCCCGAAAGCTCTCGGCCGGTGGGGTCGCCGATGGCAATGGTAAATTCGCCGACACGCACGGTATCGGAGTTGCCAAGCTTCAACGCATAGTGACCTTCCCCCTCGATCTTGAGCACCGCAACATCTGTGGTCTTATCAAGACCGATGATCTCCGCTTCCATTTCCGTGCCATCGGGGAACATGACGCCGACCGCATCGGAATCCTCCACCACATGGGAATTGGTCAGAATATAGCCGTCTCCGCTGATCACAAAGCCGGAACCGGACCCTTGCTCCACGAGACCGTCTCCAAGGGGGATGCCGAGGGCATTGAACTGCGCATAATTGATGATGCCGACAACGCCTGCACTCACCTGTTCCGCAATATCGGGAAGCGGATTGGCAGGATCGCTGATAACGGGCGTATCCCCATTGAGTTCAGGCATGGGCCTTGTGGTGGGATTTGGCGTATAAGAAGGCTTTTGCGGCTTTTCCGCAGCTTCTCCATCCTCGAGGAAAGGATCTGCCTGATCGGGAGCAGGCGTGGCGACTGGCATATCGGGCGTTGCCGCCGGGTTTTCGGCCTGCTGCTCAATATCGTAAAGCGAGGGCATCAGGATCGTGGCAAGAAGCGCACCGACAATGGTAAAGACCACTGCCGTTACGATATATCCGCCAATGCCCCTGCGCCGGGGGCGTTCCTGGCGGGAGCTTTCATCCGTGGGATCATCGTAGTAATAGTGAGGATATTCCATGTTTTACCTCCGCTGCGAGGCAAGGGAGCGTGCTCTTCCCTGCTGTTCGCATAGTTTAAGAGAAAATGTGAAGCAGGTGCCTTCGCCCTGCCGGGAACTAACTGTGATGGTCTCGTTATGCTGTTCAATGATCCTCTTTACGATGGAAAGACCGATGCCGCTTGAGGAACCCTTTGGCGTATGTGCTTTTTCCCCTTTATAAAACCGGTCAAACACATAAGGCAGATCCTCAGGAGAAATACCTGCACCTTCATCCTTAACGGAAATGAGGACCTGTTTTTTATCGACCTTGCTCTCAAGAGTCAGCAGACCGCCATTCGGGGAAAACTTAATGGAATTGTCGATCAGGTTTCGGATCACCTGTGCGATCTGATCGGGATCCGCTTCCACGAATGTATGTTCCTGATCAAAATCCATTTTGACCTCGAGTTTGCCGGCATCGATCCGTGCCTCAAAGGTCAAAAGCGTACGAATGATGAGTTCATTGATATCAAAGCTTTTTTTGTTCAGGATCGTCTGACCGGATTCGATCCTTGCAAGGTCAAGCAGATCGTTTACCATCGCCGTCATCCGCTTGTTTTCTTCGATCACAATGCCAAGGTATTTTCCGTATTCTTCCTCGGGCACCGTGCCGTCCTGCATAGCTTCAAGAAAGCCTCGCATGGATGTAAGCGGTGAGCGCAGTTCATGCGAAACGTTTGCAACAAAGCTCCTCCTTGAGTTTTCAAGCTTATCCAGCACATCGGCCATGGCATTGAAACTTTGCGCAAGTTCGCCCACCTCATCCGTGCTTGATACCTTTACCCTTGCTTCAAATTCGCCCTTTGAAAACCGGCGAACGATGTTGCGCATGTCGGTAATGGGCTTTGTCATGCGCACCGTGATGTAGGATACCGCAAGGAACGCAAGGATCACGGAAACGCAGGCGGAAAGAAGCACATCCATATAGACCTGCCGGATGGAATTATGGATCACGCTCATATCCGTATGGAAGAACATGGCGCCAACAGCACTTCCGTCTTCCGCTTTGATCGGGCAGGCAATGGACATGGTGGGAAAATCAAGCCATCCCGAAAAGGAATTGGATTCGATCCTTGTTTCACCGGTGGAAATGATCTCTCCTGCTTCCCCGGAAAAATAGCTTTCCGCCACGGGAAGCCATTTGGAGGAAGCTTTGTCGTACATACATACGTTGCCGAAAGCCTGATCCACAAACACAAGCTGCAGCAGCGCATCGTGCTTTCGTGCGGCAGCCAGCAATTCTTCGCTGGCAACAGGCCGCTTTTCCGCATCAAGGTATTTTGTAATGATGGTGTTGGTGACCTCCTCCGCTTCCCGGCGAAGCTCACCTTCCTGTTCTGTCAGATACTGATTTTGGAACATGCCTGCAACGGTAATACCAAGCAATGCAAGAATCGCAAGCATTACCGAAAGATAGGTTGCAAGCATGCGCGAAAACAGCGAATTAAACATCCATCACCTTTATTTTGCAGCTTCGAATTTGTAGCCGACGCCCCAAACGGTTTTGACCTGCCAGGCATCACGTTCACCGAGTTTTTCACGGATCCGCTTGATGTGTACATCTACCGTGCGTGAATCACCAAAGAAATCAAAGCCCCAAACCTGCTCAAGAAGCTGTTCGCGGGTAAACACCTTTCCTTCCTTCGATGCGAGGAAATAAAGCAGTTCGATCTCCTTCGGCGGCATTTCGATCTGCTTTCCGTCAAGAAAAACAGAGTAATTGTCAAGAGATACCGTAAGCCCTTCAAAGCTGCACTCACGCACATTTTCTTCTTCACTTTGCCCGACACGGCGCATGACAGCTTTGATGCGTGCAAGCAGCTCCTTCGGGTCAAAAGGCTTCACGATATAGTCATCTGCCCCAAGGTCAAGCCCCTGCACACGGTCAAGGGTATCGCCCTTTGCAGTCAGCATGATGACGGGCACGCTGCTTTCCGCACGAAGCTGGCTGAGCACTTCCCAGCCATCCATTCCCGGCAGCATCACATCAAGCACCACCAGCTGGGGCTGTACCTCACGGAACAGGCGCAGCGCCGCATCGCCACGTTCACAGGTCTTTACGTTATATTCGGCTTTTTTCAGATACATCTCGATGATTGCAAGTATGTTCCTGTCATCATCGATCACAAGGATGGTGTTGTTCTCCATAAGCATCCTCCCATTCAGATTGAACCGGCTCTTTTTGCAGTTTCCTCAATCGTTCCCGGTATACACACGGATGCCGTTTCGTTTGAGAAGGGCAGCGGTTACGCCATCGCCGCAGATCCTTCCGCCCGAAAATGTGCCGTCATATATCGTACCGCACCCACAGGAAGGGCTTCGTGCTTTCAGCAAGGCTTCCGTTATCCCGTTTTCCTTGCACAAAGCAAGTGCTTTTTGCGCACCGCAAATGAAAGCATCCGTTACATCCGCACCTGATTTTGTTATGACACGTGCTGTGCCGTCAAGGACAGCCGCTCCGTCGCCGCCTACGATCTCGGCGGGTTCCCGTGGGGTCGGCAGACCGCCGAGGCACTCGGGGCAAATCAGAAGCGCACCGGCTGCGCACAGTTCTTTTGCACGGTCATTCGGGTTTGCATTGCCGTCATAGCGGCAGCGTTCGCCTGCAAGGCAGGCAGATACTGCAGTAAGAGTCATCATTTCACCCTGTATCTTATCATCAAATTATGAACCGGGTATGAATATCCGACAGGATCCGCACTATTTTTTCAAAGTAACGACCGTAACGCCGGCATCGCCTTCGCCGTAGTTGCCGATGCGGAAGCTCTTCACACGGGAATGCCGCTTCAGATAATCCTGCACGCCGCTGCGAAGGGCGCCTGTGCCTTTTCCGTGAATGATATTCACTTCGGAAAGGCCCGTAAGGAATGCATCGTCAAGATAGCGGTCTACGATCACAAGCGCTTCATCCACAAGCATACCGCGGATATCGAGTTCAAGCCCCACACGCCTGTCCTGCACGGCTGCGATCTTGGATTTTGTCTGTTTCGGCTGTTCGTCCGGTACGATGCGAAGGTCCTGAAGCTTCACGTTCAGCTTCAGAATACCTGCCTGCACCTGCACTTCGCCCTTTGCATCCGCAGGTGAAAGCACGGTAGCACGCTGATCGAGAGAAACGATCCTGACGCTTTGACCGGCTTTTACGGATTTGGGCGGCTGACCGCCATCATCCTTTTTAACGGCGATGGGATCCTGCAGCTTGCTTTCCTCTGCACGAAGACGGTCCCTGGACTGCTGGATCACACGGTCTGCGGCACTCCTGTCCACACCTTTGATGGAGCGCACCTGTACGATGAGTTTTTCCATCTCGCGCTTTGTATCGGCAACGATCTTCTTCGCTTCCTCTTTCGCCTTTGCCTGCTGCTTCGCCTTATCTTCCTCCAGCTTTTTGCGTGCCTTTTCCGCTTCCGCACGAAGGCGTTCAAGCTCCGCACGTGCTTCCTGTGCAAGAGCACGTTCTTCCTCGGCGATCCTGTGCTGCGACTGTGCGCTTGAAATGATGTCTTCAAACTTGACATCCTCGCCCTTCAGGAAGCCTCTCGCATTGTCAATGATATGCGTGGGGATACCAAGCCGCTCCGATATTTCAAATGCATTGGATTTTCCGGGAATGCCGATAAACAGGCGGTAAGTGGGACAAAGCCTGTCCACATCAAATTCCATCGATGCGTTTTCCATGCCGTCCCTCGTCAAAGCAAAGGCTTTGATCTCGCTGTAATGGGTAGTTGACACGGAAACCGTACCCCGTGCGTGAAGATCTTCCAGTATGCTCATGGCAAGGGCAGCGCCTTCGATGGGATCCGTACCTGCACCAAGTTCATCAAGCAGCACAAGGGAGCGCTCATCCGCAGCTTTCAGGATCTCCACGATATTCGTCATATGAGAGGAGAACGTGGAAAGAGACTGTTCGATGGATTGTTCATCGCCAATGTCTGCGTACACGGCATCAAAAACAGCACACTCGCTGCCTTCTGCAGCAGGAATAAACAGGCCGCTTTGCGCCATCAGCGTCAGAAGACCGACAAGTTTCAGTGTGACGGTCTTACCGCCGGTGTTGGGACCGGTAATGATCAAAAGGCGGTAATCCTTCCCGAGCCAAATATCGATGGGCACCACACGATCCGTAGGGATCAAGGGATGCCGCCCACGGGAAATGCGGATATAGCCCGTTTCGTTCAGCTTCGGGCAGGTGCAGTTCATTTCCCTTGCAAGGCGTGCTTTGGCAAATACAAGATCGATCTCACCAAGCACATTCATATCTTCAAAAATATCGTCCGCATAAGGAGCGACCATTGCCGTCAGTTCTGTCAGAATGCGCTCGATCTCTTCCTGTTCTTCCGCAAGAAGCTTTTTATACTCATTGCCAAGTTCCACCACAGCTGCAGGCTCAATAAAAAGCGTTGCGCCGCTGCCGCTTTGGTCGTGCACAAGACCCGGGATCTGCTGGCGGTATTCCTGCTTGACGGGGATCACAAAACGTCCGTTTCGGATGGTGATGAGCGGCTCCTGCAAATACTTTGAATACGTAGCGGAGCGGATCATAGCGTTCAGCTTTTCCCTCACCCGTTCATTTGCGGTGCGCATGGCACGGCGGATACGGGAAAGCGCAGGCGATGCACCGTCAAAGATCTCATCCTCGCTGATGATGCAGCGGGAGATCTCTTCTTCCACACTCCTGTGCGTTGAAAGAAAGCTCGCCATATTAAAAAGAAGACCGCCTTCATTTTCTTTCGTCAGCATTTCTCTTGCAAGGCGTGCGGAACGCAGGCATCTTGCAATGCCGAGAAGCTCCCCTGCCGAAATATACAGCGCTGCATGGATGCGCTTGAGGCACTGCCGCATATCGGGAAAATCGTCAACGGGGCTTTGTCCGGTTCGATAAAGGATCGTTTCCGCTTCGCCCGTCAGGGTCAAAAGCCTCTGCACCTCAGAAAAATTGTTGGAAGGAGTAAGCGCAGCCGCAAGCTCCCGCCCGATACAGCAGGAGGCACGCAGCTCTACCTCGTGAAGGATTTTATCGTATTCGAGTGTTTTGAGGACCCTTTCCTGCATTGTAATACTCCTTTTTTTAATCAACAGCACGTGACCAATGCCCACGGGTGGAGCCGGCGGACGCAGGTGCGGTTTTTCCGCTGCGTGCATCGACCGCCCGTGCCACCAAGGAAGCAACCTCCTCCGGTGATTCCGTATAGAACGCAAGAACGGCCGCATCCACAGGCGGAAGCGCTTGATAGAGGTCAACGATATCCGTGGGGTTGCAATTCAATACACGCACAAGGCAGCCTTCTGCCTGGCGGATATTAGAAAGAGGGAATATGCGGCCAGCTTCATCCACCAGCGTGCCTGCATTGCCGCTGCAATTTTGGCAGCCTTCCCGTTCCTTCACGGGGCAATGGCGAAGCTGCATCGTCTGCACCCGGCCGTAAACGGTGACGGCGCCGCCTGTTTTTACAAGTATATCACGCATCTGCGGCTTTGTCAGTTCCTGCGATAGCACGATGCGGTCAAACCCCAGTTTATAGTAATGCGATACGCATTGTGCATTAAACGCATTCATGGCACTGCCGGCGATTTTGAGCGGCAGATGCTTGATCAAGGCTAGCTGTCCGATATTATTTGCTTCCGCACCGTCAAAAAGTCCCGAAGCAAGAAGCGTCTCAATGCGCCTGTGTTCTTCCCGGCTGATGAGCGAAACGGGAAGCGAAAGAAGAAGTTTTTTCCCTTCCCTGCGGTAAGGCTGCAGCGAGACTGCAGCCGTATCATCGCCATAGTTTACGGGCTGCAGCAGCACTTCATCCGCACCCGCCGAAAATGCGGCCTTGGCCTGCGCTTCGCTGCGCACCAAAGCGGAAACGATGCCTTCGCCTTTGCCGCAATACGATACTTCCGGCAGGGAAACAACTTCCGGTACATCCGGATGCGGAGAAATCTTTGCAAGAAGGGAATCGCACGCTTCACGCCGAAGGGCATTCAGCTTGCCGACCGGCAAAAAGGCATTGTCATCCATTTGCATCGAAAAGGCAGAAACGGCAAAGGGTGTTGCACCGAGTTTCTGCAGCTGCTGTGCGTATCGGGCCTTATCCTGAGGTTTTTCCGCAGGAAGGACCACGTCGCCCTCCGCTTGCGCAAATAAACCGTCACACTCCATTCGAAGCAAGGCAGGTTTACCTGCAACAAGTTCAGCATGCATGGATACGCCTCTTTTGCGGGCATCCTGCGCATAGGTTTCCTGCATTTTTTGAAGCAGCGCATCGCCGGGTTCCGATTTTGCAACACAATCCGTTATGCCGCCGTCGCCGTAATAGTATCCCGTGCGGTCACCGCCCCGGTTGAACATTTGGAATACATCTTTTTTCAAGGAGGCAACCGTTTTTGCATCCGCACCGTCGATCGCAGCACGGTAAGCCCGTGTGGCTGCGGCAACATATTCGGGGCGTTTCATGCGGCCTTCAAGCTTGATGCAGCATACACCGGCATCGATCAGCTCTTTCACATGCGAAAGCATGCAAAGGTCGGAAAGACTCAGCGCATAATCCTGTTCACCGGGTTTTCTGCCGACCGCGATCCGTTTGCGGCAAGGCTGCGCACAGGTTCCTCTGTTGCCGCTCCTTTCCCCTGCCATGGATGAAAACAGGCAGGCGCCCGAAACGCTCATGCACATGGCGCCATGGGCAAAGGTCTCCACCTCCAGGCCTGCATGATCGCAGATATGCCTGACTTCCTTCATGGGCACTTCCCGGGCAAGAACCACACGGGAAAAACCGATCTCCTTTGCCTGAAGTGCACCTTCAAGATCTGAAATACCCATCTGCGTGCTTGCATGCAAAGTAAGGTCCGGAAGATTCTGATGCAGAATGCGTGCAAGTCCAAGATCCTGCACGATAACAGAGTCCACACCAAGTCCGTAAAGGAACCTGCCGTAGGAAAGTGCATCCGCAAGTTCTCTGTCAAAGAGCAGCGTATTGAATGTGATATTGACCTCTACGCCCCTTGCATGGCAGTAATCCACCGCCCAGGGAAGCTCTTCATCCGAAAAGTTCCCGGCAAAGCGTCTTGCATTGAATGCGCTGCCACCAAAATAGACGGCATCCGCTCCGTTTTGCACCGCTGCAATCAGGCTTTCCCTGCTGCCTGCAGGCGAAAGCAGCGTGATCGTTTTCTTCTGAGCCATATTATCTCCTGTTTTTTGAAAAAACGGCCTGGAACAATCGTCCCAAGCCGCCATACATTATGATTGCTTACGTTATTTGGTTCCCACAGGCTGCCGTGCTTCAAAAGGCCGTTTGACCGGCGATTGCGGCACAGCGGAACGGGGCATTTCCCGCAGCTGGGCGATACGCTGATCAAGCGCATCGTAATCGGCACGAAGCTTATGAAGCTCGTCCGCCATGTTGAGGGATGCAAGCAAAACACAGTTTGCTGTGCTGAGGTTGGGATACCGCTGCTGGATCTCCTCCACATTTTGATTCACATATTGAGCAAGTTCAAGGATATATTCTTCGCTTTCGGTTGCGGCCAGTTTGAATTCCTGACCCGCAAGCACGACACTGATCTTTGTTTTTTCCATATATATGCACCACCTTGCTGCGATTATACAACAGATTGTGGATGCTTTCAATAGCTTTTCACAGAGATTCGCTTTTATTTTTAAGTTTATTCAGCCGTTCGTACAGTTACACACAAACACCCCTGCCCATCCGGCCGGAAATCCAAAGTAAAGCCGCCAAGAGGCACCTTGCACGCCTCGCTGTTTTCCAAAGCGCTGCGGATAGTTTCCTCCACAGTAAGTGTGTCCGAATATGATACCGATTCTTCCGTATCAAGAGCAAGCGTGCAGGCGGTCACAGCGGATATGATCCATTCAACATCTGTTTCGTATCTTTGGATATCCTTACTGTGAAGACTATTGAGAATAGTTCCCGCATCCGGCGGAAGCGGCCCGGGCTCCTCAGGGACATCACAAACAAGAATCAATTCGTTGACATTTCCGTCATGCAGCGAAAGCATCAGCTTGGCTGTTAGCGAAAAGTCACCGCTCAGCGCATATTCTTCGCTGCGCAGCTCCTTGTGGGCGAGCGTATAAGTGAACTGTGCACCGTACTCCTTTGCCCTTGCAAAGAATACATCCGGGGATAGCTCACATTTTGACCCGGTTTCCGCTTTTTCCGGTGCATTGGATGGCGTTGCCGTCTTGGCAGGCACCGGCTCATAAACAGTCTGGGAGATACCAAGCTCTGCACACACAGCTTCACCGATGTCTGAAAACAGAAAAAGCAGAACTGCCACCGCAAACAGCGCCAGTGCAAATGCGATTCCTGACGCCTGCGACATCTTTCTGCTTTTTTCCGTATTACTTTTCTCCATCCAGGAATCCTTTTACCGCCCCGTTCAGAACATTTTCAAGGGGAACCGTTTCTTTTCTGCCTGCTTTGCGCAGGGCACTTTCAAAATAAGTGGGAATCGGTGCCCGAAAGCCCATCCGCTCCCCCGTTCTGGGATGCGTCAGGAACAGCCTTGCCGCATGAAGCGCCTGACCTTCAAGACCGAGACGGTTCTTTTCCGGTCCATAGACCGCATCGCCTGCGACAGGATGCTTAATATGCGCCATGTGGACACGGATCTGATGCGTTCTGCCCGTTTCAAGCCGCGCCGCAATAAGGGTATGATCCCCGTAGCGTTCAAGAACACGCCAATGAGTCACAGCTTCCCTTCCGTCACGTACGACAGCCATACGCTTCCTATCCACCGGATGCCGCCCGATGGGCGCATCCACCGTGCCGCTGTCCTCACGGATGTTGCCGTTCACAATGGCAAGATATATCCTTTCTGCGGCATGGATCTTCATTTGCTCCGCAAGAGAGCGGTGCGCCGCATCATTCTTTGCGATGACAAGAAGACCGCTCGTCATCTTATCGATGCGGTGAACGATCCCCGGCCGCAGTTCTCCGCCAATGCCGGAAAGATCCTTTACATGGTACATCACCGCATTCACGAGCGTTCCGCTTTCATTGCCCGGCGCAGGGTGTACGACCATCCCCTTCGGTTTGTCGATCACCGCAATATCGGGATCTTCATATACGATGGAAAGCGGTATGTTCTCGGGAACAAGGGCAGTCTCTGCCGGCGCAGCGATGTGCACCTCCACCTGATCGCCTGCCTTGAGCCGGGTATTGGCACGGCAGGCGCCGCCGTTTACACGAACACGCTCTTCGAGGATCAGCTTTTGTATGAAAGCCCGTGTTTCCCCCGTCATACGGGTGCAAAACACATCAAGCCGCTCCCCCTTTTCCTGCACCGTCTCAAGATATACCCGGGCGGAAGAAGACGGGATCTCTTCCTCCGTTTCAGCAGGAAAGAAAAGATCTTCCATCACTGTTTCCCCTCACACTCTGCCGATTCCGGTTCATTTTCTTCACCGGTTTCACCGCAAACAGCCTTTTTGTCTTCGGCAGAAGGCTTTTTCTCCAAAAGCGCATCGACCAGTTTGATAAATTCATGGCCTTTTTTCGTAAAAGCAGAATCGACCACAAGACCAATACCGCCGACCGTGATCGCTGCATCCGCCACATTGAACACCGCAAAGTTGATCAATGAGAAATAGAACATATCACGCACATAGCCGAGAAACAGCCTGTCCACAAAATTGCCGACAGCGCCCGTGATGATCAGCGCAATTGCGATCCTGACACGGACATGCATTTTTCTGCGGTAGCGGATCAAAAACCAACCAAGAACAGCAAGTGCGATCACAGTCAGAACCAGAAAAAACCAGCGGGCATTCTGCAGCATACCGAATGCTGCCCCCCTGTTTTCCACATAGGAAAGCTCAAAAACACCATCGATCAGCGGAAAGCTGCCGCCGGGCAGCGTGGGAAGCCACGCCGCAGCAATGTGCTTTGAAACAAGGTCTATGATCAGTATTGCCACAATAATAAGGAGTTCCAGCATGATGCCTCCGTCATAATTCATTTGCGTTTAATCTTAACATGGGATCGCCTGCCAGGCAATGCTGCATTTGATACTCTACTCGGAAAGAAGGTACCATTTTTCCGCTGTGCGCATGATATCCGGTTCTCGGGCGCCGGATATGCCCTGAATATCGGCAGAATACAGGATGCTGTTCAAACGGAAATACAGCGTAATGAAGGGCAGTTCTTCCGCAAAGCGAAGTTCAAGTTCCGCTGCGGCATCACGCATCGTCGTCTCATCCGCCGCCGTTGCCACATTCTTTGCCAGCTGTTCAAGCGCAGCATTGGAATAACCGCCGTAGTTTTTCGCACCGCCCACAGCAATATAAGGCCGAAGATCACAGTCACGGCTCAAATTAAAACCGATAAGTGCAAGGTCGAACTCTTTCTTTACGATCTTACTCAGATATTCGCTGGCATCATCACCAAGGGCATAACCTGCCGTCATCAGCTCCACATGGATCCCGATCGCATCAAGCTGCTGTGCGATCATCTCCGCTGCGCTCTTTCTTGCGCTGTCTGTGGAATCGTTGACAAGAAGCCGCAGCGTCAGTTCCGTATCGTATGTGCCGTCTTTTTCAAGATATCCGTCCTCATCCGTATCCTTCCAGCCTGCTTCCGCAAAAAGCGACAGTGCATTGGTGGTGTTATAGTCATACAGTTTGGATTTGGACTCGTAAAGCCAGGAATCGGGCGCTACAGGAACATCGGATGCCTGCGCACGGTTCATATATACGTTTGTGATGATATGACTTCGATCGATCGCACAGGCGATCGCCTTTCTGAGGCCGGCGTTGCGCAGTTCCTCGTTCGCATAATTCACGAGCATCACTTCCGCCGTCTGCGTCATCACATCAAGAACATTGGTCACGCCCTCCTCACGGTAGCGACCAACGGAAAGGGATGATGTGGGAACAAGATCAAGCTGTCCCGCTTCAAAGGATGCAAGGGCAATATCGTTGCTGTCCTTTGCATAGAACATGATGCTGTCGATATACGGAACCTGTTTCCACCATGCCGAATTGGCACGCAGGCGTACCGTACTGTCGGATGCTGCCGTCACCTGATATGCACCCGTTCCGACGGGCGTTCCGTTTTCCTCTGCCGTACCGCCGCGCATCACGGGAAAAGTGAGCGCATAAAGGGACGCAAGTCCAGGCTCCTTCATGGTCACGGTCAGAGATCCCTCTGTGCCCTCTGCCATACTCAGAACCTTTTCGGTCACGAAAGAATAATATGTTTCCGTTCCAAGGGAAACGATACGCTGAAATGTAGCCACCACATCCGCTGCTTTGACGGTTGCTCCCGTATCGTGCCATTTCGCCTGCTGCCGCAGCTTGAATGTCCATACGCATCCGGTCTCATCGGAGGTCCAGTTTTCCGCAAGTTCGGGAACAAGCTGTCCACGGTCATCAATGGAAAGCAGACTTTCGTAGACGAGGGAGAACATGGCAAGCATCTCTTCCGAACTCACACTGAGCGGATCGCTGATGACGGCATTGGTAGGCATCGGCATGCGAAGCTCGCCTCCCGATACGGGCTGCGGCTCCTGAGAAGGCGACGGCATCGTGATGGAAGGTGCACTTTCAACGGCATCTTCCACCTTGCCGCAGGCACAGCAAAAAAGCATTGCCGCCGCTGCGGATGCCGCCATCACACGTTTTAAGATTTCACCTGAGTTCTTCTTCATATAACTCTCTGTATTTCTCTTGCGCCGCAAGAACCTTTTTCACATATGCGGCAGTTTCATCAAAGGGGATATCGGTAAGCTGCCCATCCTGTGTATACTGAGGATCCTCAAGCCATTTACTCACATTGCCGGGTCCTGCATTGTATGCTGCAAGTGCATGAACACTGTTGCCTTCATAACGTTTGAAAAGGTAGGAAAGATACCAGCAGCCCATGCGTATGTTGACCTCCGGTTCTTTCAGCCGTTCTTCCGAATAATCATCCATTTCAAGCTTTTCGGCGATCCATTCCCCTGTTTTCGGCATGATCTGCATCAGACCTGTCGCACCTTTGTGGGAAACCACAGTTTCCCTGCCGCTGGATTCACAACAGATGACAGCCGCAACGAAATAGGGATCGAGCTCATATGCAGCCGCCTCTTTCACAATAATATCTGTATAAAAAAGAGGATACGTTCGCTTCTCCATCTTTTCCGTCAGCACCAAATAGCCGATCACAAGGAATGCGGCACAAACAATGGCAATCAAGCTGATCCAGCCGGTATGCAGTTTCAGCTTTTTCCGTTTTTTGCCCGTTCCGGACTGCGATTTTACCGTTGCGTTCATAAAGCTTCCTTTTCTTCAAAAAGCCTTTGGTATGCACGGTCTACCTGCACATGCAGTTCTTCCATGCTGCCATCATTAAAAATCACAGTATCCGCATAGGAAAGCTTGTCTTCCTGGGGCATCTGCGCCGCCATTCTGAGAAGGGCATGCTCTCTTGTGCAGTTGTCCCGTGCCATGACACGGGCAATGCGTACTTCTCTGTCCGCAGCAACAAGCCAGACAAGATCCATCTCCCGGTATGCACCGCACTCGATCAAAAGGGGCATATCCCAGATCACAACAGCTTTTTGATCTGTTTTTTCAAGTTCATCGGAACGGCTGCGCATGGTATCGATCACAAGCGGATGGGTGATACCGTTGAGCACCCCAAGCGCTGCATCATTTCCAAAGACCCTGGCGGCAAGCTTCTTTCTGTCAAGGCTTCCATCCGGCAAAAGAAACTCTTTCCCAAAGGCGGATACAATGTGTGAAAGGCCTTCCGTTCCCGGTTCCACCACTTCCCTTGCGATCCTGTCCGCATCCAAAACATGGGCGCCGAGCGCAAGCAGCCTTTTAGAAACAGTTGATTTCCCCGATGCGATAGAACCTGTAAGACCGATCCGCATGCGTCATTCCCCTTTTCCTTCGCTTTTCTTACTTTGTTTCAAACCAGCTTTGTCCGACTTTGACATCCGCATACAGCGGCACGGAAAGCTCGATCACGTTCTCCATGCAGGAACGGAGAAGCTCTGCCACCTTTTCCGCTTCCTCCTTCGGCGTATCGATGATCAGTTCGTCGTGGATCTGCAGGATCAGCTTTGCCTTCAGCCCTTCCTGCTTCAACGCTTCATGCACACGCACCATCGCCAGCTTGATGATATCCGCTGCAGTGCCCTGTATGGGCATATTCATGGCAACACGCTCGCCAAAGGAACGTGTGTTGAAATTGGAGGATTTCAGCTCCGGCAGGTCACGCCGACGCCCCATGAGCGTTGTCACAAATCCGTCCCGTTTGCCTGCCTCCACGCTGTCCTTCATATAACGGTGGATGCCCGGATAGCGCATCAGATAAAGCTCGATATAGTGGGCCGCTTCTTTTCTTGTGATATTCAGATTGCGTGCAAGACCGAAGTCGCTGATGCCGTAAACAATGCCGAAGTTGACCGCCTTTGCCGCACTGCGCTGTGCGGAAGTCACAGCATCGAAGGGAACGCCGAATACCTCGGAGGCTGTGCGGCGGTGGATATCGTCGCCTTCCCGGAATGCACGGATCATGCTCTCATCTCCGCTCATGTGGGCAAGAAGCCGCAGCTCGATCTGCGAATAGTCCGCATCCACAAGCACGTTACCCTCGCTTGGCACAAACGCCTTGCGGATCTCCCTGCCAAGCTCCGTTCTGACGGGAATGTTCTGCAGGTTCGGTTCTGTGCTGGAGATGCGCCCTGTGGCAGTCACATTCTGGTTAAAACTGGTATGTACCTTTCCGCTTTCGGGTCTGACCACCGCAAGAAGTCCGTCAAGGAATGTGCTGCAAAGCTTTGACAGTGTCCTGTATTCAATGATCAGTTTGACAATGGGGTGCTTATCCTCGATCTTTTCAAGGGATTCAGCATCCGTGGAATAACCGGACTTCGTCTTTTTCCACGGCGGTAATCCAAGCTTTTCATACAGGATCACACCCAGCTGTTTGGTGGAAAGAATATTGAAAGGCTCACCTGCGAGCGCATAGATCTCTTCCGCAATGGCATCAATGCGGCGCTTGAACACGCTGCTCATTTCACGAAGCACTTCGCTGTTGAGCGTGAAGCCGATATGTTCCATATCAAACAGCACACGTTCAAGGGGAAGCTCCATATCACGGTAAAGCGGCAGAAGACCTTTTTCCTCAAGCTCCGGCATCATGCTGTCATAAAGCCTGACAAGCGCTGCCGCATCCCCATCCTGAATGCCAAGGCGCTCGGCAGCAAGCGTTTTCAGCGAAAGTGCCGGATGCAGCGCATGCAGAAGATAGTCCACCAGCATGCCGTCAAAGACGACGCCTTCAAGAGAAATCCCAAACTTTGCAAGAATATGCCTGTGCCGTTTCGCATCAAAAACGAGCTTTTTGATGGCAGCATCGGCAAAGAGCGGTTTAAGCACTTCATAAACGGCCGTTTCATCAAGACCCGGCTCGAGGAGCGTTGCGCCAAGCACAATGTCATACTGCTTCACGCCGTCAGAGGAAAGCGTCAGCGTGTCGCCCATATGAAAAGCAAGGCGCTCCGATGCCTTCATGTTTTCCGCTGCGGCAGCAAGCGATGCTTCATCGCCGATACGGATATGCTCGATCTTTTTTTCTTCCTTCGGCGCACTCACTTTTTCTTTCGCACCTTCTGGAAGGCGTGAAAGAAGGCTTCGCAGTTCAAGTTCCTGCATCATAGCAGCGCCTTCCGCCATTTTGGAAGGAACAAACGCACATTCTTCCAGCGATACGGAAACCGGTGCATGCCTGTCAATGAGACCGAGGCGGTAGCTCATACGGGCACTTTCGGCGCCGTCGATCAGTTTTTTCTGCAGCGCACCTTTTTCATCCGCCGCATGGGAAAGCGCATTTTCGAGGCTGCCGTATTTTTCAAGCAGTTTTCGTGCGGTCTTTTCTCCCACGCCGGGAATGCCGGGAAGGTTGTCGGAACCGTCCCCCATGAGCCCCTTTAAATCAGGCATCCGTTCGGGGGAAAGCCCGTATTGCTCAAACAGCAGGGCTTCATCGTATTCAACGGTTTCATTCGCCTTTTTCGGCATTAGTACATGGGTGTTCGGTCCGATAAGCTGCAGCGCATCCCGGTCTCCTGTCACAAGCAGAGAAAAGATGCCCTTTTCATCTGCAATACGGGAAAAAGTGCCGAGGATATCATCCGCCTCAAACCTGGGGCATTCGATCACCCTGACGCCCATTTTTCCAAGAAGCTCTTTCATAAGAGGGATCTGGCTGCGAAGGTCGCCGGGAGTTTCCGCTCGCCCTGCTTTATAGCCGTCATACTGTTCGTGCCGGAAGGTAGGCCCGTGCATATCGAACGCCACAAGCAGATAATCAGGCTTATCCTGCACAAGCTTAAAAAGTGTGGAAAGGAAGCCGTAGATAGCGCCGGTGGGGGTCCCCGATTTCGTCATCATGGAAGGCAGGGCAAAAAAAGCCCTGTAAAGGATGTTGTTACCGTCTATCGCAATGAGTTTTTTCAAAAACGTTCCCTCGCTTTTTTCTGTTTGAGCATACACCAAAGTGGTTTACTGTTCAAATCAACAGTCCGTAAACTTTATTCCGCTGCCGTGATGACATCATACACCATCGGCGCAGCATTCGGCTGTTCGGCCGAAACGGTGATGGCGGCTTTCAAAGCTGCGATCGCATCTTCAACATGGGTCGCATCGTTAATGTAAAGCGCTGCCACCGGCTCCGCCTTGGAGACCTGCATCCCCTGCCGTTTGTGCATCACAAGCCCCACCGCAGGATCGATGGAATCAGCCTTTGTGGCACGCCCGGCACCAAGGAGCTGTGCGGCTACGCCGATCTTTTCAGCCTGCATTGCGGCAATGTATCCTTCTTCATCAAGGTAAACATCCCGTTTTTCCCTGACGGCACAAAGACTTTCGGGATCATCGATACAGGATGTATCTCCGCCGAGAGCCGCCAGCATCGCTTTGAGTTTCCGAAGGCCTGCGCCGCTTTCAAGCGCTGCCGCAAGCTTTGCTTTTGCTTCTTTTTCATCCGAAGCAAGTTCTGAAAGCACCAGCATATGAGATGCCAGCAGCATGGATACTTCATAAAGCGGATCGGTTTTCGGGAGTTTTCCCGAAAGGAGCTCGATCGCCTCTTTTACTTCCAGCCCGTTTCCGACAGCCATGCCGAGGGGCTGGTTCATATCGGTGATCACAGCCACAGTCTTCCTTCCCATTCGGCTGCCGATATCCACCATGGTCTTTGCAAGTGCACGGGCTTCCGGCAGAGTCTGCATAAATGCGCCCGATCCCGTTTTTACATCGAGCACGATGGCATCCGCACCGGATGCGATCTTCTTGCTCATCACGCTTGATGCGATCAGAGGAATGCTGCTGACGGTGCCCGTTACATCCCGGAGGGCATACATCAGCTTATCCGCCGGAACAAGATCCGCCGTCTGCCCCATGACACAAAGCCCCGTATCCCGCACGATGGAAAGGAACTGTTCCATGGTCAGTTCAATGCTGACACCGGGCACGGATTCAAGCTTATCGAGCGTGCCGCCGGTATGCCCCAGCCCACGGCCGGACATCTTTGCAACAGTACCGCCGCATGCAGCCACAAGCGGTGCGATCACAAGGGTGGTAGTGTCGCCCACACCGCCGGTAGAGTGCTTATCCACCTTGATGCCCGAAAGTGTGGAAAGGTCCGCAGTTTCACCGCTTTTTACCATCACATCGGTCAAAGCGGCTGTTTCCTCTCCGTTCATTCCCTGAAAGCAGACAGCCATCATCCATGCTGCCATCTGGTAATCCGGTACATCACCTTTGACAAAGCCGTTTATCAGCGCCTCGATCTCAGGCTGCGACATCGCCTCGCCGCGCTTCTTTTTCAGGATCATATCTACCGCACGCATGTTGAATCCCTTTCCTGTGCAAAATAGCATAAACGGGCGAACAAAGTCCGCCCAGTATCAAACGTATGATTTCGGCTTATTCGTAGCCAAGTTCACGCATGGTGGAAAGGCTGTTTCGCCAGTCATCCTTCACCTTGACCCAAAGCTGCAGGTTGACACGTGTTCCGAGCATCCATTCCATATCATGCCTGGCTTCGGCGCCGATCTTTTTCAGCATACTGCCGCCCTTGCCGATGATAATGCCTTTATGCCCGTCACGCTCACAATAGATGGTTGCCCACACATCGGTAATTCCTTTATCCTCTCGCACTTGCATTTTATCGATACCGACGCCGATGCCGTGCGGTACCTCTTCCTTCAGAAGCACGAGGGCTTTTTCCCGTATCAATTCGGAGCACACAATACGCTCCGGCTGATCGGTGACCATATCATCGGGGAAATACTTCGGTCCCGGCTCCAGTTTGGATACGAGCAGCTTTTCAAGGGCATCAACACCTGTTCCCGTTTCCGCCGAGATCTCAAGAACATCCGAAATATAGGGAACTTCTTCAAGCTGTTCCCGCATTTGTGCAATAGTTTCCGTTTTTGCAGCATCCACCTTGTTGATGGCTGCAATCACGGGTGCCTTTGCGGAGGAAAGCTTTTCAAGCAAGGCCTTATCCTTATCACGGATGCCTTTTTCCGCATCGGTCAGGAAAAGAACAGCCTCTACTTCATTAAGGGAATCATATGCTACCTTGAGCATATACTCGCCGAGACGGTTTTTAGGCGTGGTCACACCGGGCGTATCGAGAAAAACGATCTGGTATGCAGATTTTGTCAGAACGCCCATCACCCTGTTTCGGGTAGTCTGCGCCCGTGAGGAGACGATGGATACCTTCTGCCCCACAAAGCGGTTCATGAGCGTGCTTTTACCCACGTTGGGCGAGCCGATAATGGAGACAAATCCGGAAAGAAAGTCCATATTCATCATTTCAGATCCTCCGGCAAAAAGGCTTCCGGCAGAAGATCCGCCAGTGCAAACAGCTTGTATTCGCCTTTTCTGTTGGCACAGATAACAGGCATTTCACCGTCACAGAACTCTGCAAGCACCTGCCTGCATACGCCGCAGGGAACCGCAGGTCTGTCGCCGTCCCAAACGATGGCCAGGGCATCAAATTGCCGTTCGCCTTCGTAGACTGCCTTGAACATGGCGGTACGCTCCGCACAGTTGGTGGGCGAATATGCCGCGTTTTCAATATTGCAGCCAAGGTAATACGCACCGGTTGCGCCCTTCAGGCAAGCGCCCACATGAAAGCCTGAATAAGGCACATATGCCCGATCCCGTGCTTCATTTGCCATGCGCAGCATGTTTTTCACTTCAAAGTCGTGAATGCTTCTCATCTTGTGATCCTCATTTTTTCTAAGATCCGATCCTGCCGGTCGAACATTTCGGCACGGTCTTCATCGGTCATGTGGTCGTAGCCCATCAAATGCAGGGAACCGTGCACCGCAAGGAATGTCAGTTCACGCAGAAGGGAATGTCCGTATTCCGCTGCCTGCTCCTTTGCCCTGGGCAGGGAGATGGCAATATCTCCGAGAAACGCATCCGGGATAGAAAGAAGTTCCTCCCCTTCCGCTGCAGGAAAGCTCAAAACATCCGTAGGGCGATCCACATTTCGGTAATCCCTGTTCATTTCGTGGATCATGCCATCATCGACCACTAAAATAGTTATGTCGCCTTCCGCCCCTTCATATGCAAGGGCTGCTTCCGCCGCATTGGTCAGAATGCGGTCAAGGTCAGGCACATCATGTGGGATTTCAGTGATCACTTCGATCATTTCTTGTTTACCTCTTCAAGGTCGGGATATTCGATGCGGTCATGCATGATGCCGCCAAAGGTCTTGATGAAGCTCTTTTCGATCTCCGTAAACTCCGCAAGGGTCAGCGGCGCATTCGTCATCATATTGTCGCTGTCGGTCATCTTGCCGTAAATGACCTTGTGCACCATTTCTTCCATGGCTTCCTTTTTCGTATCGCCAAGGGAACGTACGGCGGCTTCACAGGAATCCGCCAGCATCACGATGGCGCTCTCCTTTGTGGAAGGACGGTTGCCGGAATAACGAAAATTCTTCATCTGCACGCTGTCTCCGCCTTCACCCTGCTTTGCCTTGTAGTAGAAGTACGTCATCAGGGCATTACCGTGGTGTTCCCCTGCAATGCGGATCACGGCGGAAGGCAGCTTGTGCCTTGTAAGAAGCGTGACGCCATCCTTCTGGTGGGCGATAATGGTCTGCGCACTTTCAAGGGGCGGCAAGGAATCGTGGATGTTTTCCCCGCTTTTCTGGTTTTCCTTAAAGTAGATCGGCCTTCTGAGCTTGCCGACATCGTGGAACAGTGCGCCCACACGGGCAAGAAGCGCATTGGCACCGATGCGTTCCGCAGCCGCTTCCGCAAGTGCCGCAACGGTATTGCAGTGCTGATAAGTGCCGGGGGCTTCCAGCATAAGCTGTTTAAGAAGCGGATGGTTGGTATTGCTGAGTTCGTTGAGCCTTGCTGCTGTGGCAACGTCAAAAAGGTTCTCCCAAACGGAAAGGGATCCGACCACAAGCAACGTCGACAGCATTGCGCTTCCCACGGCATACCCGATGGAAAGCAGCACGGCAAGGAACGTTTCACGCTCAAGTACCATCAAGGCTGCTGCTGCCAACGCAGCTGCGCCGCCGCCAACGGCGCCTGCCGCTACAAGCGCACCGCGGCTTTCAGCCTTGCGAAGCGCAAAGACCGCCGCCACACCGGATGCAAACGTGGATACCGTCATCATAAAGGAATCCGCCCCGATAAGGGGTTTGCCGCTTCCTGCAGCCATAAGACCCATTACGATGCTAAGAAGAGCCGTCAGCGCAAGAGCGGTGTTTGGGCAGACGAGCAGCGAAGTCAGCATAATGGCGATCAATGCAGGAGACAGGCGTGTATCCACCTGATTGCAAAGAAGCGCCACAAGAAGCACCAGCACCGTGAACACGGTAAGGATCACCATGCGCTTTGTGTCATAAAAGACATCTTCACGCAAGAAGAAAAGATAAACCGTATAAAGCGCAAATGCTGCAAGCAAAGCAAACAGCATGCCGAAGATGAGCGGCAGGTTGCTCTGCCCATCCCGAACGAGAGAAAGCTGTCCGAGAAGTGCATACTGATCGGCGCTCAGCACATCGCCACGCTTGATGATGATATCGCCTTTTTGGATGATCACAGGTTCAACGGCTGCAGCAGCATCCTCCTGCGCCTGCGCCGTGGCATTTTTATTGGCGACAAGGGTGGGTTCCATAAAAGTTTCAATGGTCAGCGCACCCACATCTTTCAAGCCGGCCGTAAGGCTTGTGGTGGCGTTCACTTCACGGATGCAGGTGTTTTTTACACCGGCAAGCGCATCCGCCGAAAGCCCTGCCTCAAGGGATGTCTGCAATTTGGGGAGCACAAGATCCTTGAGGAACTGAATATCCGACACGCCTGCCGCAAGAACCGCACAAAGCTGCCCCTCGTTCAGGTTGGGCTTTGTCATTGCGGCAAGGTTCGTTTTCTGCTCCGCACTGAGCAGATCTCCCCAGCCTTCTTCGGAAAGAACAGGCTCAAGGGCTTCTGTCCCACGCATCATTTCCGCCTGTTTGCGCACTGCGCTGAGACCGTTGAAAAATGCATTTGCTCCGTCCATGCAGGCATCGATCTTTGCATTATCGATCTCATATACCGCAGCCGCAGCTTCCCGTGCCGCTTCTTTCAGCGCAGCTGTTGCCGTTTCATCGGTAATATTCTGCGGTGCATAGATCGTATAGGCGGAAGGTTCCCCTACTTTTACATCGTAATGCTTCGGCAGCGCTGCCGTCAGTACACAAAAATATGCGATCACAAACGTCACAGCGAGAAGCATGCAGGAGATCATTCGGATATTCTTTTTTGAGATCTGCCGTTTTCCTTCGCGCTTTGCCATATTTGTCACCTCCCGGCGTTTTCTCTGCGGTGCTGCGCTTTGTCATAGGCGCTGATGATGCGCTGCACCATTTCGTGCCGCACCACATCCTTGTGGGTCAGGAATACCTGTGCGATCCCCTCCACGCCTTTGAGCACTTCAAGCGCATGGACAAGGCCGCTCTTTCTTTCGTAAGGCAGGTCGATCTGGGTAATATCACCCGTTACGACCACTCTGGATCCCTCGCCGAAACGGGTCAGGAACATCTTCATCTGCTCCATGGTGCAGTTCTGCGCTTCATCAAGGATGATATATGCATCGCTCAGCGTTCTGCCTCGCATGTAGGCAAGCGGCGCAACCTCGATCACGCCACGCTCGCTGAGGCTTTTGAAGGTCTCCGCACCGAGGAAATCATAAAGTGCATCGTAAAGGGGGCGAAGATAGGGATCCACCTTGTTCTGCAGATCGCCGGGCAGGAAGCCAAGCTTTTCACCGGCTTCCACGGCAGGGCGTGTGAGGATGATCTTTTCGACCTCCTTGTTCTTGTATGCAAGGACCGCCATTGCAACGGCAAGGTAGGTTTTGCCCGTGCCGGCAGGGCCAACGCCAAAGACCACCGTATGGTGTTTGAGGGCAGAAATATACTTTTTCTGGCCGAGCGTCTTGCATTTGATGCGGCGGCCTTTGTTTGTGAAAGCGACAACATCATCAAGAAGCTCCGTGATCAGTTCCGCATTGCCCTCTTTTGCAAGATCGATCGCATAGCGGATGCGGCTGCGGTCGATGGCTTCCCCACGGCGGAGGGTCATCAGCAGCTTGTCCACCACCGTTGCGGCAAGCTCTGCGCTGCCGCCTGCACCTTCTATCCGGATGGAGTCCGCTTCCGTACGGATGCGTGCCCCCGTTTCATCCTCGATGATCTTCAGGTTTTCATCGAACACGCCGAAAAGGCGTATCATTTCGTCCATGGATTCCACGGATACGATGCGCACTTCAGCGGTATCGGGAAAAATATCATTGCGGTTGTTTTCCATTTGTTGCTTCAAATTCCTTTGTTATTCCTATATTTTCTTCCGTTATCACAGTGATCGCAGCTTCAACGCTGCCATCCTCACGGTATTCTGTTGTGCTCTCTTTTGACAGGATGCGTGCATGTTCCGGCAGCGCCCGTTCCATGGCATCTTCCGCCGCAAGCATTGCAGCCTGACGCAGTTCTGACTCACTTGCGGTGATCTCTTTCATGACGGTCGGATAAACCGCAAGCGTTTGCACCGTTAATGGCAAAAAGCAGTTGGTAAGACTTCCCTCAAACAAAGCGGTTTCCTGTGCATAATCCGTCGCAGGACGGGAGAAAAACGTTTTGCCAAATGCGCTGATGCGTGTGCATCTTTCGACTTCCTCGCCTGCCTGTGGGGCGAGGATCTTCGGCCCTGCGGAAGCGGTGAATCTATATACCACCTGCGCAAGCACCGTTCCTTTGGCACGGGTCACGATCAGGTTTGCTTCATCGTTTCTGAGAATGCCCGTGATCAGTTCCTGCCCTGCTTTGACCGCATCGCCCTCCCTGACAAGGGCTCTCCCCTCAAGAACGGTAACGGACGAGACCACACCGTCCGAAGAAGCGTAGATGCTTGCCGGCACGGGATCGTGATCCGGGAGCTTTGCCGCATCCCCTGCTTCAAGGATATCCACACGCAAAGTGACACCGTCAAGGTGTGCCCCCGCCCATGCGATCCTTGGATCCGATGCCATGATGCTGTTGCCGAGGGGCGCTGTATGCACGGCGCTTCTCCATGCGCCTTCACGGATGCCGTTTTGTGCAAGCACGGAAAGGATATTCTGCTGTGGGACCGTATCAAGACCCGTGATCTCAATGAACCAGATCCGCCTTGATGCTGCGATCAGCAGCACCGCTGCGACCGTCCAGCCGTACAGCAGTACTTTTCTGAAACGGAGCGAACTCAGGCGAATGATCAACCCCCGTTTTTGGAGGATATGCACCCGGATGCCCTGCCCGCGCAGCATGGGACGCAGCGCATAAAACCCGGCAATGCTGATGTGTGCCGTTACGGTGTTTATCCCGGTACGCCGAATATGCCAAATCTCCACGCCGCTGTGCGTCAGGCGGTTCAAAAACCGCTCAAGGGCCTTCCCCTCCAGTTCAATGATAACATATCCAGAAAGATAATTCCATAGACCAGTGAACATCAGCTTCTCCAGAATCAGATTTTACAGTTTTTTTGCAATTAAAATGGTAGAAATCGCAGAAACTCAGGCCTCATAAGCGATCCCCTCTACCTTGCCCGTGATATAAAGCCGCTCATTTGACAGTTCAAGCAGCGTGAGCTTTTCCCCGTCGATTCGCAAAATGCCAAGGTTTGTAAAAAGGCGCACCCGTTCCTCTTCACAGGAAAAGATGCCCTTGTGTTTCTCGATCAGCAGCGTCTCCTTTCCCCACAGCGTGATCTTCGCCGCAGCCGAATAGCACTCTTCCGGAATATCCAGCGATTCAAGGATGCGCCGCCCAAGCCTGATCTTTCTTTTTTTCTTCGACATAACAAAACCGCCCTTCGGCTTACTATATGCCGGGCGGTTTTGAAACAGTATTGTATTCGGTGATCTTTATTCAAACATACTTCCGCATGTGTTTTAAAGCGCTCTTTTCAAGCCGTGAGACCTGTGCCTGGCTGATACCGATCTCGGAAGCCACTTCCATTTGGGTCCTGCCCTGAAAAAAGCGAAGCTCAATGATGCGCTTTTCACGCTCCGCAAGGCGTTCAAGCCCTCCTGCGATAGCGATCCCATCAAGCCAAAGCTCATCGGAGCTTTTTTCATCCTTGACCTGATCCATCACAAAAATGGCATCGCCGTCATCATGATAAATTGGTTCAAAGAGCGAAACGGGATCCTGTATCGCATCAAGGGCAAACACCACGTCCTCTTCCTTCATATCGAGCGCCTTTGCGATCTCGCTGATATGAGGCTCACGGGCATTTTCTTCCATCAGGCGATTTCTCGCCTGCAGCGCCTTGTAGGCCGTATCCCGAAGGGAGCGGCTGACACGCATGGCGGTATTATCCCGTAGGTACCGGCGCAGTTCCCCGATGATCATCGGCACGGCATAGGTGGAAAAGCGCACGTCAAGCTCCAGATTAAAGTTGTCGATGGCCTTGATAAGCCCGATGCACCCTACCTGAAACAGATCATCCATCTGCTCACCCCTGCCGGAGAAACGCTGAATGACGCTTAATACCAGCCGAAGATTTCCATGGATGAATTCCTCCCTTGCCGCTGTGTCGCCTGCCTTGATCCGCATAAGAAGCTCCCTGCTTCGCACATGCGTCATAACAGGGAGCTTTGATGTATCCACACCGCAAATATCTACTTTATTCAACGCCATTTCAGCACCTCCCAAGACCCTGCGCACCGCTGTGCGCTTTACACTTAGGATTGCCGAAAGCGTGTTTCTTATTCCGTTTTTGCCAAAGTACGGATGACTTCTCCCGCAAGGATGAGCCCTGCCGCAGAGGGTACAAAGGAAAGGCTGCCGGGCGTCTGCCGCTTGCCCGGAAGAGGTTCTTCGTTTGAAGCGAGGGGTTTTCTTGCTTCTTCCTTTGAGTAGACCACACGCAAAGATGTGATCCCCCTCTTTTTGAGCTCACGGCGCATGACCCGTGCAAGAGGGCAAACCGAGGTTTCGTAAATATCCGCCACTTCAAAGGCAGCGGGATCCAGTTTGTTGCCTGCCCCCATGCTGCTGATGACGGGAACGCATGCCGCCGCAGCACGTTCAATGAGAAGCAGCTTTGAGCTGACGGAATCGATGGCATCCACCACATAGTCAAATTGCGAAATGTCGATCTCGTCGGCATTGGAAGCATCGTAGAACAGCGGCATTGCCGTTACTTCCGTTTCCGGGTCGATATCCCCGATGCGTGCCTTCATCACTTCCGCTTTGTTTTTGCCGACGGTGGAATGAAGTGCGATCAGCTGCCGGTTGATATTGCTGACGCTGACCGAATCCGGGTCCACAAGCAGCAGTTTGCCTACGCCTGCCCGTGCAAGGGCTTCCGCCGCAAAGGAACCGACTCCGCCGATACCGAACACCGCCACGGCGCTTTTGCGAAGGCGCACGACCCCATCCTCCCCCAAAAGGAGTGCGGTGCGGCTATACTGTTCCTGAAGCATATCGTTCCTCCGATCATTAACATGGTTTCCATTATAAAAGGCCGCCCTGCTTGTTGCAAGGCGGCCCTTCGATTTTTCGTTTAGAACTTGGCAATAACGGCACCGTCATAGGTGGCTTCGATGAAAGCACGGACTTCTTCGCTCTGGAGCACTTCCACGAGCGCCTTGGTCTTTTCGCTTTCCTCATTGCCTTCCTTTACGGCGATGATGTTGGCGTAGGTTTCCGCAGCAAGGGAATCCTTATCCTCGGCGGCGATGGCATCCTTGCCGACGGAGAGGCCGCCCTGAATGGCATAGTTGCCGTTGATGGCCGCAAGGTCAACATCCTGCAGGGAACGGGTCAGCTGGGCAGCTTCGATCTCAAGGATATCAAGGTTCTTGGGGTTTTCTGCGATGTCGATCTTGGTGGCGGTCATGCCGGCGCCTTCACGAAGGGTGATGAGGCCTTCTGCCTCAAGAAGCAGCAGCGCACGGGCTTCATTGGTGCCGTCATTGGGGATGGCGACCTTAGCACCGTCGGGCAGCGCATCGAGGGATGCGGTCTTGCCGGGATAGAGGCCGAAGGGCTCATAGTGGATCGCCGCAGCGGAAACAAGGTGCGTGCCGTTGTTGGCGTTGAAGTCATCCATGTAGGGCTTGTGCTGGAAGAAGTTGGCATCAAGCTCGCCATCTTCAAGAGCGGTGTTTGGCATTACAAAATCGGTGAATTCCACGATTTCAAGTTCATAGCCTTTTTCCTTCAGTTCTTCACGGACGACCTCGAGGATCTCCGCATGAGGAGTAACGGATGCGCCGACCACGATGGTGTGGGGATCGGTACCGGAACCGGAGCAGCCTGCGAAAGCTGCGAGGGCAAGGATCGCCGCGATGGCAAGAGCAAGGATCTTTTTCATTTGTTTTTCCTCCTAATAATAATTGAAATTGAATAAACTGTTTTATTTTTTCCGTTTATCGATGCGGTTTGCAATGCGCATACCCACTTCCTGGAATGCCTGCACGATGAGCACGAGCAGCGCAAGGGTAAAGAGCATCACATCCGTCTGATAACGGTAAACGCCGTAGTTGACGGCAATGGTACCAAGACCGCCGCCGCCCACAAAGCCGGCCATAGCGCTGTAGCCGAGGATGGTGGTGATGGCAATGGCTGCACCCACCGTAAGGGAGGGCTTCGCTTCGGGAAGCATCACCCGCATTACGATCTGCATGGGCGATGCGCCCATGGACTGTGCCGCTTCGATCACGCCTGCATCCACCTCTTTAATGGAGGATTCCACCATTCTTGCAATAAAAGGTGCGGAGCCGATCACAAGGGGAACGATCGTGGCTGTAGAACCGAGGGATGTGCCTACAATGGCCCTTGTAACGGGAGTCAGCGCCACAAGCAGGATCAAAAACGGTGCGCTGCGAAGAAGGTTGATCAAAATGCCAAGGATGCGATTAAGCCCCGGCATGGGACGGATGCCATCTTTTTCGCTGACAACAAGCACCACGCCAAGGGGAAGGCCGATGAGATACGCAGCAAGGGTTGACACCAGTACCATGTAAAACGTTTCGGCCGTTCCTTCAAGGAACAGCTTCAGCATTTCTTTAGAGAACATCCTCTTTCACCTCCTCAAAAGTGATATTTTGGGTATTCAGGTAGGCTTCGATGCGGGACACGGCTTCCTCCGATTCAGGCAGCTGCACGATCATCTGGCCGACCGTTTTTCCCTCGATGGCCCGGGTGTTGGCAAACATGATATTGACCGGTGCACCGCAGGCAAGCACCATGTTGGCGATCACAGGTTCAAAGGGTGTCATGCCGTCAAAGACGATGCGAAGCAGCCTTTCGCCGATGCCAACGGCGGCTCCGTTTTCTTTGCCCGGGAAAAGAAGGCGCCTTGCAGCAGCGGTCTTGGGCTTGCGGAAGATCTCCTGCACGGAACCAAGCTCCACCACGTGGCTTGCATCGAGGATCGCCACACGGGAACAGATCTCCTCCACCACACGCATCTCGTGGGTGATGACGATAATGGTGATACCGAGCCGCTCGTTGATCTCCTTCAAAAGGGAAAGGATGCTCCTTGTGGTGGTGGGGTCGAGGGCGCTGGTCGCCTCGTCGCAAAGAAGCACCTTCGGCTCGTTGGCAAGCGCTCTTGCAATGGCGATACGCTGCTTCTGGCCGCCGGAAAGCTGGGCGGGATAGGCATTTTTCTTGTCTGAAAGGCCTACGATCTCAAGAAGCTCCAGCGCACGCTTTTCCGCTTCTTTTTTGTTGACGCCCGCAAGCAAAAGCGGAAAACAGATGTTGTCAAGGGCGGTGCTCTGCATCAGCAGGTTGAACTGCTGGAAAATCATACCGATGCCTCGCCGTGCAAGGCGAAGTTCCTTATCGGAAAGACTGCTCAGCTCCTGCCCGTTGACAAACACACGGCCGGCGGTGGGGCGTTCCAGCAGGTTGATGCACCTGACAAGCGTGCTTTTTCCCGCACCGGAAAGGCCGATGATTCCGAATATCTCGCCTTCGTTCACGGAAAGGTCGATATTCTCCAATGCAACCACTTCTCCGTTTTTTCCGCTGAACCGCTTTGTCAGCCCTTCGATGCGGATGATCTCTTTCTGCTCCATACACATTCTCCTCAAGGTGATAAATAAAAGAAAAAGGGTGATGAGCTTGTGCTCACCACCCATGCAATCGAATCAAAATCACATTTGCGGTTTCACAGACCCATTCATGACAACGCAGACAGAGCCGCACATCTCAGACATGCAGCTCATGGGCATCATCATAGTCGCAAATACGAATTCCATTCGGAAACTCCTTAATCGTGTTATGATTTTACATATTACTCCCGTAAAAAGGGTTTGTCAATCCTGTTGCGCCTTTTTTTAGCATAAAAATGCGCTCCCCACCTTTCACTTGACCCTTGCGGATGCACATGATATATTTGCGGTGGAAACCTGCTTTCCTTTTCCCTCTGCCCTATCAATATCGGAGGCTGCATATGGATTTTTTCGGTAAGGTGCTGAACCAGCAGCTGATGCTTCTGCTGTTTGTGCTTGTCGGCATCATCGTCAAAAAAACAAAAATACTGAACCGCGAATCGGAAAAAGCCGTTTCAAGCCTGCTTGTTAACGTGCTTCTTCCCTGCAACATCGTCCAATCGTTTTTGGGCGAGATCACCGTTTCGCCGGAGTTTGTCAAAAGCTGCATGCTGGCTGTTGTGATCGCAGCATGCATCCAGGCCGTTTCCGTATTTCTCGGAAAAGCCGTCTTTGGAAAGTATCCCGCCGGCAAGCAGGCCATCCTTCGCTACGGCATCATCTGTTCCAATTCGAGCTTTGTTGGCATGCCCATTGCAGAGACCCTTTACGGCAGCCTCGGCGTGCTGTACACATCTCTCTTTCAGATCCCGATCCGCTTCACCATGTGGACTGCCGGCCTTTCTCTTTTCACCGAAACCGACCACCGCAGCGCTTTCAAAAAGCTGGCAACACACCCCTGCATTATTTCCATTTTCATCGGCATCCTGTTGATGGCATTTGACCTTGAGCTGCCCGGCTTCATCGGCGACACGGTATACAGTATCAGCAAAACGACCGTGCCGATCTCCATGATCACGGTAGGCTCCATTATGGCCGATGCGGATCTTAAAACGCTGTTCTCCCCCACCATTCTTTGGTTTACGCTCATCCGTCTCATTCTGTTCCCTCTGGCAGTATTCGGCGTACTGAAGCTGCTTGGCGCCGAACCGCTTCTTATCAACATCTCCGTGATCATGACGGCGATGCCTGCGGGCGCTTCCACATCCATCCTTGCTGAAAAGTACGATGGCGATGCCCCCTATGCGGCGCAGGTCACCTTTGTTTCCACCCTTTGCTCCATTGCCACCATTCCGCTGATGAGCCTTCTGTTCCAATAACAGCGAATTGTCAAACTAAGTGCAAAAAGCCCCGTTCGGGGTATTCCAATAAGAAAACATCGCCGCAAAACGAATCCATTCCGGGCAACTGCATCGTCATCGTCGGTCGGAATATCGACGGATATGCCTTCCTCCTCTTCCTTGCATTTCCCTGAAAGCAATCCATTTTGCGGTCGAAGAGTCTAAAAAGGCAAGACCGGTTCTATCGGCAGGCGTGTGGTCGAAGGAATAGTGGTGCTATTTCAAGACCGCACAACACACCGATAGGGCCGGTATTGCCTTTCTTAGACCGATGTTTTCT
>JAFSEB010000074.1 GCA_017435905.1 Clostridia bacterium | reverse complement strand
GATATGCCTTCCTCCTCTTCCTTGCATTTCCCCGAAAGCGATCCATTTTGCGGTCGAAGAGTCTAAAAAGGCAAGACCGGTTCTGTCGGCAGGCGTGTGGTCGAAGGAATAGTGGTGCTATTTCAAGACCGCACAACACACTGACAGGGCCGGTATTGCCTTTCTTAGACCGATGTTTTCTTAACGGGATACCCCTTTCGATCTTCCGCTTTTATGATACTTGTTACATTTCAAGGCTTGCGGTAGTACGGGGGAAGGGCAGCACGTCACGGATGTTGGCGATGCCGGTCACATACATGACCATGCGCTCAAAGCCGAGACCGTAGCCTGCATGCTGCACGCCGCCGAACTTGCGCAGTTCAAGATACCAGCCGTAATCGGAAATATCCATACCAAGCTCCGCAATGCGTGCTTCAAGCACGTCAAGGCGCTCTTCACGCTGGCTGCCGCCGATGATCTCGCCCACGCCGGGCACGAGAAGGTCGGCTGCCGCAACGGTCTTGCCGTCATCGTTCATGCGCATATAGAAGGCCTTGATATCCTTCGGGTAATCGGTCACGAATACGGGCTTCTTGTAGATCTGCTCGGTGATGTAGCGCTCGTGCTCGGTCTGCAGATCGCAGCCCCATTCCACGGGATACTTGAACTCCACATCCGCCTTCTTGAGAAGCTCCACAGCCTCGGTGTAGGTGATGCGTGCGAAGTCGTTGTTCACCACGTTCTCAAGGCGCTCAAGGAGGGTCTTATCCATGAACTGGTTGAAGAACTTCAGTTCATCCGGGCAGCGCTCCATGACGGTGCGGATGATGTGCTTCACCATGGCTTCCGCCACGTCCATATCGCCGGCAAGGTCGCAGAACGCCATTTCGGGCTCGATCATCCAGAACTCAGCCGCATGGCGTGCGGTGAAGGAATTCTCCGCACGGAAGGTGGGGCCGAAGGTATAGATATCACGGAAGGCAAGGGCAAAGGCCTCGCCGTACAGCTGACCGCTGACGGTGAGGTTTGCTGCGGTGCCGAAGAAATCCTTGCTGTAATCCACGGTGCCGTCCTCGTTGAGGGGCGGATTCACGGGATCAAGGGTGGTTACACGGAACATCTCGCCGGCGCCTTCGCAGTCGCTGGCAGTAAGGATGGGCGTATGCACATACAGGAAGCCGCGCTCATCAAAGAAGCGGTGGATGGCCTGTGCCACCACGCTGCGCACACGGAAAGCCGCCTGGAAGGTGTTGGTACGGGGGCGAAGGTGCTGAATGGTGCGAAGGTACTCCAGGGAGTGACGCTTCTTCTGCAGCGGATAATCGCCGGGGCAATCGCCTTCGATGGCGATGGCAGCAGCACGGATCTCAAAGGGCTGCGGTGCATCGGGGGTAAGAACGAGCTCGCCCTTCACGGAAACGGCGGTACCGGTGTTAAGGGCACGCTTGATCTCATCGGGAATCGCATCCTGCTCATAGACGATCTGCACGGTCTTGAAGCAGGAGCCGTCCGTCAGCTCAACGAAGCCGATGTTCTTGCTGGCGCGTGCGGTCTTTACCCAACCTGCCGCCTCGATGGCACCGACGTGCTTTTCCGGGCAGCGAACGAGTTCGCAAAGTCGAATCATACAATCCTCCAAAGTCAAGTCACTTAATCTTTATATTTTAGCCTACAAAGTCATGATATGCAAGCACTGCGCATAGATTTTATCCTGCTGCTACAGCGCAAAAAACTGCGAGGTGTGTTTTCATGTACTATTCCCCCGTTCCGCTGCTCGTTCTTCGCAGCGATGTACCTGCCCTTATGGAAGTGAACGGCAGCCCTGCCGGCGAATGCCTGCCCGGCAGCCATATTGCACTGCCCCTTTCCGACACCGGCGATTATTACATCGGCCTTTCGCCCCTTGCGGATGAGCGAAACGACAGGCTTTACGGTATCACAAGAAAGATCGGCTTCAAAAAAGGGCAGATCTCCGCCTATCCTGCGCCGGATGTGGAGGTATGCACATGGCCGGGCGGCGTGTTTGAGCTCTTTTTGCGTGCAGGCAGGCTCGGAAAGGATGGTGTGCCCCGCCCGCCCTACAGGATAGACAGGATCGAGCCCCGTTTTTCCGGCAGGAATTTTGCCCTGACGCTGTATTACGAAAACGGGATCCGCCTGTCAGTGGAGGAGGACGGTGAAACACGCTCCGTCACCGCCCTTGGGGAGGGCGAGACCGGCTCGCTGAATGTGAAGGAGATCGGCGGCGAGGAATATGTGGCAGTCCGCACCGAAAGCGGCGGCAGGCAGCAGCTGATGCTTCTTGACGGCAATATGGAAGCGGTTTTTGAAGCCGCTGCGGACAGCATCCTCACCGAAAAGGGCACGGTCTGCTGCATCGACCGCCTCCATACGCTTTTGGGGCACGAAAGGCGCATCCGCTATGCCCGGCAGGCGGACGGCAGCTTCCTTGCGGCGCCGCCCGAAACGGGCTTTTTCACCTGCCCGCCCCGAAAGCCTGCCGGCAGCTTTGAGCGTGCCGTATCCTTCCTTGAAGCGGTACGGGAGGGCTTTGAAGCGGAAGCCCTTTCCTGCCTGACGGATGCGCTGAAAGAAGGGCTTTCCTTTTCCGCCCTCTGTGACTTTTTCGGCGGCTTTACAGAGATCCGCCCGCCCCTTTCCGACAAAAGCGGCCGCTACCTTGGCACGGTCACAAAGAAAAAGGCGGAAAACCTGAGCACCGCACGGCTTTATGAGTTCACCTTTGCGGAGGATGGGCGCATCGACAACATTACGGAGCAATGACAAAAGAAGAGCACGGCATGCAGCATGCCGTGCTCTTTTCATATCCCGTTATGTGCGCCTGCGCAGGCTTTCCTTCATCAGTTCCCGGATGGTTTTTTCCTTGGGGGGCTTCGGCGCACCGATCTTCTCCACGTCTCTGCCAAGGCGAATGAAGCGGAACAGCCTGTCCGCCGCCGCATCGAAGCGCTCTTCAAGCACTTCATCCTCTGACCCGTCCATATGGGGAATATCAAAATATGCGATCTTCAGATCATCCGCCGGGTGGGCATCGGTCTCCGCTTCCGCTTCATGCCCTGCAAGCAGCACCGCAGGCACTCTGCGGCTCATGCAGCGTTTGAGCACCGCATAGGCGGAAGATGTTTCGTTATAGGTCTCCCCCCTCGCACAAAGACCGCCCGTTACCGCAAGGGCAACGCCGTTGAGAAGTTTGTTGAATTCCACCGCATCTAGGAAGGCTTCCGTACCGTTCACACGCTTTGCACCGGCATAGGCGGAAAGCAGCACGCCGACGGCTGCGCTGTCCTCCTCGCTGAGGCCGCCCGCCTTTGCCGCAAGGGCACGGAAACGGGCAGCGTGTTCCTTTGCATCCTCCGGCGTTTCGCTTCTGCCGCCGTTCACCACGGTGATCTTCACATCCCGAAGGCGTGGGTGCAGCAGTTCCGTATCCACCGATGCCACACGGGAAAGCTCTTCAAGGGAGCCCTTGAGCTCCGTGCCTTCCGGATCGTAAAACTTCATGCCGAGGGCACGCATGCAGCCCATGCCGCAATCCCGTATCACGCTTTCCGCCGTGCCGATCAGGATCTCCTTCAGCCCTTCATCAAGGGCACGGCGAATGACCTCGCCCACGTTGAAGGAGGATGTTATGCTGCTGTCCTCCGGCAGGATCTCCGCAAGGGACAGCACCGCCCTTTTGCCGTAGAGCACGCCGTAAACGGCGCTGCGTGCGCCGCCGCTCTTTAAGGGGGTGATCTTCGCCCGGCGGTATACGCCGCTGCCTGCGGTGACAAGTGCGCTCACCATGCCTTTTCCGCCGGCGGTGATGGGCACGGGCACGATCTCAACGCCCTGAAAATGGCGGCGTGCTGCAGCAGCAAGGCGCTTCACGGCGGTCTCGGAGGTCAGTTTTCCGAAGCTGTCCGGCGCAAAAAGCACCTTGATGCCCTTGCCGACAGGCTTTCTGCGGCCGTGCTTTTTCGGCACCGTTAAGCCGGAAAGGGTATCGTCATCGCCGCCGCTGACGGCGCCGTTCTTCCCCACCGTTCCGTAAAACCGCTCCCCTTCCCAGGAGATAAGACGGTTGTTTTCAATAAAGGGATGGGTGTGGGCAAGGTACATGCCGATGGCCGCATCCGCACTGAGCTTGCGGTAAATGCGGCGCATAACGGTGAGCGAGCCGCCCATGATGACGGCGAGGAACACGTTCTCCTCCGGGTTGCTCAGGGGGTCCTGCCCTCCGTAAAGGGACAGCCCCTCCAGCTCCGAAAGGGTGAGAACGGAAAATATCTCTTCAAAAGCCTGCCGTGCATGCTCACGCTCCGTACCGGAAAGATAATCGAAGCGCATGCCGAGACCAAGGCGCTTGAGCTGCATAGGATGACCTGCCTTTCAAAGGTTTTTTCTGTCTTTTTACCGGGATTTTACATCCCTTTTATTATAGCGGTACAGGCATCGTATAGTCAAATAGGCAAAGATGCGGTATAATCATAACAGATATGAAATGCTGCCGAAAGGGTTTTGATTGTATGGATATTCTGTTTCAAAACGCAAACGTGATCACCATGTGTGATGAGCGCCCCGTCCTGAAGAATGCCTGCGTGGGCGTTAAGGACGGCAGGATCGTTTATGTGGGCGAACAGGCACCCGAAGAAAATGCCAAGCGTGTGATCGACTGCAGGAATAAGATCCTCATGCCGGGACTTGTGAACGCCCATGCCCACACCGCCATGTGCCTGATGCGCGGCTATGCGGACGATTACACCCTGCAGACCTGGCTTTACGATAAGGTATTCCCCGTGGAGGCAAGGCTGGATGAAAAGGCCATTCTTGCAGGCACGAAGCTGGGCTTTGCGGAGATGCTCCGCACCGGCACCACCTCCGCGAGCGATATGTATTTCCGCCAGCCTTCCGTGGCGAAGGCTGCCATCGATTACGGCATCCGCCTGAACCTGTCCAACGCCGTTTTGGCCTTCGACCCTGCCACCTACGATCCAGCCAAGGACAGGGCGGTGCAGGAGACCCTCTCCCTCATCTCCGATTTTCACGGCGCCGGAAACGGCCGCATCCGTGCGGACGCCGCCATCCATGCGGAATACACGAGCTATCCGGAAGTTTGGGAATTTGTCACGGATTTCGCCCTCAAAAACGACCTTTGCCTGCATGTGCACGTCAGCGAAACGAAGCGTGAGCACGAGGAGTGCCTTGCACGCCGGGGCGTGACCCCCACCAAGGCGCTTTTTGACGCCGGTGTGATGCGTGCAAAGGTGCTTGCTGCCCACGGCGTGTGGCTTGAAGATGAAGATATGGACATTCTCGCCGCAAACGGCGCCAGCGTAGCTTCCTGCCCCGTTTCCAACCTGAAGCTCGGCAGCGGCATTGCAAGGCTCAGCGAAATGAAGCGCCGCGGCGTAAACGTCGCCCTCGGCACCGACGGCTGCTGCTCCAACAACACCCACGACCTTTTCGAGGAGATCAAATTTGCGGCGCTGCTGCAGAAGGGCGTTTCCGGCGACCCCACCGCCGTGACCGCCTATGAAACGCTGAAGATGGCCACCGTGGGCGGCGCAAAGGCGCAGGGACGTGAAAAGGAGATCGGCTGCATCAAAGAAGGCTTTGAGGCGGATATCATCCTCATCGATACCGATACGCCCATGCTGCGCCCTGTGTACGATCCCATCTCCACCGCTGCCTATGCGGCAACGGGCAGGGATGTTTGCCTGACCATGGTGCAGGGCCGCATCCTTTACGAAAACGGCAGCTTCACCACCATTGATGTGGAAGAAGCCATCCGTGAGGTGGAAGAATACGCCGTGCCCATCGTGCTGGGCTGATCCCTTATCCCGAAGGAGGTAACCATGATCACATTTGAACAGGTAAAAGCCGATCCCTCCATCCGCACTTACATTCAGCGGGCGGATGAATCCCTTGCCTATATGGGCTACACGGAGCATAGCTTTGCCCATGTGGGGCGTGTGGCGGAGACCGCACGCTATATTCTTCTCACCCTTGGGCACAGCGAAAGAGAGGCGGAGCTTGCCCAGATCGCCGGGTATCTGCACGATATCGGCAACGTCATCAACCGCATCGACCATGCGCAGTCCGGCGCCGTCATGGCATTCCGCATCCTCGACCGCCTCGGTGCGGATGCGGAGGATATCGCCACCATCATCACCGCCATCGGCAACCACGATGAGAACACCGCACAGCCCGTGAACCCCGTTGCGGCGGCGCTCATCATTGCGGATAAATCCGATGTGCGCTTCACCCGTGTACGGGAGAAGGACCCTGCAAAGTTCGATATCCACGACCGGGTGAACTACGCCGTGCGCAGCGCAAACACCGTCATCAACGATGCACGGGATGCCATCACCCTTGAAATGACCATCGACACCCAGTACTGCTCTGTGATGGATTATTTTGAGATCTTCCTTGGCCGCATGCTCCTTTGCCGCAAGGCGGCAGAGCGGCTCGGCCTTGCCTTCAAGCTGGTGATCAACGGGCAGATGCTGCTTTGATCCCAAAAAAACGAAAACTGCAGCATACAAAAACGGTGCCCCACAATGCGTGGGGCACCTTTTATTTCACACCAAAGTATGTTTTAGAAATCGTGACGCCTCTTGCCCTTTTCTTCAAGCTCCTTCAGCTTGGCGGAAGGATCCTTTACCTTGGCAAGGAAGATCATCGCAGCGATGATGTAGGGTTTGAAGGATGCCTGCTTGTAAAGGGGATCACGGTAGCGGTCAAAGACGGAAGCCGCCACTTCGCCCTCTTTGCAGGAAACGCCGGTGATGTCGGCAGGCAGGCAGTGGAGGTAGAGCGCCTTGCCATCCTTGGTGAGCTGCATCATCTCCTCGGTGCACTCCCAGTCCTTATGCTCCGCATTTTGGGCGAGCAGGCGCTTTTCAAGCTCCTTGATGCCTTCGGTATCGCCGTTGCCGTAAAGCTCCGTGCGCTCTTCCATGGCCTTGAAGGGTGCCCAGGACTTGGGGTAGACCACATCCGCATCCTTGAAGGCTTCCTTCATATCGTTGGTGATCTCAAACTTGCCGCCGAATTCCGCCGCATTGGCCTTGGCAACTTCCACAACATCTTCCATCACCTCATAGCCTTCGGGATAGGCAAGGGTCACATCCATACCCATGCGGGTCATAAGACCGATAACGCCCTGCGGCACGGAAAGGGGCTTGCCGTAGCTGGGGGAATAAGCCCAGGTCATGGCGATCTTCTTGCCCTTGAGGTTTTCAACGCCGCCAAACTCATGGATCAGGTGCAGCATATCCGCCATGCACTGGGTGGGATGGTCGATATCGCACTGCAGGTTCACAAGGGTGGGCTTCTGCTCAAGCACGCCTGCCTTGTGACCTTCGGTGACGGCATCCACCACATTGTGCATGTAGGTGTTGCCCTTGCCGATGTACATATCGTCACGGATACCGATGACGTCCGCCATGAAGGAGATCATGTTTGCGGTCTCACGGACGGTCTCGCCATGGGCGATCTGGCTCTTGCCTTCGTCAAGGTCCTGCACTTCGATGCCGAGGAGGTTGCAGGCGGAGGCGAAGGAGAAACGGGTACGGGTGGAATTGTCACGGAACAGGCTGATGCCGAGGCCGCTGTCGAAGATCTTGGAGGAAATGTTGTTTTCCCTGAGGTGACGGAGGGCATCCGCCACGGTGAATACGGCTTCAAGCTCATCACGGGTCTTTTCCCAGGTCAAGAAAAAGTCGCCTTCATACATGTTTTCAAAGTTCAGCTTGTCAAGTTTATCGGTGAACTGCTTTACGTTGCTCATATTTGCCTCCGCTTATTTGAATTTGGTGATGGTTTGCTTGCTGTTGTTTTCTTACTTGACCTTTTCCGCATACAGCATCGGGGTGGCTGCATATACGGCTGCGCATACCGCAAGGTCCTGCTTCCAGATGATCTCATTGGGCGCATGGGCCTGCGATTCCGCACCGGGCCCAAGACCCACGCAGGGGATGCCGTAGCGGCCCTGAATGGAAACGCCGTTGGTGGAGAAGGTCCACTTGTCGATCAGCGGACGGTTGCGAAGGTGCATGGCATCGGGATGGCCGATGCGCTTTTCGCCGTAAAGCGCCTTGTGGGCATCCGCAAGGGCCTGCACATGGGGCGCTTCTTCCTTGTTGATCCAGGTGGGGAAGTAGCATTCCGTTTCGTATACAAGGCCGGTCCAGGCAGGGCGGTCGTACATGTACATGGATACCTTGACATCATCGCCGTATTTCTTTGCGGCAGGCAGGTCACGGATCTCCTGCAGGCAGGATTCCCAGGTCTCGCCGGCAGTCATGCGGCGGTCGAGGGAAACGGAGCAGGAATCCGCCACGGCGCAGCGGCTCGGGGAGGTGTAGAAGATCTGGGATACGGTGACGGAGCCCCTGCCGAGGAAGCGTGCATCCTCATAATGATCGGGGTTGAACTCCGGCTCCAGCATTTTCACAAGGCCCTTGATCTCATCTTCGGGACCGCAGCCATTTTCGTGGAGGGCACGCACATCCTGCAGGATGTCCGCCATCTTGTAGATGGCGTTGTCGCCGCGTTCCGGTGCGCTGCCGTGGCAGGAGATGCCCTTCACATCCACACGGATCTCCATCCTGCCCCTGTGGCCACGGTAGATGCCGCCATCGGTGGGCTCGGTGGAAACCACGAATTCGGGGACGATCTTATCCTCGTTGTGGATATACTGCCAGCAAAGGCCGTCGCAGTCCTCTTCCTGCACGGTGGCGGTGACGAGGATCTTGTAGCCTTCGGGAATAAGGCCAAGCTCTTTCATGATCTTGGCGCCGTAAACGGCACTCACCACGCCGCCTTCCTGGTCGGAAGCACCGCGGCCGTAGATGATATCATCGGTCTCGTAGCCCTCGTAGGGATCCTTCTCCCAGTTGGCGATGTTGCCGATGCCCACGGTGTCGATATGTCCGTCAAAGGCGATGATCTTTTCGCCGGTGCCCATCCAGCCGAGGGCGTTGCCTTCGGGGTCGATCTCCGCTTTATCGAAGCCGAGCGCTTCCATTTCCGCAATGGTACGGCGAATGACGCCGCCCTCCTCACAGCTTTCGCTGGGGATGGCGATGAGATCTCGCAGGAACTTGGACATTGCGGGAATATAACCTTCCGCCGCTTTTTTGATCGCATCAAAATCCATGGTATGTGCCGTCCTTTCTTTATTTGCTTTTGATGTACTGTTCTTTGGTATGTGCAATATGATGGGTATGGGGCAGAGCGCTTATGAATTGGTGCTGCTGTCCAAATAGGAATACAGCGTATACTTGCTGATCCCAAAAAACTTTGCGATCTTGTCGCCGCTTTTTGTAATGAGCATGGCGCCGGCTTCGTTCAGGTAGCCGATGGCCTTGACCTTGTCCTCCTTGTTCATCATGGCAACGGGCTTGCCCACGATCTGCACGGAGCGGTCAAGCAGCTCATCGAGAAGATCGTTCACATTGGTGGGGATGCGCTCCGGTTCGCTGCCTCCCCTCGGATCCTGCGTCAGGGAATCGATGGTGGCCTTTGCCATCAGCAGGGATGTCATATCGTAATTGATGCAGAAGATGCCTGCCGGCAACCCTTCCTCATCGTTAATGTATACGGTGCTGGAACGCAAAATACGCCCATCCGCAGTCTGGGTAAGATAGTTGTATTCATCGGGCATCCGGTGTCTTCCCCCCTGCATGGCGGCAAGCGCCACATGGGAAGGGCCGGCTTCCTGATTTCGGTTTGATACATGGCCGTTTTCGATGATCGCAATGGTGTTTTCGGGATCGTTTTTAGAAATGTCGTGAACTACGATCTCGCAGTTGTCGCCGAACTGTGCGGCAAGAGCTTTTGCGAGGCGTCTGAGCATATCGAGCGTCATTTCCTGCATGGCGCTTTCCTCCTCATATCGCTTTTTACCAATATACCAACATCCCCATAAAAATTCAATAGAAAAACTAAATATTTTTTAGATTCAAAAAAATTCTTTGCTTGCAAAAAACTTGTTTTTTAGTCTGCGGTATGTTATCATAATAAAAACCTGATATCTCATCTTTTGAAAACATAATCTGAGCATAGCTGCAAGGGAGTGCTTCGCGCGCGGGCTACAAACGTTTTTTCTTCGTTTGAGCGCGCGTTTTTTGCTTCTTTCTTGTATTCTTTCACAAAAAGCAACTGCATTTCGACAATTTCATCATCAAAAAGGAGGCACCTTATGATCCTGATCGCAAACGGCAAACTCATCACCCGTGACCCCGGCAACCCGTACTTTGAAAACGGCGGCGTGGCCGTGGAAGGTACCAAAATAAAAGAAGTGGGCGAAACCAAAGCCCTGAAGGAAAAATATCCCGATGCGGAATTTGTGGATGCTAAAGGCGGCGTGATCATGCCTGCCTTCATCAACGCCCATTCCCATATTTACAGCGCCCTTGCCCGCGGTCTTTCCATCAACGGCCACAACCCCACCAATTTCTTCGAGGTGCTGGACGGCATGTGGTGGAAGCTGGACCGCAACCTTACCCTTGAGGATACAAGACGCAGCGCATACACCACCTATATCGATTCCATCAAAACAGGCTGCACCACGGTGTTCGACCACCACGCCAGCTACTGCGAGATCGAAGGGAGCCTGTTCGCCATTGAAGAGGTAGCCAAGGAACTTGGCATCCGCACCTGCCTTTGCTACGAGGTCAGCGACCGTGACGGTAAGGAAAAGTGCGATGCCGCCATCAAGGAAAATGCGGACTTCATCCGCCATGCGGCAAAGGAGAACGATCCCCTCGTCAAAGCCATGTTCGGCATGCATGCCCTTTTCACCATTTCCGATGCCACCATGGAAAAATGCGTGGAAGCAAACAACGGCATGACCGGCTTCCACATTCATGTATCGGAAGGCATGAACGATGTTTACGATACCCTGCGCAATTACGGCACCCGCCCCGTGAACAGGCTGCTCAACATGGGCATCCTCGGCGAAAAGACGCTGCTTGGCCACTGCATCCACGTTGCACCCTCGGAGATGGATATCATCAAGGAAACGGGCACCATGCTGGTGAATAACCCCCAGTCCAACATGGGCAATGCGGTGGGCTGTTCCCCGGTGCTGGAGTTCTTCAAGAAGGGGCTTCTTGTGGGTCTTGGCACGGACGCCTACACCTTCGACATGACGGAAAGCCTCAAAAACGTGCTCACCATCCAGCGGCACAACGCCTGCCTGCCCAACGTTGGCTGGGGCGAAGCCACCACCATGCTCTTTGAAAACAACGCAAAGATCGCCGCCCGCTATTTTGACGATCCCCTCGGCGTGCTGAAGCCCGGTGCAGCGGCGGACGTGATCGTGATGGACTACAAGCCCTTCACCCCCTTCGGTGCGGAAAACATCGACGGCCACATCATCTTCGGCATGGCGGGACGCCAGTGCGAGACCACCATGTGCGCCGGCAAGATCCTCATGAAAGACCGTGAGCTTGTGGGCATCGACGAGGAAGCCATCAACGCAAAGACCCTTGAAGTAAGCCGCGACCTTTGGAAGCGTGTAAACGGATAAACGGAACCACATTCGGAAAGAGATCTGTTAAGGAGGCATAACCATGAGTGAAAGAATGACCCCCATGCCCTTTCATCAGCTGATGGACTGGCTTTTCACCGAGCGCACCGCCCACGGTGCCGTATTCGGCGTACAGAAGCCCTTTGTGAAGCGCAGTGAAAAGGTGCTGCCGCTGTTTAAAGAAACCTTGGAAACGCCCTTTGGCCCTGCCGCCGGCCCCAATACCCAGCTGGCGGAGAACATCATTGCCGCCTACTACGCCGGCGCACGCTTCTTCGAGCTCAAAACCGTGCAGAAGATGGACGGCGAGGAGCTTGCTGCCTGCATCAACCGCCCCTGCATCCTTGCGGAGGATGAAGGCTACAACTGCGAATGGTCCACGGAGCTCACCGTGCCGCAGGCCTTTGAAGAATATGTAAAAGCATGGTTTGCGCTGAAGATCATCAGCCGCAAGTGGGGTCTCGGTTCCCCGGACGGCTTCGCCTTCAATATGTCCGTGGGCTATGACCTTGCAGGCATCAAAACGGAAAAGATGAACCGCTTCATCGACGGCATGAAGGATGCTTCCTCCACCCCCATCTTTAAGGAATGCATGGAATATGCCCTTGCCGCCTTCCCGGAGGATGCGGAGTATATCGCCGCCATCAGCCCCCGCATCTGCACCGGCGTTACGGTATCCACCCTGCACGGCTGCCCTCCCCAGGAGATCGAAGCCATTGCCTCCTATCTCATTTCGGAGAAAGGGCTCAACACCTTCGTCAAGTGCAATCCGACGATCCTCGGCTACGACTTTGCACGCAAAGCCCTTGATGAAATGGGCTATGACTACATCGCCTTTGACGATCACCATTTCCGGGAAGACCTGCAGTATGAGGATGCGGTGCCCATGTTCCGCCGCCTCAGCGCCCTTGCGCAAAGCCACGGCCTTGAATTCGGTCTGAAGCTTTCCAACACCTTCCCCGTGGATGTGAAGCAGAACGAGCTGCCCAGCGAAGAAATGTACATGTCCGGCCGCTCCCTCTACCTTCTCACCATTGAGATGGCAAAGCGCATTGCCGTGGAATTTGAGGGCAAACTGCGCATCAGCTATTCCGGCGGTGCGGACAACAACAACATCAAAGCCCTGTTTGAAGCAGGCATCTGGCCCATCACCATGGCCACCACCATCCTCAAGCCCGGCGGCTACGGCCGCATGCTGCAGATCGCCGAGCAGCTGGAGGGGTGCGAATTCAAGCCCTTCGCCGGCGTAAACGTGGATGCCGTTGTGGGGCTCAGCGCCGCCGCAAGGGGCAACGCCCTTTACAAAAAGCCCGACAAGCCCCTGCCGAACCGCAAGCTGCAGAAGCAGGTGCCGTTGCTTGACTGCTTCACCGCCCCCTGCAAGGGCGGCTGCCCCATCGGGCAGGATATCCCCGAATACATCGCCCTGTGCGACAAGGGCGAATACGAAGCGGCTCTCCGACTCATTACCGAAAAGAATCCGCTGCCCTTTATCACCGGCACCATCTGCGCCCACCACTGCATGGATAAGTGCACCCGCCATTTCTACGAGGAGCCCGTGACCATCCGCAGGGCAAAGCTCGTGGCGGCGGAAAATGGCTATGAAGCGCTGCTCCGGAGCATCGCAGCCCCCGAAAAGAAGGCTGTGCCGAAAACCGCTGTCATCGGCGGCGGCCCTGCCGGCATCGCAGCTGCGTACTTCCTTGCACGGGAAGGCTTCCCCGTCACCGTGTTTGAACGGGAAGAAAAGCCCGGCGGCATCGTGGAAAACGTGATCCCCTCCTTCCGCATCGGCAGCGATGCCATCGAAAAGGATGTTTCCCTTGCAAAGAAGATGGGCGCTGAGTTCATCTGCGGCAAGGCTGCCCCTTCCCTCGGTGAGCTGAAGGAAATGGGCTATGAGAACATCATCCTTGCCTTCGGTGCGGAGAAGCCCGGCAGGCTCGATATCGAGGGCAACCTCATCAACGTCATCAGCTTCCTCCGTCAGGCAAAGCAGGCGCCCGAGACCCTTTCCCTCGGAAAGAACGTGGCTGTGGTCGGCGGCGGCAACACCGCCATGGATGCAGCCCGTGCCGCAAAGCGCCTTGGTGCTGAAAAAGTGACGGTCGTGTACCGCCGCACAAAGAAATACATGCCTGCCGATGCGGAAGAGCTTGCATTTGCCCTTGCGGACGGCGTGGAATTTGCAGAGCTCCTTGCACCCGAAAAGCAGGCTGACGGCAAGCTCACCTGCCGTGTGATGGAGCTTGGCGCACCGGATGCAAGCGGACGCCGCAGCCCCGTTGAGACCGACCGCACCGTAGAGATCGATGCGGACACGGTGATCGTGGCGGTGGGTGAAAAGCCCGATGCCGCTGCCTTTGAAGCCTACGGCGCTTCCCTTGATGCACGGGGACGTGCGAAAGCGCAGTATGAAGGCAACATCTACGTTGCCGGCGATGCCCTCCGCGGTCCTGCCACCGTGGTGGAAGCCATTGCCGATGCCCGTGCCGCAGCGGATGCCATCACCGGGGCACAGCGCACCGTGGAGATCCCTGCGGCAGCACGCACCGGTTACGGCGCAGCCCTTGCAAAGAAGGGCAAGCTGCTCTTCCCCTGCAGCGAAGGCTGCGATGCGGAGCGCTGCCTTACCTGCAGCACGGTCTGCGAGACCTGCGTCACCGTATGCCCCAACCGTGCCAATGTGGCGGTGGAGGTGCCCGGTCACGCCATGCGGCAGATCCTGCACATCGATTACCTGTGCAACGAGTGCGGCAACTGCGCCATCTTCTGCCCCTACACCAGCGCACCCTACAAGGATAAGTTCACCCTCTTCAGGGAAGAGCGTGACTTCCTTGACAGCGAAAATCAGGGCTTCCTGCTGCTTGATAAGGCGGAAAAGCAAGTCCGTGTGCGCCTTAACGGCGAAGTGAAGGACTATGACCTGAAAGGCGACAACGCCCTTGACAAGGATATCGAAGCCTTCATCCTTTCCGTGATGGAAAAATACGCCTACCTGTTCTGATTCTGACCCCAAGGAGGGAATGCCATGGCAACTTTCACCGTGAACGGTAATACGGTGACCGTAGAAAAAAACACCCGGCTGATGCGCTATCTGCGTGATGAGCTGCGCCTTACATCCGTCAAGGACGGCTGCAGTGAGGGCGCCTGCGGCACCTGCACGGTGCTCATTGACGGCAAGCCCATGCGTGCCTGCATTCAGCAAACGGACCGCCTTGAAGGGAAAAGCATCCTCACCGTAGAAGGGCTTTCCCCCTTTGAGAAGGAGGTCTACGCCTATGCCTTCGGCGAGGCGGGCGCCGTGCAGTGCGGCTTCTGCATCCCGGGCATGGTGCTTTGCGCAAAAAGCCTGCTTGATGTGGACAGCGATCCGGATGAAAAGGCCATTGCCCATGCCATCCGCAACAACATCTGCCGCTGCACCGGCTATGTGAAGATCATCGCCGCCATCCGCCTTGCAGCAAAGTGCCTGAGGGAAGGGGCGCTTCCCACCGATGCCCTTGCATGGCGTGTGGGCGCAAGGGTACACCGGCTCGATGTCAGGGAAAAGGTGCTCGGCACCGGCGAATACTGCGACGATATCTATATGGACGGCATGCTCTACGGCAGCGCACTTCGTGCCGCTTACCCAAGGGCGAAGGTGCTTTCCATCGATACCGCAGCGGCAAAGGCCCTGCCCGGCGTGAAAGCCGTGCTGACGGCTGCCGATATCCCCGGCAAAAACAAGGTGGGACACATCAAAAAAGACTGGGACACCATGATCCCTGTGGGCGGCATCACCCATTACCTCGGCGATGCCATCGCCCTTGTGGCGGCGGAAACGCCGGAGATCCTTGCGCAGGCAAAAGCCCTCATCAAGGTGGAATACGAGCCCCTTACCCCCGTGCGTTCCCCTGCGGAAGCCATGGCAGAAGGAGCGCCCCTTGTGCATGAGGACGGCAACCTGCTTGCCCACAAGCATGTTGCAAGGGGCAATGCGGAGGAAGCCATCCGGCAGGCGAAGCATGTGCTCTCCGATCACTTCTCCACCCCCTATACGGAACATGCCTTCCTTGAACCGGAATGTGCCGTTGCCTTCCCGAAGGATGACGGCGTGATGATCTACTCCACCGACCAGAGTGTTTACGATACGCAGCACGAGACCGCCCCCATGCTGGGTCTTCCCAACGAAAAGGTGTGGGTGGAAAACAAGCTCGTGGGCGGCGGCTTCGGCGGCAAGGAGGATGTCACCGTGCAGCACCAGGCGGCGCTGCTGGCGCTCAAAACCGGCTGCCCCGTGAAGGTGAAGCTGACCCGTGCGGAAAGCATCCTCATCCACCCGAAACGCCACCCCATGGAGATGGATTTCACCCTTGGCGTGGATGAAAACGGCATCATTCAGGGCGTGAAGGCAAAGGTCATTGCGGATACGGGCGCATACGCCTCTTTGGGCGGCCCCGTCCTGGAGCGTGCCTGCACCCATGCCGCAGGCCCCTACAACTACCAGAATTTTGAGATCGACGGCTATGCATGGTACACCAACAATCCGCCTGCCGGCGCATTCCGCGGCTTTGGCGTTACGCAGACCTGCTTTGCCATCGAATCCCTTTTGAACCGTGCGGCGGATGCGGTCGGCATCAGCCACTGGGAGATCCGCCGCCGCAACGCCATCCGCCCCGGGCAGGTGCTGCCCAACGGGCAGATCGTGGATGATTCCACCGGCCTTGTGGAGACCCTTGAAGCGGTGAAGGAACAGTACGAAAACGCCGAGTTTGCCGGCATTGCCTGCGCCATGAAAAACGCAGGTGTGGGCGTGGGTCTGCCCGATACGGGCAGGGTACGCCTTGCGGTAAAGGACGGCAAGGTACACATCCACGCCGGCGCATCCTGCATCGGACAGGGTCTTGGCACGGTGCTGGTGCAGATCCTCTGCGAGACTGCTCCCCTCGGCTTTGAAGATGTGGTCTACGAGCGCCCCAATACCGGCAATTCCCCGGACAGCGGCACCACATCCGGTTCAAGGCAGACCCTTATCACCGGCGAAGCGGCACGCCGTGCGGCACTTCTTTTAAAAGATGCCATGCAGGAAAAAGGATTATCCGACCTTGAGGACGAAGAATATTATGCGGAATACTTCGCAAAGACGGATCCCCTCGGCAGCGACAAGCCCAACCCCGTCAGCCATGTGGCATACGGTTACGCCACGCAGGTGGCTATTCTCAACGGTGACGGCACCCTCAAAAAGGTAGTGGCCGCCCACGATGTGGGCAAGGCTGTGAACCCCATCTCCGTGGAAGGGCAGATCGAAGGCGGCGTGGTGATGAGCATCGGCTATGCGCTGACGGAGAAATATCCCCTTGCGGACTGCAAGCCCACAGCGAAATTCGGCACCCTCGGTCTGCCGAAAGCCAACACCATTCCCGAGATCGAAGCCATCATCGTGGAAAAGAAGGGATTTGATATGGCCTACGGTGCCATCGGCATCGGCGAGATCACATCCATCCCCACGGCCCCTGCCATAGCGGATGCGTACTACCGCTATGACGGCAAGCCCCGCTGTGCGCTGCCCCTTGCGGATACCCCCTACAGCAAATAATAAAAAACCCGGAGAAATGCAGAAAATGGAACTGAACCGCCTCATCGACCACACCAATTTGAAACCCACCGCCACCAAAGCGGATATTGCCGCCCTCTGCGAGGAAGCGAAGGCCTATCATTTTGCCAGCGTCTGCGTGAACACGAAGCACATCGAAGCCGTGGCAAAGGCACTTGAAGGCACGGATGTGCTGCCCTGCTGCGTGATCGGCTTCCCCCTCGGCGCCATGGAAGCGATTGCAAAAGCTTTTGAAGCTGCCCGTGCCTGCGACCTCGGCGCTAAGGAAGTGGATATGGTGATGGACATCGCCGCCGCAAAGGAGGGCGATTTCGAACACATTGAACAGGAGATCGAGGCGGTGCTGTTCGGCATCGACGGCAGGGCGAAGCTGAAGGTCATCCTTGAGACCTGCCTGCTCACGAAAGAGGAGATCCGCCTTGCCTGCCTTGCGGCAAAGCGTGCAGGCGCACATTTCGTGAAGACCAGCACCGGCTTTTCCACCGGCGGCGCCACCGCAGAGGATGTTGCCCTCATGCGTGAGACCGTGGGCAGCGATATGGGCGTCAAAGCCTCCGGCGGCATCCGCACCCGGGAAGATGCCCTCAGGATGATCGAAGCCGGAGCAAACCGCATCGGCGCCAGCGCAGGCATCGCCATTGTGAGCGAGTAAAAACATAAAAAAGCCTCCCGAAATGAGTGAACAGCACCCCATAAGTTAGACAGTATGATATACTAACTAACAAGTGGGGTGTTTTGTTATGCCAAGAGGAGTACCAAACAAAAAATATACGCCGGAATTCAAGAAGCTGGTAGTAGAAACCATGCAGCAGGAAAAGT
>JAFSEB010000073.1 GCA_017435905.1 Clostridia bacterium | reverse complement strand
TCTCAGACTCCAAGGCTCCCTCAAATTACATTGCGTTCTTTTGCTTCTTTTTCTTTCAGCACTATACAGTTTTCAAGGTGCATTTGCCGTGGCGTTCGTTTGTCTCACGCGACAGCTTGTATATCTTAGCAAACACTCCCCAAATTGTCAACACCTTTTTTAAAAGTTTTTTGAGTTTTTTTGTGCACACCCGTTTTTTCCCCAATTTTGGGGCTTTTTGGGAGGAGAAAGTTTTTTAAAAAAAGTGCTTTACATCCATTTTTCGTCCTCATTTCACATAAAATAAATCAAAAAAATTTTTGGAGATCTACCCATGCATGATCCTGTCGGCGTCTTCGATTCCGGTATCGGCGGCATCAGCGTACTGCGTGAAGCCGCTCGCCTTCTCCCCCATGAATCCTTTCTTTATTACGGCGACAACGCCAATGCCCCTTACGGTGTGCGCTCTGCCGATGAGATCACAGCGCTCACACTTGCTGCGCTCCGTTTTCTTGTATCCCTGGGCGTCAAAGCCCTCGTGATCGCCTGCAACACCGCAACGGCGACCTGCATCGATACCATCCGCAATGAGTTTCCTCTGCCCGTGATCAGCACAGAACCTGCTATCACACCTGCCGCTAAGCTTCCCGGCAGCGGCAAGATCCTGATGCTGGCAACGCCTGCCACTGTGCGGCTTGACCGCTACCTTTCTTTGCTAAGCCGCATGCCCGATCCCAAACGCATCGTCAATGTGCCCTGCCCCGGCTTTGTGGAACGGATCGAACAAGGTGCGGCAGATGCGGATGCTTTTGATGATATCCTTGACCGCTGCCTTTCTCCTTGGCATAATAAAAAGATAGACGGCATCGTGCTGGGGTGCACCCACTTTGTGTTTATGAAAAATGCCATCATCCGTTATGCGAACGCCCATTTCGTGGGACCCACCGCTGTTTTTGACGGATGCAAAGCGACTGCGCTGCAGCTTGAACGGGTGCTGCATGCGCACGGCATCCTTGCCCCTGCAGAAGGCGAAGGACGCACCGTGTTTTTGACAAGCGGAGATGCCTCCCGTTTCGATCCCCTGTTTCACAAGCTGTTTACACAAAAAGAATGATCCCTTTGGAGTGTGTCATGATCAGAAAAGCCACCGCCGCAGATATTCCTGCCGTTTCCCGTATCTACGAAGACATCCACACCGCAGAAGAAGCAGGTCTTCTTACCATCGGGTGGGCACGGGGCGTTTATCCCACCGCCGAAACCGCCCTTGCTTCCCTTGCAAAGGATACCCTTTTCGTGCTGGAGGATGAGGGCGTCATATATGCCGCTGCAAAAATCGACCGGGAAGAAGTCCCCGTTTATGCCAATGCAAAATGGGAATTTGATGCCCCTGCCTCCGAGATCATGATCCTCCACACCCTTGTGGTATCCCCTTGCGCCATGGGAAAAGGCTATGGCCGCCAATTCGTCGCCTTTTACGAGGCGTATGCCCTTGCGCACGGATGCCATTACCTTCGCATCGACACCAACGAACGCAACAGCGGCGCACGGAAAATGTACGCAAAGCTCGGCTTTAAAGAGATCGATACCGTACCCTGTGTGTTCAACGGCATCCCCGGCGTGCGGCTGGTATGTCTTGAAAAGAAGATCTGACCCCCCCAAGTAATAAAGGACAAAGCATTCCGCTTTGTCCTTTTTTGTGTTCCGGTTGATCGAGTCGATTTACCTGTGTACCTTTCCAAGCACGATCTCCTTCATGGGCTTCGTTTCCGCAATGGGGCCGCCGCCAAGGCATACATCCCCATCGTAAAGCACCGCCCACTGGCCGGGCGTCACAGCCCGCTGCGGCTCGTCAAAATCGATATAGCAGCCATCGCCGTCCATGGTGACACGCACGCTCTGATCCGGCTGGCGGTAGCGGAATTTCGCCGTGCAGCGGAAGGTTTTTGCCGGTGCTTCCCCTGCGATGAAAGACATCTTCGGTGCATGGAGCGCAAGGGAAAAAAGCTCCTCATGCTCGCCCTGCTGCACGATAAGCAGGTTTCGCTGCATATCCTTGCCAATCACAAACCAGCTTTCGCCGCTGCCTTCCTTCTGTCCGCCGATGCCGAGACCGCGCCGCTGTCCAAGGGTATAGTACATTAAACCGTCGTGGCGGCCGATGATCTTCCCCTCAAGGGTCACGATGTCGCCGGGCTGCGCAGGAAGGTACTGCATCAAAAAGCGTTTGAAATTGCGCTCGCCGATAAAGCAGATGCCGGTGGAGTCTTTTTTCAGCGCCGTTGCAAGCCCTGCCTCCGCCGCAATAGCACGCAGCTCCGGCTTTTGCAGATCGCCGATGGGGAACATCGCCTTTGAAAGCTGCCTTTGGTTCAAGCCTGCAAGGAAATATGTCTGATCCTTCCCCATATCCGCCGCCCGAAGCAGCTTCACCTGCTCCCCGTCCCTTGCAAGGCGGGCATAATGCCCCGTGGCAAGGGACTCCGCACCGGTAGCAAGGGCAAAATCAAGAAACGCCTTGAATTTGATCTCGCAGTTGCACAGCACATCCGGATTCGGCGTGCGGCCGGCTTTGTATTCTTCAAGGAAGTAGGAGAAAACACGTTCCTGATATTCCTTGACGAAATTGACCGTATAGTAGGGGATGCCGATGGTCTCGCTGACACGGCGCACGTCCTCATAATCCGCCGTTGCCGTGCATACGCCGTCCTCATCGGTCTCCTCCCAGTTTTTCATAAACACGCCGACCACGTCATATCCCTGCTTCTTGAGAAGCAGCGCCGCAACGGACGAATCCACGCCGCCGGACATACCGATGACCACCCTGTTTTTCGTATCGAACAATTCCATGGTTCCTCACTCTTTTTCCACGATCAGCCCGGGATTGCGCACGAGCTTGTTGCCAAGATAAATATTCCCGATGGCGCCGAGCTTTTTCCCGTCTTCCAGCATCCACACGCTCGATACCTCGGGAATGTCCGTCAGCGTGTTGACGATGCCGTAGATCAGCATGCTTTCACGCCTGTCCGCAGCGATGGGATCTTCACCTTCAAGATAGGAACGCATTTTTTCGCTGAAGCCTGCTTTCCAGTTGATCACAGCAATGCCATCCACCGCATAAATGGAGGCGATATCATCCGACGAAAAGCCGGAATACGGCACGCCGGGGGCTGCGGAACCGCTGAACAGCTCCTCAAGCCTGACGAAGGGATCCGCCAGACTTGCCCTTGGCACAAGGCGCAGCACCGAGAAGAGCACGTTGCCTGCTTCATCGGGATAATAAACATACACCACATCGCCGATGCGGTCGGAAAAATCCGCATGGGTATACGTTTTATCGCCGATGGTCTCAAGAATGTGCAGCTGCGGTCCTTCCGGAATGGGCTCCGTCTGCTTCCCGGGGGCAGGAGTGGGCTGCGGTTCTTCGGCAATGATCTCGCGCATTTCGCCAACCGATACCTTCACGCCTGTCACATTGGGAATAAAGCCGGAGACCGTCATGGTCAGGATGCCTGCAAGCATTTCACGGTCATATTCCCCATCGATCGGCTCGATCACGATCTCGATCGTGCAGACGCTGTTTTCATCGGGCACGCCCGGCTCTTTTTCCACCGCATAGGTCACGATAGGCGGACATGCCAGCGAAAAGCCCTCCGGCAGCGGATTTTCGTATTGCTGCTGCGGATCGCCTGCCGCAAGCGCATCGATCAGCACCTCCGCCAGCTCGCTTTTCGTGATCCGCTCCGGATAGGTGATCTCCACGCCCCTTGCCGCAAGCAGTTTTTCACCGCTGACGGGGAAATACAGCGTGGCAGTATCCGTCAGGTATTCCGTATCCTCATTGATCATGATCCCGGAACCGAAGGTATGATAAGAGGCATATTCATTTTTGGTAGAACGCAAGTGCAGGCTCAGATCTTCCGGCACTTCCGCAGCGCCGAGAGGATAGCCGTAGTACCCCCACTCCATCTCAAAAAAGCGGGTGTTGACCGTTTTGATGTCTTCCGTTGCCATCAGGCTTGCTGCCACGCATGCACGCAGCTTGAGCCAGGCTTCGTCATCCGGCAGGAACTGACCTTCAACTTCAAAATACAGATTGCACACATCGCCGCTTTGCTCGATCCTTGTCAGCGTCATCCAGGAAGGCACGCTGCGGTATGTGGTATTGTTTTTCGGTCCGTCCGCCAGCGCATCGACGATCGCCTGCGCACGGCTGATCCCCCCGCCGTAAGAAACAATGCGGTTTTCAGTCTTGAAATCCTTTTTATCGGAAGAGAGGAAATAAAGCGTCGCCTCAAAGGATTCCGTTTCTTCATCTTCCGCCGGCGCAGGGGGCATATCGTCGCTCAGTTCCATCGGCGGCGGATACTCCTCCGTCATGGTACAGCCTGCAAAGGGCAGCAAAAACGAAAGCACCAGTATCAGGGCGCAGATATGTTTTATCATTCCAGCTTACCTCCCACCGCCTGCAGCAGGGATTCATGATCCGCCTTATAAAGCTCGCCTTCCTTCTGCATGCGGATACGTTTGTGCCTTGTGGTCTCTTTTCCGTCGGAAGCACGTACCACGGTGATATCCGCCTCCGCATAGGCATAGTTGACATTGCTGCCGAGGCTGAAGCCCGTCATTTCATATTGCGTGATGCGCTCCGCATTTTCAAGCGCCGCTTCGAACTCGGAAAGTGTCGGACGGGTATTCTGCCCCTCCGCGATCCAGAAATACGCCTTTTCCGTTTCACCCAGTACAAGGTGCCTGAGCACGCATTCCAGCATACTTTCCGGCGTTGCGATCACGCTTTCCTCGAAGGAAAGCGGCTCGATCAGGCTGGAACTGAGCTCGGTCTCGGTCTCGATGCCAAGCTCATCGTAATGGATGCGCTCGCTGTCGCCTTCCTGCCGCTCTGCGGAAAGCAGCACACGCAGCGTAGGGTCGTAGGCGGTAACGGAATTGACAATGGCGTAAAGCCCCATACGCCGCTGCGTATAGATTTCTTCCCGAAGCGCTTCCATCTGCGCATCGTATTCCGCCTTCGTGATGAGGTTCTGTTCAAGCTGTTCCCGTTTTTCCTGTTCTGCCTGCTGCAAAGGACCGTCATCAAGGTATGCGGAGGAAAGGGTCACATAGAGGATGTTATTATCCTTTGTCACCTCTTTTATCTCCGTACCGTCGGGGAACGCCGAAGACAGATCGTCTTCCGCTGCAATATGATTTGCATTGATCAGCGCCCGTACGATTGCCGCTTCCGGCGTTTCGTTGATATGGACCGGCACTTCCGCATAGACCGATGCAAGATACCGTTCGCCGGAAAGACGGAAATACAGCATCGCATTTACATCTCGCCGGATGCCGGCATCGGGTTCAACGGAGGGAAGGTCTTCCTTCACGCTGTCCTCCCGGATCGTCCTTGCCGCCACGCAGCCTGTCAGCAGCATGCAAACGGCCAGCGAGAGCGCAAGCAGCACAAAAAGACGGTTTTTCCTCATGCTTCTTCACCTCCGCCCATCTGTGTGCTGCCGAGGGGGAAGTGGGCTGTAAACGTGCTGCCCTTCCCCGCTTCGCTTTCCACTTCCATATAGCCGCCGTGCACGGCAACGATCTTTTCCACGATGGAAAGGCCGAGACCCGTGCCACCTGTGCCTCTGGAACGTGCTTTGTCCACACGGTAAAAACGTTCAAACAGATGCGCCTGCGCCTCTTCCGGAATGCCGATGCCGGTATCCTTCACACGCAGCAGCGCCTCTTTGTTTTCCACTGCCACATAGACGGAAACGCTGCCTTCATCCGTATACTTGATGGCATTTTCGATCAGGTTGATCGCCACCTGCTCAAGGCGGAGGTCCTCGCCCATCACGGTGACTTCCCGGGTAGATGCATGCAGCTTGATGCCCTTCTTGTCCGCAAGGGGCATCAGGCGCTTTACGACCCGCTCCGTCACGGCATCAAGCCGCACCGGAACAGCCGCAAGCTCGCCGCTTTCCGTTTCATCGATCTTTACAAGGCGAAGAAGGTCCGTGATGACACGGGAAAGCCTGTCCACCTCGTGGTTCACATCCTGGAAAAATTCCTTCATCATGGCAGGATCGGGATGTTCTTCGTAAAGGATGGTCTCCGAAAGCACCTTCATGGTGGCAAGGGGCGTCTTCAATTCGTGGGATGCGTTGGAAACGAACTCATCACGCACCCTGTCATGGGCTTCGATCTGTTCGCTCATGCGGTTGATGGCACGCCCAAGCTCGGCGGTCTCGTCGGTTCCCTTTATCTCGACCCGTACGCCGCCCTTTTTGCTCATGCGGCGGATGGCATTGGTAAGCTCCACGATGGGCTTTGCCACGATGCCGGACATGCCGAAGCTGAGGACAGCCATTACGATCATCACCAGCAAAAACGTCATGGATATCTGCATCATGATGTCCCTCACGCTGTCTTCCACATCCTGGAGCATGGAAGAAAAGAGCACCGCACCCACATAAAGACCGTCATGCACGATGGGAGCGGTGTAATAAACGGCCCAGTAGGATGCTTCCGCACCCGTTTCAGCATCATCACGGGTGATCCTGTGAAAGCCGTAGGAAGACTGTTTTGCGCCGATCAGCACATCACGCACCTCCCTGTAAGGAAGGTGAAAGCCGTTCTGGTAAGATGCGGAGTCCACAAGCACCACCGCATCCGTATCAAGAACAAGGATGCGCCCATTCATGGTCTGTGCCCGTTCCGAGATGAGCTGATAGACGTTTTCGGTGTTTTCCGTACCCATTTCGGGGGCAAGTTCAAAAGCAAGGCGCACCGTTTCCTCGGACTGTGTTTCCGTTCGCTGGTTCACCAAAAAGGATTCCACCAGCCCGGACGTCACATAGGCGATCGCGAGCAGCGCAACCGTTGTTACGATCAGATATACTGCGACCATGCGGCCGCGGATGGAGCCACGGGATTTATTGCTCTGCAAAGTAATATCCAACTCCCCATTTCGTCATAATAAAGACCGGCTTCGTGGAATCCTTTTCGATCTTTTCACGCAGGCGGCGAATGTGGACATCCACCGTGCGGACATCACCAAGGTATTCGAATCCCCAAACAGTCTCAAGAAGTTCATCCCTGCTGTACACACGGCCGGGATTGTTCATGAACAGCTGCAGCAGGTCAAATTCCTTGGCGGTCAGGTTCACGTTTTCACCCCGTGCCGTTACGCTGCGGTTGCCGATGTTGATCACAAGATCGCCGGCGGTCAGCTCAAGCTTCGGCGCTTCCGCCTGCACGCTGGTGCGCCGCAGGATGCTCTTGATGCGTGCCTTGACCTCAAGGATGTTGAAGGGCTTTGTCATGTAGTCATCCGCACCGTATTCAAGGCCAAGGATCTTGTCCATATCCTCACCCTTTGCGGTAAGCATGATGATGGGCACATCGCTTGTTTCACGGATGGTCTGACACACTTCGATGCCGGAAAGCTTCGGCAGCATCACATCGAGCAGCACGATATCGTAGCCGCCCTTTCGCATCTTCATCAGCGCTTCCTCGCCGTCTGCAGCGCTGTCCGTTTCATAGCCGTCCTGCTCAAGAGAGAATTTCAGCCCCTTTAAGATCAGCGGTTCGTCATCCACAAGCAGAATGCGTTTTGCCATAACGTCCTCCTTTCCCCCGTAAAACAGGGGTATCATGAATAATAGCGGTTAAAAAAAGATGATCCATATATAGATAGTTGTATTATACCATATTTCGTCCGGTTTGAAACTGCGATTTCTGTCAATGTCGAAAAGCTTTATGAACCGTTTGAAAAGAATCCGTTTTTCCGCCGTTTTTCGCAAAATCGCCTGTACAAAGCGATGCGCTTTTTGTTATACTTATTAATTGTAACTACAGTGCCGCAGGCATTGCCCTTCGGCACATCATTCTGCAGGAAAGGACCTCCCGCTTTGTTTAAGAAAATCACTGCATGCTTCGCTGCGCTTTTGATGGCGTTCTCCCTTCTGCCCACCGTATCGTTTGCAGAAGGTTTTGACCCCAACGAGGTTTCCACCCCCTATATCGTGCTGATGGAAGCTTCTTCCGGCACCGTCCTTTTTGAAAAGAACGCCCACGAGCATTCCTTTCCCGCCAGCACCACCAAAGTTATGACCTGCATCCTGGCACTTGAGCAGTGCCCGGACCTTGATGTTACCGTCACCGTCGGCGAAAACGTGGAGACCCGCGGCTCCACCATGGGCATCGTCCGCCGGGAAGAGCTTTCCCTGCGCTCGCTGCTTTACGGTCTGATGCTGCGCAGCGGCAACGATGCCGCAAAGGCCATTGCGGAGCACATTTCCGGCACCGAAAGCGAATTTGCGAACCTGATGAACCAAAAAGCCGCATCCCTCGGCATGACGGACACCCACTTCGTCAAATCCAACGGCCTTCATAACGAAGACCATTACTGCAGCGCCTACGATATGGCCCTTCTCACCCGCTACGCCATGAAGAACGAGGAGTTCCGCAGCATCGTCAGCGCAGAAACCTATGATGTGCCGCCCACCAACAAGGATTCCAACGGCTATCAGCTTACCAACTCCAACAAGCTCATCTACACCAAGGAGGGTGAGGACAGCTACGAATACCGCTACGCCACCGGCGTTAAGACCGGCGATACGGACTATGCCGGCCGCTGCCTTGTTGCAAGCGCAGAGCGTGACGGCGTGGAGCTCATCCTCGTGCTGTTCGGCGACTACTCCAACAAAGTCAGCACCAACTACCGCTTTGAAAACGCAGCGAAATTCTTCGATTGGGGCTTTGCCAATTACGATTCCCTTGATCCCACGCTGCTGAACCTTGAAACGGAATTCACCTTCCCCGTGACCGGCGCCACCGAAACGGAGATCACCGCCACGGCAAACCTTGAAGGGCACACCGTGACCGACAAAAAAGACGTGATCGCCGCCATCGAAGCAGACCCCACTCAGGTCGTGGCGCAGACTGCCCTGACCCGTAAGCTGGAAGCCCCCATCGCCGCAGGCGAAGTGATCGGCACCGTCGCCTACCAGTACCAGAGCGCAACGCTCTTCTCCGTTGACCTTGTGGCATCCTCTGCCATCGAGCCTGCGCCCATCGAAACCGTTCCCGCCCCGAGCGCAAGCCCCCTTATTGTCGGCACGCCGGAGGATAGCGACACCGAAGACGGCAACGGCGAAAAGGGCAGTTCCCTTGTGTTCTGGATCGTGCTGCTTGTGGTACTGCTCGTGATCGTTCTTGCAGCAAAAGCAATCGCCACCACACGCCGCCGCAGGCGCCGTGCCCGTAAGCGCAAGGCATACCGCTCCAACTACAACAGGCGCTGACATCGATAACAACAATATCGACCATAAAAAAGCAGCTTCGAATGATCGAAGCTGCTTTTTTTGTTATGCCGGTCAGGCGGTTATTCTGCGTGTTCCTTGGAATAGTTGATGCAGTTCTGCGGATCATCCACCCAAAGGCGTTCGAGCTTGTAGTACTCCCTCTCTTCGGGATGGAAGATGTGCACAAGGATGGTGCCGTAATCCATAACGATCCAGCGGCCTTCCTGATAGCCTTCCTTCCTGCGGGCGATCATGCCCTTCTCGGCGGTCTTCTCCTCAAGTTCATCGCAAAGTGCCTTGACCTGCGTGGTGGAACGGCCGCTTGCGATCACAAACCAGTCGGCAATGATGGTCTTGTCGCCCACATGTACCGCAAGGATATCCTCCGCCTTCTTGTTGTCAAGCACACTGCAGATGTCGAGTACCTGTGTCCTGATGTCGATCTCGTTCACGTTGCTACCTCCGTTTTTCGGTATTTCCGTATATGTTCTCATTTTTTATTTCTGTTCAAACAGGGCATGAAATGCCTGCCGTGCCCTTTCGCCTTCCTGCTTGATGCGCTTCCCTTCCCGGATCAGGTGTTCGTGCACGCTGTCCATACAGGCAAGCACCGCCCGGTCAAGATCCGCCGCAGCGATCGTTCTTAGCGCCTCCACACCCGGGTAATCCCGGGTCGGTTCGATCTTATCCGCAAGGTATACGATCTTATCGAGCAGGGTCATGCTTTCCCTGCACAGCTGGTGGCAGCGGATGGCATCGAGGATTTCATCATCCCGAACGCCGTAAGCATCCCGTGCGATATATGCGCCGAGCCTGTCATGCAGAAGCTCCGGCACCTCACGCTCATGGTCATCGACCGCTATACCGTAATGCGCTGCAAGCTCCATTAGCTTTTCCGGTCGGAAACGGGCACAATCGTGCAGCAATCCTGCAAGGCGTGCCTTGTAGGGATCAGCCCCAAAGCGATCTGCCAGCACAATGGCCTCACGCATGGTGCCAACGCTGTGCTCATACCGTCTTTTATTCAACGAAAGCCGCAGTTTTTCCTGCATTGCCGCTGCGGATTCTTCCCGATAATATGCGTTTTCATATACGGCTTTCTCCACTTCCGGCGGCACAAGGTCACAAATGGGCTTTGCCTCTTCGATGCGCTTGCGCACCATGGTAGAGGATACATTCTGCCCTTCAAAGGACGCAAAGGCCACCTTTGCCCCAAACCGCTTTCTGAGCACACCGGCAGCTTCTTCCAAAGTGCCTTCCACACCGGGGCGTGCGGTTGCAAGCACCGTAACAAGAGAAAGGAGCACATCTGCTTCACGCCATGTGGGCAGATTCCGCAGCATATCCTCCCCCACCATCAGGAATATCTCCGCATCGGGGTAAAGGCGGAGCAGTTCACGCACCGTGTCCACGGTATAGCTTTTCCCATCACGCTTCAGTTCAAGATCCGAAGCGAAAAGCCCTTCCATATTGGCAAGGGCTGCCTCTGCCATGCAAAACCGCGCAGATGCGTCTACATTGCCCGCAAGCTGCTTATGGGGCGGATCCTTTGCCACCATCAACAAAACACGGTCAAGGCCAAACTGCGCCCGAATACGGGCCGCAAGATCGATATGCCCGTTATGGATGGGATTATAGCTGCCGCCGAATAGGCCGATCCTCATATCGGGTTCCTTTCTTTTTGCACGCACGCCGGGAACTCTTCCCCTTTGTGTGTATATTTTCCATTTGGTCGGGAAACGCTTTTTCCAAACGGCTTTCAAAACAGCCGCAAAAGCGAGGTGTATCTTTTTTGAAAAACAAACGGCTTCTGATGCGCTGGTACAAGCGCAAATTCTACAACGGCCGCAGCATCGTGGCACGGGCGGTGGATTTCGTTGCCCTGCGCATCATCATCCTTGCTGCCTGCTATCTTTGGTTCATCACACGCATCGACAACACCGTGATGGCGGCGGTTCTCTCCTTCACCGCCCTTGCCGCCATCAGCGTGGCAGCGGAGATCATCAAAAGCATGCGGCTCGTGCGTTTTATCGACAGGGAGCGGGTACAGATCGCCCACAGCATTTTCCGTGAAAGGCTGCTGATCCTGCCGAAGGAGGAGTTCCTTGCCATCGTAAAAGCATACCTTGGCGAACACCGTGCCTGTTATCCCGATGAATGCCTTGTGTTTACGGTACAGTCTTCCATGCCCGTCAATGCAGATACGGTGCTCAGGGCTTTCAGAGCCGCAAAGAAGCGCAGCCTTGCTGCCGCCGTGATCTTTTCCGCAGCGCCGGTCTCAAAGGAGGCGCATGCCATCACAAAAAGCCTCAGCGGTGTTTCCGTCGGCTTCGTGACGCCCGATGCGCTCCTCAAAAGCGCATCCGCCACCGCCTTTCTTCCCACGCCCGATGCAGTGGATGAAGCCATTCTTTCCGCCGCCGCAAAGGCAAAGGCACAGCGGAAAAAGACCGCATCCGAACCCTTTGCATCCGGCAGGATGCGCCGTTATGTGCTTGTTGCCGCTGCGCTGTTTGCGCTTTCCTTTTTCGTCAAATACACAGCCTATTACAGAATGCTTGCGGCGCTTTCCCTGAGCTTTGGCGCACTTGCCTTTTGGCTCAACCTGTTTTCCCCTATCAGGGAAACGGGCGGCGCCGCATAACAACACAGGCGGGCGGGTATCCCCTTCCCGCCTGTCAGCGTTCTCAGATCTCGATTTTGGGCTTGTCCTTGGAGCGGCGGTACAGCACGATCTTTCTGCCGATGCACTGCACGGGTTCCGCATGGAGACGCCCTGCAAGGATCTCAATGGCTTCCTTGGCGGTCACATCCGCAGTTTCAAGCACGCTGATCTTGATCAGTTCACGGGCTTCAAGCGCATCATCAAGCTGTGCGGTCACGGCAGGCGTCACGCCTTCCTTGCCGATCTGGTAAAGCGGCTGCATCGTATTGGCCATGCTGCGGAGGGTCGCCCTCTGTTTGCTGGTGATCATATCTCATTTCCCCCTTGGTCGTTATTCCACAAAATCAAATTCCCATTCGCCCATGCGCACGGTGCTTTCCTCTGTGGCACCGGCCTCACGCAGCGCATCGATGATGCCTTCCTTGATCAGGAACTGCTGGAAGCGGCGCATGGAGGTCTCATCCTCCGCATAGGTGGTATCGAGCAGGTACTCGATGCTGCCGCCCGTCAGAACGAACACGTCGCCATCCTTTTCGATGTGGAAGCCCGGATCGTAACGGTGGCTTTCCGCAAGGTCCTCCTCCTCAAACTCATAGGTCTGGGGCAGGGTATCAAGGGTTTTGAGCACTTCATCAAGCAGCGCATCAAAGCCCTTTGCGGTGGCGGCGGAAACGGGGAACACTTTGACATCGCTGCCATCCTCCCGAAGCTCCTCCAGGAAAAGCTCCAGGTTGTCCTCTGCGCCGGTCAGATCCATCTTGTTTGCCGCCACAAGCTGCGGAATCTCCGCAAGGCGGTCGCTGTACTGGCGAAGCTCGGAACGAATGCCAAGATAATCCTCCATGGGATCACGGCCCTCGCAGCCGGAGATATCCACCACGTGCACCAGCATGCGGGTGCGCTCCACGTGGCGAAGGAAATCGTGTCCGAGGCCTGCGCCTTCCGCTGCGCCTTCAATAAGGCCCGGGATATCCGCAAGCACAAAGGTGCGCTCATAGCGCTTCACAACGCCAAGATTCGGCGTAAGGGTGGTGAAGTGGTAGTTGGCGATCTTCGGCTTTGCGCTGGTCAGCACGGAAAGAATGGTGGATTTTCCCACGTTGGGCAGACCTACAAGGCCCACATCCGCAATGGTCTTGAGCTCAAGCTCCACCTCATGCTCCACGGTTTTCTGACCGGGCTGTGCAAAACGGGGCGACTGACGGGTGGGCGTTGCAAAACGGGCATTGCCCTTGCCGCCCTTGCCGCCGTGCAGCACGATGCGCTTTCTTTCGGGCTTGTTCATATCCGCAATGATGCGGCCGGTCTCCACATCCCGCACAAGGGTGCCGACGGGAACGTGGATCTCAAGATCCTTGCCGTTTCTGCCGCTGGACATCTTTGCCCTGCCGTTTTCGCCACGCTCCGCACGGTAATGGCGTGCAAAGCGAAAATCAAGAAGGGTGTTCATGTTGGGGTCGGCATAAAACACGACGCTGCCGCCCCGGCCGCCATCGCCGCCGTCCGGACCGCCCTGCATGACGAATTTCTCCCTGTGGAAGGAAGAGCAGCCATCGCCGCCGTCGCCGGCTTTGATGACGATCTTTGCTTTATCTACAAACTGCATGGTGCATCCCCTGCCTTTTCTTTATTTCTGTTTCTTTTGGTTCTTCAGATACTCGGAGCAGTATTCCCGAACGGTGCAGCTTTCGCACTTCGGGTTTCTTGCGCTGCAGCAGCGCCTGCCGTGGAAAATCAGCCAGTGATGGGCAATGCTCCAATCCGCTTCGGGAATGTTCTCCATCAGCTGCTGCTCGGTCTTGGTGACATCCTTCGCTTCCGCAAGGCCAAGCCTGTTCGATACACGGAACACATGGGTATCCACGGCAATGGCAGGTGTGCCGAAAGCGTTTGATACCACCACGTTGGCGGTCTTCCTGCCGACGCCGGGCAGTTTGGTGAGGGCGTCCCTGTCGTTTGGCACTTCGCCGCCGTACTGTTCAAGCAGAATACGGCTTGCCGCAATGATGTTCTTGCCCTTTGTCTTATAAAGACCGCAACCCTTGATATAAGGCGCAAGCTCATCTTCCGTCAGGGCGGCAAAAGCCTCCGGCGTTCCGTAAACAGGGAACAGCACCGCTGTGGTCTTGTTCACCTGCTTGTCCGTGCACTGGGCGGAAAGCATGGTAGCAACAAGCAGCTCAAAGGGATTGTTGAAATCAAGCTCCGGCTTTGCATCCGGATAGGTCTCTTTCAGTATACGCAGAATATTGCCGATCCGCTCTGCTTTTTTTGCTTTGCTTTCCCGCATGCCCTACCTCCGCACATGTTTTTCCAATTATTTATTATAATACAACCTTCTCTTTCTGCGCAAGCCAAAGCATGAAAGGAACAGGGCAATGCACCCCTATTTCTGCCTTGATCCCATCACGCTGCCAAGAAGGCGGGCAAGCGAAGCAGGGTCTGCGCCCATGCCGCCCTTCTGTCCCATAGCACCGAGCCCCGACAGCATCTGCATCATCTGCAGCGGATCGCCGCCATTCTGCTGAAACGGCATCTGCGGCAGCGGCAGCTTCCCTCCGGAAAAAGGATCGTTCCCATGGGGCGGCTGGGGCTGTTTCTGCGGCAGCGACACGCCGATTTTCGCCGCAATGTGGCTGCGCTCCGCCGGCGCAAGAAAGGGTTCCATCGCAAGAAGGAACTGCGCCGCCCGTTCCCTGCCCTGCTCGTTGCGGATGCGCATTGCAAGCTGCAGCGCAGGTGAAGTGCCCGTATCCTGTCCGCTTCCCTCTGCGCTTCGCTCCTGCTGCTTTACGGCGGTGCTTCGCATTTGCTGCGGCGTGCGCTGCATTGTGGTGGTTGTGGGGTTTCGCTGCATATTTCGCCCTCCCTGCGTTGTTTTCTCTACCAGTATATGCAGCACATTCCGTTTTTGCCGCAGGGTATCCTTTGATCGACGCAGTGCATATATATGGCATGAAAGGAGCTGATGCAGCATCAAACGCAGCTTACGTGACCACACAAAGCAGGAACATGCCCCCACCAAGGAAGGGTATGCGGATATGCTCGCTTCCGTTGATCCGGATTCGCTTTCCTCTATGCAGAATGCCGTGGAGCATTACGGCAGAAAGACGGATTCCGAGCTGATGGAGGAGCTTCGCTCATTCCGTGCACAGGGCGTTTTTGACGATGCCGCATTGCGGGATGTGGCGGCACGCCTTGCCCCTATGCTGACGGATGCGCAGCGCCAAAGGCTTTTCAGCGTAATGGAGGAGCTTTGAGCAAGTGAAAAGGCCGCATCGGAAGATGCGGCCTTTTGCGTGATTGTTTAGTTTTCCTCTTCCCTGCGGCGGTTCGATACGAACCAGCCTGCAGCAAGGGCTGCTGCGGAACCGAGAAGCATCAGGATGGGTGCGCCGTTCATGCTGCCGTTTGCAGCGGTAAGGGCGACCTCGCCGTTGGCGTTTTCCACGCTTTCGGCGACCGCACCGGGCATCGTGAAGAAGCCCATGTTGTAATCGGTCACCGGGCGGTCATCGCCGGTCTGCGGTGCAAGGATGATGCTGCCGCCGGCGCCAAGCTGTACCTTGCCAAGATTCTTTTCAAGGTAGCTGAGCGGATAGTACAGGCGGTTCTTTTCCGGAGTAAGCGCATTTTCGGGAGCGAGGAGGATCTCTTCGCCGCCGTTCCAACGGATGCGGAGGCCTACGTTGTATTCCTTCACAGCATCCATGATGAAGGTGGGCATCTGGTCATAATCGCCTGCGCCGATGGTAAGCACGGAGCCTTCCTTCGCATCACGCATCAGGTTGCGGACGTTCTTCCAGAAGTTGCGCTGGCGCTTTTCAAAGCTGCCGCTCTCTTCATCATACTCATCCTTGTTGGTGGGCTTCACGTACTTCTGCCAGGCGATGACAAAGTCGCCTTCACTGAAGCCGGCAGGAAGCTCAAAGGAAAGGTGCTTGTCTTCCTTGGTGGGCGTGATGGAAGTCGTGCTGCCATCCTCGTTCACAAGGTAGACGATGAAGGTATCCTTGCTGTCGGTGCCGGCAGGATATGCCACCTGCACGGTAATGGGCTGCTTGGAATAGACCGTGTTACCGCTTGCATCTTCAAGCTTGGCACCGAGGGGCAGGGTCTTATCCTTGAGGCCGGGTTTCTCGGCTTCCACGGCTTCCTTTGCGCCGTCGGGATCCTGTGCCGCACCGATGGTAACGTTGACATCGCTGCCGGGAACGGTAGAGTTCTCATCATCGGGATCGGTGAGGAACTCATCGTCATCCTTGACGGTGCCGCCGGTCTGACCTTCGCCCGGGTTCTCCACGGAGCCGGTCACAACGGTGAAGGTGAAGGCGGTCTGGAAGGTGCTGCCTTCGGTGTAGGAAACGGCCACGGTATGCTCGCCGAGGGTGCGCATCATGGCTTCGGTCACTTCGCTGAGGGTCAGGGCAGGATCGGTAAGGTCCATGCTCTTTTCCGCACCGCTCTTATAGATAGCCTTTACCTTACCGCCGGCAAGATCGATCTTGGTTTCGCCGAGGGCGTATTCGGTCTTGGTGGGAGCGGTTTCCATGGAGAGGCCGGCGAGCGCATCCTTCACGGTGATGTTCTTCGTGGCGGTATGCGTTGCGCCGTTCTTCAAGGCGGTGAGAGTCAGCGTCTGGGTACCGAGATTTTCAACCTTGAGTTCCGTGGAATAGCCGGAAGCGGTATAGGTGGTGGAATCGAAGACATCCACGCTGCCGTTTTCGTAGGTGACCTTCAGCTCAATGGCGGAAAGGTCAAGCTCGGTGCCGATCTCGATCTCATCGGGGGCGCCGATGATCTCAATGCTCTTCACGCTCTCCGCAGCGACCTTCACGGTCAGCTTCACGGTAAAGGTCTTGTAGGTATTGGCAGCTGCGGGGGTAAACACATAGGTGATGTTCGCCGTCTGACCGATGCTGCAACCGTCCTTGAGCTGAACGAGCGCATTGCCGGAGACAAGCTCATGCTTGGCAAGGATGTCGTTTTCTTCAAGGAGGAATACCTCGAAGGTGCCATCGAGCGCAACGCCGAAGATCTCCTTGAGATCGTAGCTCTTTTCGGCGGTATCAAGGTAGCCGATGCTCTTTTCCGCACTGCTGCTGCCGGGCGTATATTCGCCAAGGGCGATCTTCAGCGTGCGTGCAGCCTCTGCCTGCGTGTAGGGTTCAGCCGCCAGCTTGTAGTTGCTGTTGGTAAGATCCTTTGCGGTGAGCACATATGCGCCTGCAAGGGTGGGCGCAGCGGTATCCGTGCCGTATACGACGGTAACGGAAGCTTCATCGCCTGTCTCAACGCCTTCCACCTTGGCGGTCACGCTCTTGGGCTGGCCGTCATAAACGTGCTCCATGGTGCCTTCGAAGACAACATAGACTTCCTTTTCGCTGATGGAAGCGGTGGCATCTTCATACTTGACCGTATAGTTGGAGGCCACCAAATAGCCGGCGTTGTTTTCCAAAGAAACGGTGCAGATGACCTTCTTGTCTTCGCCCACGTTCTTGTTGTCGAAGGCGCCTTCCGCATTCAGGGTCACAAAGGGCTGATCCGCATCCAGCATGCCGCTGTTTTCCGCATAGGCAGCGGTCACTTCCGCATCGATGGTGCCGTCGTAGACCTTATCCTTTGCGGTGACCACGATGCTGACCTCACGGGGCTTGATGGCAGAAGCAATGGGCGCGAGCGCCTTGAGAGTGTAGTTATCTTTCCCGGAGCCATCAAGCTCGATCGCAACGGTGACCGCATTGGCTTCATCCACGTTGACGCTGTTGAAGGCGGCAGAGGTCACATTGAAGCTGAGAGAATCGCCGGGCACAACGCCTGCAAGTGAGGCGCCGGTCTCGTCAAGCTCCGCAGCGGTGGTGCCGTCATAGATCTTTTCCTTGACGGTAAGGCCGGTAAGCTCAACTTCCTTCGGATTGATGGTCAGCTTCACGCTCTTTTCGCCTGCGTAGTCCGCATTGCTGTCGGGAACCTTGACCTTTACGGTGTAGGTGCCTGCCGTCAGGGGAGCACCCGTACTGGTAACGCCGTTTTTATCGGTGTAAGAGTACTCAAGTTCACCGGTATAGGGTGCAACGCCGGTCTGTACCTGCGGCTCGGCGGTCTCCATGTCATAGGCTTCGCCGTAGGTAACGGTAAGATCATCGAAGTTTGTGAAGGAGACAACATCCTTTTCCACCACGTTGACCACGCAGGTCACCTTGAAGCTCTTGATTTCTTCACCGTCCGTGTAGTTTTCCTTGACCGTATAGGTATAGGTGTAGGAAACGCTGCCGGTCGCAGCCGTGGAGATCATATTGTTTTTGAGCGTGAAGGGCAGTACCTTTTCAGGGTCGCTTTGCTTGATAAGCATCGACGTTATGCCTGTACCGAAGGGCGATTCATCGCTGTTCGTGCACACTACGGAAATATCGCCCGTGCCGGTGGATTTGACCGGCACTGTCTGGTTCATTATCGCCGACAACGAAGCAGGATCCGTACCTACACGCACATTCCACGTGAGGGTAGTTTCTTCTGCCACTTCCACACCGTAGCTGTGCTTGGTGGTCACGGAAGTGGTGGCTGCTGCGGAATTTGCATGGTTCGAAGTCAATGCAGGCACGAAGGTGTGGATGTAATACTGCGTGTTGGGTTCAAGACCGGTCTCGGTCATGGTACCATCGGCAGTGCATTCCTTCCAATCTGCCGCATTGGCATCAGGAGCGGTTGCAGAAGTGGTCACTGCGTATTTCTGTCCCTTCACGCCGGTATAGCTGATGGAATCCTTCGTCACTTCACCGACAGTGGGCGCATCGGGCGTTTCCATGACCGCCGGGTTAATGGTCAGCGTAACAAGCAACGTTTCCGCAAGGGGTTTATAATTATCGTTGCCCTTATATTTTGCGATCAGCTTGTAGGTGCCAACGTTGACCGGGTCATCCGAAAGTTCTTTGCCCTGTGCATCGTACCATTCTGTGTCCAAATATAAACCGTTTTTATCTTCCTTGATAAAATATGCAAATTCTTCTGACCCTGTGTAGTTGCTATACGTTATGTCGAGCCACTTGGAAGCTTTGCCGTCATAGGTCTTTGTATCCGTCAAAGACTCCTTCATGTTTTCAAAATGTACCTGCTCCTTGCTGACCCTGACGGAGATCGTTTCCTTCTCTGTGAGGTTGAAGGTAACGGTACCGCCCTCGGTGTAATCGGTCAGGAAGAGGGTAGCGGTATAGGTGCCGTCAGCATAGGAGATGTTTTCCCTTCCCATGTTGTGCGCATCCACCGTCAGCTGATTGGGCTTATAGATCTTCTTTGCCTCATCGGAAAGCTTCACGGTAATGGTGACCTTTTCACCGCCGGTGATCGCCCAGTCAAAGAACTCACTGCCTTCATATATCTTGAAATCGGCAGGAGCCAGCTCCTTGTCCCCACACTTGACTTTAACTCCGATGATCTGCGGTGCAGGTTCGGTCTGCACTGCAAGTGCTGCACTTGCAGGGCTTGCAAGCTGGTTATCGTTCGCCGCATAGCGGGCAACGACGTTGTACTTGGTGTAGTCATCAAGGCCGGTGAAGGTGTAGGTGCCGTCGGAAGCGGCATCATACCAGATCAGGCTGCCGGTGCCGTCATCGATGGCAAACTGCACCTTCTTCGCATCTGCAAGCTTGACCGTGACGGAATCCTTGGTTGCGGATACCTTTTCGGGTGCGCTTGCGGGCGCAGTCTGCTCGCCCTTGTCAACGGTCAGGGTCAGAACCAGCGTTTCCGGGGTCGCCTTCCACATGGTGCCTGCTGCAACGGAAGCATACAGGTAGTAAGTGCCGACAGCAACAGGGTTTGCCACAACATCACCGTTTGCATCCTTCCAGCAAACGGAAGGAATCGGCTTGCCGGTGCTGGTATCGCTAATACTCGGGATCACGGTGAAAGCAGCACCTGCGTCTGCCTGAAGCGCACCCCGTGCGGTAAAGGCGCTGCCGGTATAGGGAATGGATTCTACAACGGGTGCCGCAGCAGCCGCAGCGCCGTTCTTGCTGACAAGGAAGGTATTTTCCTTCTTTTCGAACAGCTTGATGTTCATGCCCGGCTGATCTTCATGATCCGGCGGCAAATACACACCGTTGTCGCTGCCGGTGATGGTGGTCGCAAAGGAATACTCATTGAGAGGAGTCGAGTCTGTACCCTTCATGGCCGTTTCGTAGCGACTGGGGTTTTCGCCCGGATAACCGTTGAGATAATACCGTTCCCGGGCCTCCTCCGTCAGCATGATGACGACACGCTTTGCATTGCTTGCGCCGGCAGTGAGCGTTGTCACTTCCACATCGGTGGGTTTATTTTTATCATCTTCATCCGCCAGGTAAACCTTAAACAGGCCGGAGAGGTCTTCCGACGGGTCGTTCACATAGCCGAAAATCTTTATCGTCTTGGGCGCATAAACGGTATCCACCTGAAGGGGCTCTGTACAGGCACCGCTTGCACTCTGGTTGGCGCTTTCCGCATAACGGGCACTGATAAGATAACGGGTGCCGTCGGTAAGACCGGTAAAGGTGACCTGACCGTTTTCGCCCTGCATCCAACCGGTGATCGGATTTTTCCCCGAATCGCAAAGCATCCATTCAACGTCGGTTTCAAGATTGCCGTCCGCATCACGGTTCTCAACGGTGAGGGAATTTTCGGTCTTGCTGACCAGGGTGGGCGTTTGGGGCACATCGGTCCTGTCGGCCTTGGTAACGGTCAGCTCCACGATCACCGTGGGCGCAAGGGGCTTGAAATCACTTGTAGCGCTGCCGTCAAAGTAGGCCATCAGCTTGTAGGTGCCCACGTTTACAGGATTGTCGTAGATCTCATTGCCCTCTGCATCCACCCAATAAGTGTCGGCAGAATCCTCGGTGCTATTGCTGCAGATCAGGAAGCAGTTGGATTCCCCGGTGTAGGAGTTGAATGAACTGCCAAGTTTTTTACTCCTCGTATAGCAGACCTGGCTGCCGGTATAAGGCATGGAAACGGTCAGCTTCCCGGCCTGCATGGCTTCAAAGGTATAGTCGCCGCCCTGGCCGCCCTGCTTCACCCTGACTTCAAAGGGGTCCTTTGGGGTAAGGGTAAGGGTAGTGCTGCCGCCCTTGGTGAGGTCCAACAGGCTGATCTCGGCTCTGTATATATGTGCAGATTGGGAATATATCGCATATGCAAGGCCGTCAAAGGTCCAATCGACTTTATCAGCAGATGTAGCCTTATAGAGTTTCTTGCCTTCCTCGGTGAGTTCAATGCTGATGTCGACCTGTTCATCGCTTGTCAGCTTGCCGTCAAAGAGTATCTTCTCTCCTCCGAGAGGTACCTCATACACGGTATAATGGTTGGAAGGTACCGTATTGCCGTCGGTATCCTTCACGACAATAGTCACATTCTGCGCTTCGTAAGCCTTGGTGCTGAACTTCGCGGTGGCAACAGCGCCGGCGGGCGTATCAGCAGTTGCCTTGATGCGGATGGAGAACTCATATTCCGTTCCGGCTTTCAGGCCCGTAAAGGTGGGGCTGTCCTGCCACTCGCCGTCCGCAATTTTATATTCCGCACCCTCGATCTCGGTAAGGGTGATGGAGGTGTAATCGTTGCTTGCCATGCTTACCGTGGGTGCGGCAGGCTTTGCGGCAAGGATGGGGTTGGCGTAGACATAATCCATGCCTTCATCTTCATAGTCGGAATGGGATACTTCCAGCTTCAGGACGCCGCCCTTATCCGCTTCGGTAAGAGTGTAGCTCGAGCCGGTGGCACGTTCATGGTGCTGCATATCCGCACCTTCGCCCAAAATGACGATCCATTTGAAGGTCGCCCCGTCAAGCAGGCTCGTGGCGGTCAGCGTGCTGCCCACATTAAGGTCGCCCGCAACGGCAGGCTTATCCACAAAGACCGTGCATTTATCGGAGAAATCGCCGGCCTTAACGGTAACTTCGACTTCATGACCGGGCTCGGCGCTGCTCTTTACCGTAAAGGGAACAGTGCCGGATCCCCCTTCGAGGGTCGTCGCACCAAATTCAAGCACATCCCGGGATGCGGTGACGGTAATACCATCGGCAGCAAGGTCGGGGAGCTTGACAGCTTTAAAGCCGATGGTGCCGTCGGTATGATCGCCGCCAACAAGAATATTTTTGCTCGTTACCTCAAGCTTCGCCGGATTGGTGACGGTGATGTTGACGGTTTGGGTGGGGATAGAGACTGCAATCGGAACAAGATCGACGCCATCAGGCTTCGAAGCATTTGTTACGGTAGCTTCAATATCTACGCTCGTATTTTTCTGAAGAGAATCCTTCGCTTTAAAGGTAATCTTAAAAAGATTGCCCGCAGGAATGGGTGAAGTTCCCATCGGAGTGGGTATGGTAGCAGCCGAAAACAGGATATTATCATCGTTATCGGGGTCAAAGTTGTACGTACACATCATATAGCCGGGAGTAACAGCCGTGCACTCTAACTTTGTGCTATCAAAGGAAACGGTAATATCCAAAGATGCAGCCTCTGATCCTTGCGGAATATCAACAGAGTACACAACAACATCATCAGACTCCGTTTTGATTGTGGTTACATCTACCCCAGAATTCAGTTCTGCGCCCTCCGCAAAAGCAAGATTCGGCATCATAGAGAAAATCATCACAAGTGCCAAAAACAGGGCTGTTGCTTTCTTTGTCATATCAAAACCTCCTGAACAACAATTCGTTCTGTGGAAAAAAGCTATGGGACAATTTATTTAAACTCAGTTATCAGTTTAACAGCATACTGCAAAATTCTAACAGCATCTGTAGAATTCAACTTTCCATCAAAATTCACATCGGCCAACGTTGTTTGCAACTCCGATAAGGTGATCAATTTAACCGAAGCCTGCAGCACCATCACTGCATCCGTCGAGTTTACCTTTTTATCAAGATTCACATCGCCAAGCAGCCCCTTCGGCTTCTCCACGGTGATGGTGAAGGTTTTGTCCGTTTGGTCGGTGCCGCTGACAAGGGCGGCGGCGGTATCGTAAGCGCCATCCGTGTTCACGGTGAAGGTGCCCGTGGCGCCGTCCGCTGCCGTTTCACTGAGCTTGAAGTTCACGGTGAAAAGCGCATCACCGCCAAGCGCTTCAAGGGCTGCGTTCACATACACAAGGTGTACCACGCTGTTGGCGGAATCGTTATTCACCACAAGGAAGGAATCCACCGTGGCATCCGCTGCAGGCACATCATCCGCCGCATCGGCAACAAAGCTGATATCCTCTGCGCTGACGCTTTCATAAGTAAAAAGATCGCTGTCGTAAGCAAGATCGATCTGAATGCCGCCAAGGGCTGCGCTCGCCTGCCCGTCAGCAAGGTTCAAAACCACATCCACATTCACCGTTTCGCCGGGGGCATACACCGTTTTGCGGGCGGAGGTATCCACCGTGAACAGCACCGCCGCAAGGGCAATGCCCGTAAGCAGCGTAAGGGACAGGAGCAATGCTCCAACCGTGATCAGCAAGCGTTTCCATCTAAACCGTGTCATGACAGGATCGCCTTTCTTTTCTTGTCGTTATGCCAAAAGGGTATAAAAAGACCCAGTATGGCATTATTAAGGTGATTATACCATACCGGGTTTTCGGATTCAATTCCTTTTATGGAGCAGACAATATTTGGCAGTCAACCGGCACAAATCGCAACCGCATCCCCCACCGATACCTCCGCAGGTACAAACCCGGCGGCGGTCAGCACATCGTTAGTAATAGAAGAAAGCCCTGCAAGGTGCTTGGCAAGCGCAATGGCGTCAAGCACATCCATCACGCCGTCGCCGGTCAGATCCTCCGCCGTCACGGGCGGTTCTTCCGACGAGATCTCCAGCTTTTTGCGCTCGTATTTCACCTTGCCCTCGGCGCTGTCATACCAAAGATCGAGATAGTAGATATCCCCGTCCTTTTCTTCCAGTTCCTCCGCAATATGCCCTTCCTGCAGGGTCAAAACAGACGTTTCCTCAAAGGTACCAATATCAAGGGCGACGATCTTGCCGCTCTTTGCGCCGCCTGCGAATGCATTCAAATAAAGCGTATCGTCAAGCCGTGCCATAAATCCGTAAAGAGGGTAGCTGTTGTGCGGATAGAGCTCCTGCCCCTTTGTATCGGTAAGGCTGCAAAGATCAAGCCCCGTAGCGGAGGGTTTGAGCCCCTCGATCACCCCTTCAAGGTAGGTCATGTTTTTATGGCGAAGCCACAGGCCGTTCCCAATGTAGAACATGGTATAGGCATCCTGCCACAGCGCCCTATCGGGATGGGATACTGAAGCGGCTTCTCCAAGCGCAAGGCTGAACACCATGTCGCTGCGGTCGCTTTTCGTATCCTCTGCGATGATCTCCGCATCCGTCAGCATGAAATAATCGTGCCGTGCAAAGCCGGAAACATCGTCGTCGCCATCCGGTGACCAGCTGCAGCCGGGGTCGTCGAAGGTCACATCCACGTGGTATGTGCCGTTTTCCAGCATTACCGCATTCCAGGCATGCGCTGCATTTTCGGAGGTAACGGCGGTCGAGACGATATTGTTGCAGGCCAAAAGCTCAGAATAGGCCAGCGTATAGCCCTGACAGACCGCACTGCCGTTTACCACGGCGCCGTAGGCGTTGTACGCATCCGGGTCGGCGGTGCGATCGTTTACACCCTTATAGCTGTAGCGCACATGCAGCGCAAGATAATCGTGCAGCGCAAGGGCGATCTCCGTTTCACTCATCGTTTGGTAATCCGCTTCGGAAACGGAATCCGCCACCATTTTTTCAATGGCTGCATCATACTGTTCAAGCCGCACCTCGCCCTGCTCTTTGGTGCAAAGGTATTGGGGCACGATGCCAAGCATCATGTTTCCGTCATAGGCGTAGCGGAAATAAGGGGAAACATCAAAAAAGCGGGGATAGAGGTTCATGACCACACCGTACAGGAAGGCGCCCTCCTCAATGGTCAGACCAAGGTCGGTCAGGTCGATGATCTCCTCGGAAAAATCGCTCCATGCGGCAAGAACACGCTCCACGAACAGCGTGTCGGGATCGTTTTCTTCGTCCGCAAATACCGCAGCGCCGCTTCCCACGCCGTTTGGCAGGAATGCAGGGGTCATGCTGCCGGCGCTGAGCACATATTCACTTACATCTGCGATCTCCGTTTCCGTCTGCATTTGGGGCACACTTTCCCCGGAAAGCCCTTCCGCATTCGTTACGGACGCCGCCGATACGATCAGCACCAGCAACAGCGCTGCAAACCGTTTCATATCATACCTCCGCAAAAGGTTCTTTTCTTTTCCTATTGTAACAGCAGCCGCTGCCATTTGCAATGTATCAGCCACGTTCTTCCTTCATTTCCCAAAGGTGTTCATTCAGCTTGCCGATCGCCTTCTTTTCAAGGCGTGACACATAGCGACTCGCCTATTGTAAACGATTTGCCTTAAGAAATTGCTTCCAGTTCACGGAAGCGGAATTTGATGATAATTTGTTTGTCCTCGGTCAGTTCCACACGTTCGATGAGACTGACCAAGAGTTCCCGGCTGGTGTAAGCAGAATCCAGAAACTGCCGCACCAGTTCCCCTGCCCGTTCCTCCGTGCTGACGGGACTTTCTTTTTGTGACTCCAGTTCCTTCAGCTTATCTTCGAGAGAACTGCGCTCCATCTTGACCCGCTGATAGATTCGCCCGAAATCAGCTTCAGCCAGCAATCCCGAAAGACGGTCCATATACATCTTATCAAGATTGGCTGTCATGCTGTCGATTTTGCCGTGCAGGGAGTGGATCTCAGCTTCATGGTTCTCTGCCTGCCGGGCTTTCTCCACGGCATCCGCCGCAATGGGCTGCAGCTTCTTGGGATCGAGACAGGCTTCACAGACCTCCCGAACCTTTGTGAGCACAGCTTCCGTCACAACCTGCTCCTTGATGGAGTGGCAGGTACAGACGCCTGCCTTCGTAAACCGCTGATAGGTGCGGCAAATGAAAAACAGCCTGTCTTCTCCTGCTGCATTTTTGCGGTTGATCACCGCCATGGGATAACCGCACTCATGGCAGAATATCAAGCCTTTTAATAAGAAGTCATAGGTTCTGCTGCGGGTGTGCCTGCGGCTTGCAAGAAGCAACCGCACCTTCTCAAAGGCAGCCTTGTCGATCAGCGGTTCATGGGTATTTTCCACGATCACCCAGTTTTCCCGATCCTGCTTCAGGCTTTTTTTTGATTTGTAACTGATCTTGATGCTTCGCCCCTGCACCATGCTGCCGATGTAGGTCTCGTTCTGCAGCATATCGGAAATGCGCTCGCTGCTCCAAAGGCCGGTATAGGGGCCTCTTTTCCCTACCGTTAATCCTGCATAGGCTGCAGGCGACAAAACGCCTTCTTCATTCAAAGTTACTGCGATCTGCCGGCAGCTCATGCCCTCCATTGCCATGGCGAAGATCCGCCGCACGGTGGGTGCCGCTTCCTCATCAATGACGATTTTGTTTTTCTCCGTCGGATGCATCTTGTAGCCGTACAAGGGCTTGCCGCCGATGAACTGACCTTTACGCTGTTTGTCCCGCTTGACGCTCTTGATTTTCTTGGAAATGTCCTTTGCATACATGTCGTTCATGATGGCACGGAACGGGGTAATGTCGTTGGCGGTTGACTCTACGCCGGTGTCGATGCCATCCAGTAAGGAAATATAGCGCACTCTCTTTTCAGGAAAGTATCGCTCCATATAATGACCCGTCATGATATAGTCACGTCCCAAACGGGACAGGTCTTTGGTGATGACCATGTTGACCTTTTTGGCCTCGATGTCGCCGATCATGCGCTGAAAGTCAGGGCGGTCAAAATTTGTGCCGCTCCAACCGTCATCGATGTAGGTATCGTAGACGGATAAGCGGTGCTGCTGCACGAACTCGTTGAGCAGGGATTGCTGGTTGGTGACACTCTGGGACGGCCCTTCGTTTTCGTCCTCCTTTGATAAGCGAATATACAGTGCGGCGCGGTAATCCGTTGGGTCGCTTATGAGAAAGTGCACGGTTCACCCCCGAAATAAGCATCTGTGCATCAGCGGCAAGGCAGCGTTTTCCCATCGTTCAGCGCAAGGATGCGGCAAAGGTACAGGCGGAAGCAGCTGAAAAGAAGGCTTTGTACATCCTCTTCCCCGGCATAAACGCACGTGACCCGAATCGGTTTTCGTTCCAAACGATCACCCCTTTTTCACTCTTTCTCCTCTGATATTATGCCTCTTGCCCGCAGTTTTTGCCTGTCCCTGCGTTATTGCGCAGTTTCCGAAGAAGCATATGTTTCCGATATGATTTCATATTAGTGAACAGCAAGTATGCGATCCTCACTGCGCAAACTTGCCTTTCATTCCGTCATCTGATCAAAAGCTGTTTCGAAGGAGAATCTTCTGTTATGATCCCCATCTTCAGCTTCGGTTCATATATTCTTCGGGCATAATAACGGAAAGGGCTATAATCCCCGTCACTTTGTCCAATGTTGACACTTCCTGCTTAAGAGACTATAATAGATGCGACAATTGAACGATTCTGGTGGCCCGGCCGTGCGTAGACCGGCGGCAGGGCTGAACAAGTGAACGGGGTGCAATTCCCCACGCTGCCGGCGCTGTAAGTGTCGAGATGGTTTGTCGTTGACGAAAGTCAGTCATTAGAGGAAACTCTGAGAAGGCAGGCATGTCCATCGTTTGAGACACAAGTCAGAAGACCTTCCAGAATCGCAAAGCCGTATTGCCCCGGCCCAGGGCAAGGTACGGCGCTTTTCACGCAGGAAAACGGCTGCGGTGGCATTTTTTTGTCGCCGCAGCTTTTGTTTTTTGCATGAACGGGCAATTTGCCTGTGAAAGGAGGGATACCGTGGAAGCGACAGAGCAGATCAGCCTCACAAAAGCAGAATGGAAGCTCATCCAGCTGATCCGTGCAATGGACTACGGCGAAGTCCGTGTCATGATCAAGGATCAGCACCCGGTCCGGGTCGAAGAGATTCGCCGCAGCATACAGCTGCCAAGTGAAAAATAACAGCATACCGTTACCGTGAACTGACGGAAGAACCGAAGTTCGGAGAATAAGAGGATGATGTATCCTCCTTTTCTGCCGGGCTTTTTTATTTCTAAAAAAGCCTGCATGCACATCACAGCCGCCCGTGTGCGGCACAACAATTAAAGGAGTGTTTGTAATGCAAGCAAAAACAAAACATCTTTTGGCGCTGCTTCTCAGTCTGGCAATGGTCCTTGCCCTGCTTCCCGCAAGTGCCTTTGCTGACGGTTCCGTTCCCTTTTCCGTTACCGCAAACGGTGAGGAGATCACTGCGATCACCTCGCAGGATCGCATCTGGTACGACTGGCAAGGATTTGAAACGAACATCACGGTCTATACCGTTTCCGTTCCCGAAGGGACAGCGGAAGCAACGCTTGATTTCCCCGAAGAAAAGCAATGGTCATACTATACTTCTTCCGGTGAATATATCACCGACGGTGATACAAGCTGGGTCGCTTCCGCCTCGCATACCGTTGCCCTTCAGGACAGCAACAGCGATGGCGAACTCGATGCGATCTCCGTGCAGATCCCGGATACTTACTCCACCGAATACTGCATTCTTTTCGCCTATGCAGCTGCGGAGCTGCCTGAAGAAAGCTGCCTTTCCGTCAAAGATGATGCCCCTGTCTCTGCCGAAGTAACGGCCGGTGATATCTATCAGTTGGAGTTAGCTGCCGTGTTTGCGGATGCCGAAAGCCATTCCCTTGCCTACAGCTTTGAAAGCACCGTTGAAAACGACCACACAAAGATCGTGGATGACATTTTCTTCTTTTCCGTAAAGGAAGAAGGCACCTATGAGGTAACGCTCACCGCCGCCTGTGATGAGGCCGAGGTCTCCCACATGCTTTCCGTTACCGTAACGCCTGCCCCGGAAGGCATTGAGGCACAGTACGGCTACGATGAAACGGCAAAATCCTCCGTTACCGTATATGTGACCCTTTCCAACGACGGTTACCCCATTCTTGCTGCGGACGGTACCCCCTTTGCACACAAGAAGATCACCGTGCCCTATTTCGATCTTGGTCTGTACGGTCTTGAAGATTACTATCGCTACGGCACGGAAAACGGCAAGGGATCCTATGTGGACGACACCGTCATTCAGCGCCCCACCGGTCTGCATCTCTATATCTACCTGCTGGAGCGTTACTACATGGGGCTTTCCGAAGATCAATGCTGCCTTGGCGCTTCCTCCGGCGTTCTTTCCTATGCGGAAGAGACAGAGGTGCTCTACATGGACGGTTCTCTCGCCTATGAAAGCAACGGCAAGCGTGCCCTTTACACCACCGGCGGTGCCACCAGCATCTATATGGTGAATTTCTTCGGCCATGATGAAAACCTGATGTATTTCCGCAACCACTGCTATCCGCTGATGGGCGCAGGCTGGGGTTCCACTTCGGACTATATCCTTCTCAGCGACGGCGATGCGTGGGATGTTGGCTTGTTCAGCGATTGGACTTTCAATGCCAACGGCAAATTTGCATGCTTTGATCAGGATGCATATACCGCAGAAGCAGGCGAAAGCATCACCGTTTCCACCAAAGGATGGGGCACCACCGCTGCCTCTGTAGACTTCATCGCCCTCAATGATGATGCGCTTTCCGTAGCCATTTACAACAGCGATTGGGAGCTGATCGAAGACCTTTCCTACAGCGGTGGAAACAGCATCACCTTTACAGCCCCCGAAGAAAACGGCACCTATTATCTTATGGCGCTGGACCATAACGCAACGGACATCAGCGCCAGGATCGCCCCTGCCACCGCACGTCTCACCGTGGGCAACGGTGCCGAAGAAGAAACCGCTGCTGTCAGCCGCATCTTCCTCAACACCTACGAGGAAACGCTCATTAAGGGCACCACGCTGCAGCTTACCCCCTCCGTGTTCCCTGCAGAGGCTTCCGGCTGGACGATCGGTTGGAGCTCCTCCGACAGCACCGTGGCCACCGTCAGCGAAAGCGGTCTTGTGACCGCCGTCGGTGAAGGCGAAGCTACCGTTACTGCAGCCATTGGGGAGATCAGCGCTTCCTGCAAAGTGAACGTTGAAATACACAACAGCGCCCCTTCCGTTGTTGCCGGCAGCCCCGCAAGGGCAAAGATCAAGACGAACACGGATCACACCGTCAATGTGGCATCCATGTTTACCGATGCAGAGCAAAGCGATCTGACCTACAGCGTCAGCGTATGCAAAGCCTCCGGTCTTACAGGTACCTGGGACTATCTGTTTGAAACCGTTCTTTCCGGCTACAGCACGGAAGTCGTCGACGGCGCATATACCGTCTCCTTCGAAGAAACCGGCATCTATGCGCTGAAGATCACCGCCGGTGACGGAAAGCTTTCCACCACCCACACCTATGTCATGACAGTCGTGGACAACGATGCCGGCATAGTCTCCCTCGGCGACGGCATCACGGCGGATATCTTCAATGTTGTTGTGGTGGATGCAAGCACCTCCTTTGTGGAGGATTTTGAGATCCAGTATAAGGGCACCCACGATACTTACATTCATGATATCGTGCTCAGCCGCAACACCCTCAGCGGCGTCCCGTCAAGGAAGCTCAGCTTCACCTATTTAGACGGCTTCTCCCTTACCCAGTATGAAAGCACCGGGACTGTTGGCAGCACCCTCTCCTTCCGTGCGGACATGGGCCTTTTCGTACACGACCGCACCTCTGCTGAAGAAACCGTCACGTGCCATTATCTCCGCTTCCACACCGAATGCGCAGAGCATAAGGATGCGGACGGCAACAGCGTCTGCGACAGCTGCACCATGAAGCTTGAAAGCGAAGAAAAAACAGTTTATGGCGACCTTGACGGAAACGGCAGCATCAACATGGCGGATGTGGCTCTTGTGCTGCAGTATATTGACGGCGCCGCACTCACCGATGCACAGTTTGCCGCCGCAAACGTCAACGGCGACAGTTATGTGAACATGATGGATGTGAGCCTGATACTCCAGTACATCGACGGTGCCGTCACCGCATTCCCCAAAGAACAGTGACCGGTTTCATTCCGGCAGCATAATTCACAGATAAAGAAAAGGAGAATAACATGAAAAAAACATTGAGCCTTCTTCTTGCAGTTTTGATGGTACTCACGCTGCTGCCCGCAGCGGCATTTGCGGAAGGCAGCCCCTCCGCCTCCATCACCGTTGACAAAACTGCCGTCAGCGCCGGTGAGACCGTCACCGTCACCGTTTCCCTCGATAATACAATCGAAAACGTCATGCTGGCTGAATTCTATGTCCATTATGATACCTCCCTCTTCACAAGGGGTACCTACACCGTGGGCACCGCACTCACCGGTACAGACGTCAGCGATAAAAACCTTGCCGTTGACGGCACCGACCTGAAAAATGACGGCACCGATGCCGCCGTGCAGAAATTCTCCATCTATACCTTTGCCTACCCCGCAGGCGGCACCGGAAACGCCGGTACCATTGCCACCATCACGTTCACCGCAAATGCGGATATTACTGCGGATACGGAAACCGCTTTTAAGCTTGAATGCGGCATGATGCAGGACAAGTCTTATACCGACATCACCGTGGAAACCTCTGCCGATGCGGCTGTTACCGTAAAGGCTGCCTCCACCGGCGATGAACCCACCGCGGAAGGTTATACCGTTTCCATGGCTAAGGATAAGAACGTCATCATGGGCGAAACCGTATCCATCCCCGTCACCATCGGTCATGGCGGCGATGTGACCGTCTACAACGCTTATGACATGACCTTTGCCTACGATGCTTCCATCCTCACCCTTACCACCACCTCCATCGAGAACGCCACGCTGATCACAGGCAAAGGCACTCTGCGTGTACAGTGCTACGGCGATGAAAAAGCCCTTGGTGAAGCCTTCTCCCTTACCTTCACCACCGCCAAGACCGGTACCGCCAACGTAACCCTTACCGCAGCCTATGTGGATATCGCCGCCAACGCAGCGGACAAGGATGCCCCTGCGGCCACCGTTACCGATGAGGCGACTGCCGTCACCGTAAACGGCTATCCCGTCACCCTTCCCGAAGGCTTCACCGCCGACGAAAGCGTTGCGCAGCCCAATGAGGATTACACCTTCTCCGAACCGGATGACCTGTACGATTACACCATCGAAGTCACCGTTGGCGGCAAACCCGTTGATGTGATCGACAACGATGATGGCAGCTATACCGTTCCTGCCGATGATGTTACCGGTGAGATCAAGGTGACCGTCACGGACAAAGCCGGCAAGATCTTTCAGGTTATCCTCGGCACCGATATGAGCAGTGAATATCCCACCGCACAGTATATGACGGACTACACTGCCACCCTCACCCCCGAAGACGGCTATACCTACGGCGTCAGCGTGACCATCGGCAATGAAGAATACAAGAACTTCAGCGTCAGCGAAAACGTTTATACCATTCCCGGCGGCGACATCACCGGCGATATCGAGTTCATCGTTGTCAAGGAGGAGATCCCCAAGAATACGTACACGGTCAAATTTGAAGGAACCGGTGCCGGTGATGTACGGGATGCTGTGCTGACCGTTGTGGAAGGAAGCAATTACAACTTTACATTTGTCACAGCCTTTGGCTATGACTATGAGATCTCCGCTACCATGGGCGGCGAAAAAACAGAAGCCACTTTTGCAGGCAAGCAGGGCTACCTGATGAGGTACCAGATCGCCAACGTGACCGGTGACCTTGTGATCACCATCAACAAGACCCCCACTCATGAGATCAATGTAAGCACGTATGTGGAGCTTGACGGCAAAACGGTATTCCTTGTTACCGCAAACGGCGAACTGGCGGAAGGCAAGACCTTCTACTACAGCGGCACTCCCATGTTCTACAGCGAAGCATATCAGGCTTGGTGCTGCCTTGTGGTGAAAGAAGGGGAAGCCCTTACCAGGGAAGAAGCCATTTCCCATGTACAGCTGACCACCGCTTCCTTCGTTACCCTTTCGGGCGGCTATGATGTCAACATGTCCGGCACCGTGGATATCAACGATGCACAGCTCACCTATGATATCTACAACGGCAAATATGAAGATTTCAACGTTGTCTCCATGCAGAAGTTCCTCAATGCGGACGTAAACGGTGACAAGACCGTGAATACCGCAGATGCGGCGGCAGTTATATCCAACATCGCATAAAAGCACCCGTTTCCGTATTTTTCTAACAAACGATCCCTGCAGCTGTGCTTCCCCTGTTTTAGGGGAAGCATCTGCTGCATCAATAAGCCGAATGTGTTTTCCGAAAGGAGCATTCCATGAAACGCCCAATCATCATCTTTCTCTGCGCAGTCCTTTTCCTCTCCCTTTTTCCTGCCTCAGCCTTTGCAGTAAACAACAGCCGCAGTTATGATTTCGCCCTTTCCGTAAACGGCAAAACGGACATCACCGCAACCACGGGGCAGATCATCACCCTCACATTGGTCCTTTCCCGCACCGACAGTACCGATCCCTCTTTGATGCATGCGGCACAAGCGGAGCTTCTTTACGATGACACCTTTTTTGAGCTTGTGGAGGGCAGCGTTATGACCGCCCCCGGCATCGAATGGACGGACATGGCCCGCCGCACCGGCGGCCGTGCTTTTTACCTCAATTATGTGTCTTTTCTCGGCGGCAGCGAGTGGCCAAGCCGTGTGCAGCTTGGCATGTTCCAGCTGCGAGTAAAAGGGAGCAGCGGTTCGTCCACCATCAAAAGCGAAAACTGCCTTGTTTCCGTGCAGGACGGAACGGATAGCTTTTCTTCTACCGATAACGATGTCACGGTGACCGTCATCGGCAGCGGAAACGGCGGTAACGGAAACAGCGGCAGCACCTCCGCCGGCAGCGGCATCCCCACGGGAAGCGGCGTCAGCGGCGGCAATACGCCTCCCCAAAAAGAACCCACCGTTGCACCGCCTGCCACAGGCGACCGTTCCGCCTTCTTTCCTTTGAGCCTGACCCTCTCTGCCCTGCTTGCAGCCGTATTGATGAGACGCCGCAGAAAAAACTGATCTTTTTGTCCGAAAGGAATCTGACATGAAACGATTTTTGACTGTTTTCCTCTCCATCTGCCTGCTTGTTTGCCTGATCCCGGGCAATGCGCTTGCATCGGATGAGAGCCGCAGCTATACCTTCGAGCTCACCGCAGACGGCATGACGGAGCTTTTCGCAGAAAAAGACCGGATCATCACCGTCACCCTCACCCTTGCCCGACAGGACAGTGCCGAAAAAGCAATGATGTACGCCATGCAGGCGGAGCTTCTTTACGATGACAGCTTTTTTGAGCTTGTGGAGGGCAGCGTTATGACCGCTCCCGGCATCGAATGGACGGACATGGCCCGCCGCACCGGCGGCCGTGCCTTCTATCTGAATTTCGTTTCCTTTTCCGGCGGCACCGAATGGGAAAGCCGGACGCAGCTTGGTGCTTTTCAGCTTCGCATAAAAGCCGATGGCGGCGCATCTGCCATCAAGAATGAAAACTTCTCTGTTTCCCTTCCGGACGGCAGCGGCAGCTATCCTTCCACCGCAAACGATATCAATGTGATCGTCAGCTCCGCCTGCACCGTTACCTTTGAAACGGGCGGCGGCAGTCCCATCCCTCCCGAAACGGTGCAATACGGTGAATACATCTCCCTGTCTGAGGCTCCGCTCCGTGAAGGGTATGATTTCATCGGCTGGTACAGTGACCTTGACCGCACAAAGCCCTTTGACCCTAAGACCGATCCCGTTAAAGGCAACCTGACCCTGTATGCAGCATGGCAGAAAGCCGAAGAAAAGGAAAGTGCAGCATCAACTACGGATGCAGCTGCCATTCCGCTGCGGCTGCTGCCCCTTGCGGCGATCCCCTGTCTCTTGCTGATCCTGCTGCTCGTATGCGGTAAAAAGACCGTCAAATTCGATTGCTTGGGCGGGTCCCCCGTATTGCCTGTAAAAGTGAAAAAAGGCAGCAAGATCCTCCGCCCTGCAGATCCCGCAAAGCCCGGCGCGGCTTTTTCCGGCTGGTACCGGGATAAGCAATATACCGTACCCTTTGATTTTGAACACACCGCCGTGAAAAAGAACATGACTCTTTACGCACGCTGGAAATAGACCAAAACCGTTGGAGGTAACGCAACATGCGCAGACATGACAGCCTTTTGAGCGCTCTCAGCATTCTTCTTGTGCTGGCGATCATCATCGTTTTTGCAGGCGCATTGCGAAGCCGCGGTTTTACAGAGCCCGAAAACCCGATCGGCTCTCTCTCCGCACCCCTTGTACCGGAAGCCCTTGACGGCGGCGGCATGCTGATGGGCAAGGATGATGGCGAACCGGAAGCGACCAAGCCGCCGGAAGAAACGGTGGAAACCACCCTGCCGCCGGATGAACCGGAAGAACCGCTTCCCACCCCGCCGCCGCAGGATGAGCCCGATCCCACCAAACCGCCGGAAGAAACGCCCGATGCAACACCGGAGCCTTCCGCCACCCCCGAGATCGTGCCCGAAGGGACACCCGATCCTTCTCTTCCTCCCGATGAAGCACCGCCGGAAGCAGGCGAGAATGATTCCGTGGGCGGCACATTGGAAGGTGACGGCAGCGGCGGCAATTCGGATACGGAAACAGAGGGCAGCGGCCCTGCAGGCGAAAACGGCAGCGGCGACGGTGCCGGCGGTGAAGGGCTTGGCGGCGGAAATGATAATTCCCCACGCATCGTCACCGATCTTCACACCATGCAGATCAGCCGCACAGAGCTGCCCGACGGCATCCTTCGTTTTTATGCGTACCCCGCAGGCGAAGGCAGCGACCTTTCCGTAAAGGTGGTGCTGAACAATTCCTCTACCCCTGCAAACGGCAAAGTGCTCTCAGGTGTTACCGAAAGCAACTACGAAACGGCACTTATGCTGAACGAAACAAACATCATCACCCTTTACCTCAAGGAAAACGGTGAAAACATCGCTTATGTCCGCTATTCCATCCGCTACGAGGCGGAGAAGGCCGACGAAAACACCCCGGAGGTCGGTGCATTTCCGCCTTCCATCGTCACAAACCTTGACGGCTACACGGATGTGATGGATACGCAGGATTTTCTGTTCTGGGTCAGCGCAAAAACCAACCCGGAGGGCGATCCCATCTACTCCAACCAGATCGAAGTGTGGCTCAACGGCAAGCTGATCGAAAAGCAGACCGGCGATGCACGGCCGGAATACGAACTGCATTTCGAGCCGCCGAACAAGGGCGATGAAGCGGAATATACCGTCAAAGTGCGTGCCTGGGACGGCCGAGGCAATTCCGCCATGAAGGTTTATACCCTTCATTACCGTACCGTCAGCGAAGGTGATGCTCTCGGCAATGTCAATATCGTGGTGGATGCTACCACCGTGGGGCTTGGCATCATCGACAGCGCCACCTTCCCCATCGTGCAGGGCGATACGGCAAAGTCTGTACTCGACAGGTTTTTTGAAGAATACGGCTATGAAGCCAGCTACAACGGCCCCTATCTTGCAAGGCTCAGCCGTGGAGATATCTGCAGCGGCGCTGCGATCCCTGAAAGGCTCAGACAGCTGATCGAGCGTGACGGGTTCCCGTTCTCGAACAGTTCCGACCGTGACAGCCTTGGCGAATACGATTTCACCATGGCCTCCGGCTGGATGTATTCCATTGATGGCAGCGTTTATGCAGGAAGAGATCTCGGTTCCTATACCCTCAGCAAAAACACCACCATCTACCTGCGCTTCACCCTTGCTTACGGCAAGGATATCGGTGGCGGCGGCAGCGGAAAAGGCAAGCTTTCCGGTTATTGCGGCACATGGACCGGCGGCGGTTATCACGAAAAGCCCCACGGTACGTTCACCGTCATCGAGCGGATCGAACCCACGGCAGAGGCTCCGGGGCTTATCAGATCCGCCTGCTCCGTATGCGGCGAGCCTAAAGAGGAGATCATTCCGCCGCTTGCCGCAACGCCCACGCCGCTCCCAACGCCTACACCGACGCCCACGCCGGGTACTTCACCTTCACCTTCCCCTACTCCTGTGCCCACGCCTGAGCCGACGCCCGAGCCGACGCCCGTGCCGACGCCCGAACCGACACCCGAGCCGACACCCGAGCCGACACCCGAGCCGACGCCCGAACCGACACCCGAGCCGACACCCGAGCCAACACCTGAACCCATACCGGAACCGGCAGCCATCCTGCCGGAAAAAAAGGAGGAAGACGCATCGTGAATCAAAGAAGGATCCGTATTGGTGTGCTGCTGCTTGCACTCATGCTTCTTTTCCCCTTTTCATCCGCTCATGCCTTTGATGCGGTCGATGCGGAGGCAGAAGCAGCTGCAGCACTCAGCGCCATAAAGAGCAAACCGGGCAAACTTCTTTCCCTTGGAAAAGATTTCCCTGCAGGCACCTCCCTTGCCGATTGGTCGGCCATGGCTTTGGCTCTTTCCGGAAGCGAGGAAGTTTTTTCATCCTATCTTTCCGATCTGAAACGGTATGTGGAAAAAGCTTATGCGGAGGAAGGCGGTCTTCATCCCGTGCAGTCCACCCCCTATCACCGCATTGCCCTCACGGTGCTCGCCCTTGGCGGTGATCCCACAGCCTTTGGCACGGCACCCGACGGCACGCCCATCGATCTGATCGCAGACGGCACCTATGCTTTTCGGGGCGGTTCCATCGGCGATCAGGGGCTCAACGGCTGGATATATGCGCTCATTGCTCTTGATGCAAGCGGCGCTCAAGTACCTGCCGATGCCCGTTTTACCCGGGAAGATATGCTTAGCGCCATCACGGAGGCACAGCTTCCCGACGGCGGTTTCAACCTGATCTTCGGCAGCGGCGATGTGGACATGACCGCCATGGCACTTCAGGCGCTCGCACCCTATCGGAATGCCTGTCCGGATGTGATCGAAGCGGCGCTCCGTTTCCTTTCGAACGCTATGTCGGACCGCTGCATGTTTGCACCTTACGGTGCGCCAAGCGTGGAAAGCGCTGCCGAAACGGTCACGGCACTCTGCGCCCTTGGGATCGATCCCGAAACCGACAGCCGTTTCTGCAGAGGCGGCGAATCGCTTCTCAGCGGCATTGCCCAATTCAAAAAAGAAGACGGCACATACAGCCATCTTCTGACGGATGAAACAGGCGACTGCCTTGCCACCGCAAAGGTACTTCTTTCCTTTACAGCGGTAAGAAAGCTGAAACACGGCGATGGCAGCATTTTTGATTTTTCCGGTTACGCAGGGCCTTCCGAACGGCCCGAAAGCAACTTTCCCCTCATCATCGGGGGCACTGCAGCCACGGCAGCGGTCATCACAGCAATACGCTTCACAGCAACAAGGAGGAAACATGGCAAGGATCACAGATGATATCTTGAATGAGATCAATAAAGTTATTCTCGGCAAGGAAACGGAAGTGCAAAAGGTACTTCTTGCTATCCTTGCCAAGGGGCATATCCTTCTTGAGGATGTCCCCGGCACCGGCAAAACCACCCTTGCAAACGCTTTTGCAAAAACGCTGGGACTTGACAACAAGCGTGTGCAGTTCACATCCGATACCCTGCCTTCCGATATCATCGGCTTCTCCGTATTCGACAAGGCCAGCGGACAGCTTCGCTATCAAAGCGGTGCGATCATGACAAACCTTCTTCTTGCGGATGAGATCAACCGTACCTCCAGCAAAACACAGTCTGCGCTTCTTGAGGCAATGGAAGAAAAGCAGGTGACCGTGGATGGCCACACCCATGCCCTCCCGACGCCCTTTGTGGTGCTTGCAACGCAGAACCCCGTCGGCAGCGCAGGCACGCAGCTTCTTCCCACCGCACAGCTTGACCGTTTTCTTGTGCGCCTTTCCCTCGGCTATCCCGACAGGGCGAGTCAGGTCGCACTCATGCGGGACAGGCATATCGGCAATCCCCTTGAAAACTGCCGCCCCGTTACGGATGCAAAATCCCTTGAAAAGATGAGCAGCGAAGCGATGTCCGTTCACGTTGCGGACAGCATTTACGATTATGTATCGGAACTTGCGGAGGCTTCCCGTAAGGATCCTTATGTGCTCCTTGGCATCAGCCCCCGAGGCGCCCTTGCCGTTTGCCGTGCGGCAAAGGCAAACGCTTACCTTGACGGACGCGATTACGTGATCCCTGCGGATGTTGCTGCAGTTTTCAGTGATGTTGCCGCCCACCGCATGGTGCTCAGCAACAAGGCAAAGCTTCATGAGCATACCGCCGCATCCATTGCCGATGGCATTCTTCGCAATGTCAAGCGCCCGGATGTGCGGGAATTCAGCAGCAAATGAAAAGGGAACGCTTTGGCGCAGCCTGCCGGTATGCGCTTCTTGTGCTGCTTCTTGCAGCACTGCTGCCGGGCGCAAAGACATGGACCCCCTGGGCACTCTTTGCCTTTGTCCTGTTTCTGTCTCCCGTTTCCCTGCTTCTCAGCCTTCCTGCAGCAAAGCACATCAGCGCATCCCTTTCCCTGCCCACCTCCGCAGCAAAGGAAAAAAGCGCTTCCGGCGTGCTAATCCTTACCAATAACAGCCTGTTTCCTGCCGTAAAGCTTCGTATTACCATCTCCATACTCAACGATCTGACAGGCGAGGAGGAAACGCTTTCCCTTTCCGCCGGCGTCGGCGCAAAGCAGACCTTCCGGCAGGAATTGGAATTGAAAAGCGCACATTGCGGCAGGCTGTACGTACACATCAAAAGCGCTGCTGTCTTTGATTATTTCGGTGTGTTTTCAAAAAAGCTGCGGCTCGAAGCGGCTGCAAGGCTTACGGTATTGCCGGAGCTTTTCCCCTGCGATGTCAGCATTTCTCCCGCCTTTGTCACGGCGGATGAGGAAAGCGTCTCCGAACGGGGCGATGACATGACGGAGCTTTTCGCCCTTCGGGAATACCAAAGCGGCGACCCGATCCGCCGCATTCATTGGAAGCTTTCCTCCAAAGTCGGTTCCCTTCTCGTCAAGGAGCCCGGAAGAAACATCAGCCGCTCGCTGCTCGTTTTTTGGGATAAGCGGCACGGCTGTTCGCCCATGCGGATGGATGCCCTTGCGGAAGCTGCCTGTTCCCTTGCGCAGTCCCTTTCCGAACAGGGGCTTTCCTACGACCTTGCCTGGAGCGATGGCGAAGAGCTGCAGCTTCGTTCCATCCCGGATGGGAATGCACTGCTTGCAGCCATCGGCGCAATGGTGACACGTGCAGGGCATCCCGATTCCCCCTTGCCGGATACAAAGGGTTACGGACGTGTGATCCGCTTTTGCGCCGCCCTTCCCGACACCGTTGGTGAGGAAAACATATTCCACATCCTCTGCTGCGATGCGCAGGCCGCATCGGGAAAGAATATGCTGGTTTTTTCTCCCGAAAACCGCAAAGAGCAGCTTGAAAGATTGGAGATATAGGCGATGAACAAGAAAAACAACAGCCTTTCTGTTGCGCTGCAGCCGGTTTCGGCAGTATCCGACTTTCAGGGAATGCTTTCGGGTGCCCCTGCTGCCGTGCTTCTCATCGTCGGTCTTTCGTCGGTGCTCGCGCAAAACTTTCCTTCTTTTATGTTTCCCTGGTGGCAGACCGCGCTTGCTGCCCTTGCCCTGTTTTCGATTTTCACGCTTCTTCAAAAAACGGGAAAGGGCCGCCTGTGCCTTCTTGTTGCCGCCTTGACCGCACTTCTTTTCTGCGCCGTTTTTCACGTACGCTTCCTTGCGGGTCTCGGCTGCCTCAGCAACGATATTCTTGAAAGAATGACCGCCCTGACCGGCCGCATTTACCTTGCACATACGGCAGCGGAGGCGAGCGCCGTACCCTTTGCGGCAGTTCCCCTCCTTGTTCTGGCGCTGGTGCTTTTATGCTTCAGCCTCTCCTCCGGGCACGTGCTCTTTTTCCTGCCGGTCCTTCTGCCTTTTTATGCAGCGGTTCTCTTTGGGCTTTTCCCTTTTGATGTTTCCGCCCTGTTGTTCCTTCTCGGCAGCGTCCTGCTTTTGATGCGCAGCGCCACAGCAAAGATCATGATGCAGGGCTTCTTCGGTCTGCCCGTGTGGCTCGGTGCCGCTCTGCTCGCTTTGCTGCTTTCCGTGGGAGCCGGTCTTTTGCTGCACGGCAGCGCAAACGAAAATGCCGCAAAGGAGATCAAAACAGCCCTTCACCGCATCCTTTACGATGATAAAACAAACAGCATGCCGGAAGGAAAGCTCAAAAACCTCCCTGCGTGGAACAAAACACAAACGCCCGCTCTTTCCGTTTCCATGAGCGAACCGCAAAAGATGTATCTGCGCGGCCGCATCTATGAGACCTACACCGGCAGCGCATGGGAACCGCTGCCATTTGACGCACGGGCTGAATACGAAGAGCTTTTCTACTGGCTGCACGAATCGGGAATTTACGGTCAAAGCCAGATCGGCACAGCTTCTGCCCTTGCAGAGGAAGTACAAGCCGCCTCTCTCAGCATCAAAAACCTTTCCGCATGCAGTGCGTCGGGGTATTATCCATATGCGCTTCTTGGAAGTGAGCCGCTTCCCGCCGATCTGATCGGCGATGATGCTCTTCCCGCCGCCGCATCGCTTTCCTACCTCCCCGGCAGCGTTCCCGAATGGTATGGCGCACAGCAAGCCCTTGCCGCCGCGCAAAAGAAAAGCGATGTCAAAGCCTATCTTGCCGCAGAGGAATCGCTGGCAAAATACGTTTCTGCCGTTGATGTGCAGCTGACCAATGAAAGCTGGACAGTCCTTGACCGCCGGCTCGGGGATGACAGCACACCAAAGACCCTCGGTGAGATCCGCTCCGTGATCCTTGATTACCTTGACGAAGCCCTCGTTTACGATGAAACGGTGTACACCTACAACGGCGGCATGGATTTTCTGCAGTATACCCTTGAAAAAAGCGGCAGCGGATACAGTGTGCATTATGCCACCGCCGCCGTGCTGATGCTCCGCTATTTCGGCGTACCTGCCCGCTATGTGGAAGGCTATTTTCTTTCAAAGGAAGAGGCTGCTTCCATTGAGGCAGGTGCGGAATACATCCTGTCGGAAGCCCACGCCCATGCATGGGCGGAATACTACCTGCCCGGCATCGGCTTTGTGCCCTTTGAGGTCACGCCGGGCTATATCGATGTGGAAGAGCTGGAGCTTGGCGGCAGCATCGCCCCAAACACGCAGACATATTCCGGCAATCACCTGAAATATGCCCGCGTGGAGCAACCGGAGCACATCGAAGAACCGCTGCAGGAGCGCTTTGCTTTCTCATTTAAGCCCATTTACCTTCTCTATCTGCTGCTTCTTGTGCTGCTTGCCCTTGCGGCGATCATCCTGAAAAAGCGGCAGAAGCTGAAAAAGGCCCTTGCAGCCATCGAAAACGCCGAAAACCGTGATTCCATTGCCATGCGCTACGGCTATACGGTGCGTTTGGCACAAAGCTGCGGTGCATCGGCACAAGGTGCGGAAGAAGCTGCCTTGCTGAACCGGGAAGCCCTTTTCAGCAACCACCCGATGGCAGACGCACAGCGGCATGAAATGGATGCTTACGCTTGCCGCATGCTTACTGCCTGCAGGGAGACCTGGTCCTGGCGTGAAAAGCTGCGCTACAAGCTGTGGGATTGCCTGTATTAAGGTGCCCGATCCATCCGCACCACCTTTGACCCAAATGAGGAGGACATATGAAAAAAATCTTGACCTTCACGCTCGCCCTTCTTCTCCTTGTCTTTGCAATGCCCGCTGCGGCGGAAACGGAAAAAAGCTTTGTGCTTGCAGCGGTCAGCGCAAATTCCGTGATCATTGCGCCGGAAAGGATCACCTATGAAGAAGGCGATACCATCGCCGATGCACTGCTTGCATCGGCTCATACCTTTACCGGCATCGAGCAGGGCTTTATCTATGCTGTAGACGGCACGGACGGCAATTTCAGCCTGTTCTATGACGGCAACGGCTACGACCTTAACGCTGCGGCAGAGGATATCACCGCCCTTTGCATCGGTGTTACTTCCCGGTATTCCGATGCGCTGCTCTCCCTGATCCGCTATATGGCGGACTATCTTGAAATGGGCAATGTCACAGCGTATCCTACTGCGCAAAGCGCATATAAAGCCGCCCTTGTCGCTGTACGGAACGGCGATGAAAGCGCAGCGCAGGAAGCAAAAAGCGCCCTTGAAAGTGCGGTTCTCGAATACAATGCACTTTTTGAGGGCGAAAAGCATACCGTTTCCGTTACAGCCCTTCAGGGGGACAGCACCCTTGCCTCTCCCCATGTTTCGCTTCGGGATGCCTACGGCAATGTGACCGCCGTTACCGGTACAAGCCTTTCCGTCATCGCAGGCGAATACACCTTTGTTGTATCAGACGGCGGCTTTAACCGCACGGAAGGCACCCTCACCGTCACGGAGAATACCGTTCTTTCCGTCACGCTGCCCCACGGAGAATGGTTCGGGGATGTTCGCATCCTTGACAGCACAAAGGAACCCTACCCTTACAAACAGGATACCGCATCCCATACCGTTTCCTGTTCGATCCCGGATATCGCATCGGAATATGGCAGCCTTTATCTCAATGTGGGCATGGGCGATGTGCCGGATACCTCTTCAACAAGGCTGCGTGCTGTCTATGTGGGCCTCAACGGCACGGATTATTCTACCACATCAAAAAGCTGGGAAAGCACCGCCACCGCCCTGACCAATCTTGTCGCCCCGGGCATGGACGGACGCATTTTCCGGCTTGAAGCACAATACCCGGACGAAAACGGTCATTGCCGTATCCAGCATTACGATATCACCGTTACACGCACACCGACCCTTTCGGCACTGTCCGTTTCCGCAGCGGGAACAGTTCTGCCCCTTGCCTTTGATCCTGTCACCTACGCTTACGACCTTACCACCGTAGCGGACACGCTTTCCCTTGCCGCTGTACCATTCGGCGAAAATTATTCCGTGGAAGGCATCGACGATATTTGGGGATCGGGCAGCCACATCATTCTTGTAAGCGCAGCGGGACAAAGCACGGAATATACCCTTCATGTCACAAAGACCGCATCCGTTGCGGTTTCGCTCACGGTTCCCGACGGTGTCACCGCAGAGGTCATCAATGCTGCCGGCAGCGTCATTGCGCCGGTGGATGGCAAATACGCCCTTGTGCCCGGGGAAAGCTATACCTGCCGTTCCACAAAGGCAACCCATTATCATGCGGAAAAGACCTTTACCGCCGCAAGCGGACTGACTGTAGACGCCCCTTTGCCGGTTGCGGAGGATTGGCTGCAGGATATCGCCCTTTATAACGGCAGCAACACCGCCACCCGTGTGCAGTATCCTTTAGACAGCGCATTTTCCCCTGCCGATCACAGCTATGTATTCACCCTTTCCGATTGCAATACAACGGCCTATCTGCAAGCGACTTCCAACTATACCGTAACGGCACTTTACCGTGCGCAGACCACCAATACAGCCACCCACGGCGTGCAAAAAACCGTCTCCGTGAAAAAGCCCGTCGGCAGTGGCACTTCACAGATCCTGACGCAGGTCATTGCAAGAAGCGGCTTCTATAACAGCGTGACGCTCCGCATTTCAAACGCACAAAACGACATTACCTACTATCAGGACTATGCGCTTACCTTTGCAAGGAAACTGCACCTTACCGCCTTTGCCCTCAGCGACGGTGAAGATGCGCTGACGCTTTACGATGCTTCCTACGCCGTCACAAGCTTTGACAGGGATAGGACCGCATATGCTGTCACCGTAAACCGGGAAGAAACATCCCTTACCCTTTCAGCCGAATTCCCCAACGATTCCGATACAACGCCCTGCTGCGGCGGCTATTATCTGATGATCGGCGGCGTGCGTTTTGAGGATCTTTCCTCCGTTTCCATCCCCCTTGATCCCTCGCTGAACAGCGAAACGATCACCCTTCGGGTGTGCCATGAAGATGGCACTGCGGAAGAAACGGATTACACCGTTGCCGTCAGCAAGACCGATCCCGCAGCGGTCACCGTAGCCACTACCCCTTCCGATGCCGTCGTGTTCCTCACAAACGATCTGAACGGCAAGCGTGTGCTTCCCGAAAACGGCATTTATCCGCTCACCCCGGGCTGCAGCTATTCCTACACCGTGACCCGGTCGGGCTATGTGGGTGTAAGCGGCAGCTACACCGCCCCCGAAACCGCCGCCACGCTGTCCGTTACCCTTGAAAAGGCCGTGGAAAACACAACGCTTCGTGAGCTTTCCTCCCCGTGGCCGCATATGCGGAAAACGGACAGCAACAATACCGTTGTGAGTGTCCCATCCCCCATCGCCGATGAGGAAGCCGTGCTTTATTGGGCCACGAAGATCGGCGACGGCTTTGACAAAAACGCCTGCGGCTGCCCCATTCTTGTGGACGGTTACCTTTACACCTATGCCGGCACGACCATTTACAAGGTGGATACCGTAACGGGAGAGATCGTAGACACGGGCAAAATGCACTGTGCCTCCAGCTATGCTATCAACACGCCCACCTATGCGAACGGAATGCTGTTCATCGGCCTTTCGGACGGCACGGTTCAGGCCTTTAACGCCGATACCCTCGATCCCCTTTGGCTGTACCGTGATCCGCTTGGCGGGCAGCCCAACTGCCCCATCGTGTATCATAACGGTTACGTTTATACCGGTTTCTGGGTAGGCGAGACAAGCAAAGCCAACTATGTCTGTCTTTCCGCTACCGATGAAGATCCTGCCGATGCCGATGAAGCAAAGCTTGCCACATGGCGCTATACCGGTCTTGGCGGCTTCTATTGGGCAGGTGCCTATGTTACAGACACCTACCTTCTCCTCGGCACGGATGACGGCGCCTCCGGCTATCTTGGCGGCGATCCGAAGCTTTTGAGTTTCGATCCGCTGACGGGCGAACTGCTTGACGCCGTTCCCCTCGGCGTGCCGGGCGATATCAGGTGTTCCATCACCTGTGAAAACGGGAAATTCTACTTTACCAACAAAGGCGGTTACTTCTTTGAGGCGGAGGTCAGCGATTCAGGCAAAATCGAAAGCATCAAAAAGTTGAAGCTTTCCAACGGTTCTTCCGATGCATCAACCCCTGCCATGAGCACCTGCACCCCCACCGTTTACAACGGCCGCGCCTATGTGGGCGTTTCCGGCACGAACCAGTTCGGTGCCTATTCCGGCCATAACCTGACGGTGATCGATATCGCCAACTGGGAAATCGCCTACTCCGTCCGCACACAGGGATATCCGCAGACAAGCGGCGTGCTGACACACGCTTATGAAGACGATACCGGCTGCGTCTACGTCTACTTTATCGACAACTATACGCCGGGCAAGCTGCGTGTTCTTGAGGATCGGCCCGGGCAGACGGAAGCAAGCATCGTATCGGAAGAATCCTATTCCGATAAGGGTACAACATCCGTTTATCAAACCGCATATTCCCTGTTTGAACCCGTTGGCGATCAGGCACAGTATGCCATCTGCAGTCCCATCATTGATGCGAATGGCACCGTCTATTTCAAGAACGACAGTGCCTACCTTATGGCAGTGGGAAGCGCCTTTGAAAGCCTTGAGATCACCGCAATGCCGGAAAAGTGCAGCTATATGGAGGGCGAAACCTTCGACAGCACGGGGCTTCAGGTCACAGCGCACTATCTCAACGGAAACAGTCTGGATGTAACGGAATACATCGCCTTCTCCAAAGAGCCTCTCACAGCGGAGGATTCGGACTTTATCCTCACCTTCCCCCATGTGATGTATCAGAACACGGACGAGGGCGCCGGCATCGAATATCCTGCCCCCTTTGCCGCCCTCAGTATCACCGTTGAGAAAGAGGCAGAAACGCCTTCCGTCTCCTACGGCGATCTGAATGCCGACGGCAAGATCAACATGGCGGATGTTTCCATGATGCTCCGGTACATTGACGGCGGTGCGCTGACGGAAGAGGCGATCGCCGCTGCAAACGTTTCCGGCGACAGTACCGTCAATATGATGGATGTTTCCCTTGTCCTCCAGTATATCGACGGTGCGATCTTCGTATTTCCCGCTGAAAACGAAAGCGGCACATGACCGCATGTGCCTTCGTGAGCACATCGTTCACGGAAGCACGGTGAGCGTTACCCTTTTTCCAAACATGGATGCCCGGGGAGCCTATCTGCCCCTCCGGGCATCGTTTTCATGAGCAACGGTACGATACCCGCACAGAAAAAGACGACCGCCCGGGTCATCATCCCGAAACAAGTCGTCTTGATTGTGCCGCTTCTTATCTTTTTCTGATCACACCGCAGGCAATCTTCATGCCCGCATTGCCGGAAGGCTGTGTGTGGAAATCATCGGCATCACCGTGGATCACCACTGTGCGCCCGATGATATCGCGCACCCGAAAGCGGTCTGTACGCACTGCGAGAAATGCGCGGCCGCGGTACGCCAGCAGCGGTGGAAGATCCCCCGCATGGTGTGGATGGTCTGTTTTTCCCGGATTATAATGGCCGCCTGTTTCCGGAAATCCGGTTCCAAGGCAGGAGCTTCCTTCATGAATGTGAAATGCGAAAAAGCCGCTCCCGCTGTTTTGTGGCAGCCCTTCCACATCCGCTGCCACAAGAACACGCCCCGCCTCCTGATAAAACCGCACTGTGCCCGTCAGATCCGGCGCATCCTTCCCACCCACAAGGTATGCCGCCGCATCCGGGCGTTCCCTGTCATGATACATGCAATCACCTCGCTCCAGTTTATGCGAAGGCGCCGCAGTTTGTTCAAAAGGTCAAAAGACCTCGGAAAGATCATTCACCGGCGGCAGACAGCTGTTGTTTGCGCAGATATAAAAGGTGGTCTTTCCGTCCTTGAGCGGATATTCTTTTGTCGGCTCACGGAGCAGCGAAACCGCCGCATCCAACGGGAAACGCAGCGGCAGCTTTGCATCCATCGTTTCTTCTGCCGGCACAACAGTCACCTTCGGCAGCGGCATTTCCTTATCAAGAAGCGCAAGAAGAAACATGGCGTGTCCCGCAGGATACCGCGCCGCTTCTCCCGAAAGGTAATCAAGCTGATGTGCCGCCGCGGATGCATACTTTTCGCCGCCCGTAAGCTGTGCAAGCCGCACCAGATTGTACGCCATCAAGGAATTGCCGCTGGGAACAGCACCGTCATAAGTCTCTTTCGGCTGCAGGATCAGCGTCTCGTTATCCGTCCCGTAAAGGTAGTAACCGTCCTTTTCTTCATCCCGGAATTTTCGGTTTGCCGCCAGGCAAAACCGCTCCGCCCGCTGCAGAAATCCCCGTTCAAGGGTAGCACCGTACAGGGCGAGCTCGGCAAAAACGAGGGAAGCGTAATCGTCAAGAAAACCCTTACGCCCCGTCTGTCATCGCGGAAGCTGACAAACAGTGTGTCGCCGTCCGACAGGTTTTCCATGATGAAATGCTCTGCCTGCTTCGCCGCTTGCAGGTATGCTTCTTTTCCGCTCATGCGGTACAGGCTGCACATGGCTGCGATCATCAGGCCGTTCCAGGAAGTCAATATCTTATCATCAAGATGAAGCGATGTCCGTTCCCTGCGGTATGCGCGGATGCGTTCAAGGAAAGCATCATCGTATCCTTCCTCCGCATCGCTGTGAAGAAGGTTCGGTATATTCTTCCCCTCAAAATTACCGGATGCGGTAATATCGAAACGGCCGCAGAATTTCTTTCCCTCCGCTTCTCCCAGAATCCGCAGGATCTCATCCTCGGTAAAAAGATAGTGTTTTCCCTCTTCCCCCTCGCTGTCCGCATCCTGTGCGCTGTAAAAACCGCCCTCCGGGGCTGTCATTTCCCGCAGGATGTAGGCAGCGGTTTTCTCTGCAATTTCAAGATACAAAGCCTTTTTCGTCACGCTGTACGCCTTGCAGTAAGCAAGGATCAAAAGCGCATTGTCGTAGAGCATCTTTTCAAAATGCGGCACGAGAAACTGTTCGTCCGTGGAATAGCGGCAAAAGCCGAAGCCAATATGGTCAAAGAGACCGCCCCTGTACATCTGCAGCAGCGTATGCTCCGCCATGTTAAGGCACTTAGCATCGCCCTGCCGTTCATAAACGCTCAGAAGGAACAGGATATTGTGGGGCGTTGGAAACTTGGGGGCATGTCCGAAGCCGCCGTTTTCCCTGTCGTAGATCCGCTTGTAGATCGAAACCGCATCCTTCACGGGGTCAGATATGGCTTTGCCGGCACTCCTTTCGCCCTGTTTCAAATGGCCGATGACCGTATCCGCGTGGCGAAGAAGACCGCTGCGATCCTCTGCCCACTTTTTGCGGATGATCTCAAGAAGATCCATCATACCGATCATGCCGCCTATCCCGTTTTTCGGAAAATAGGTGCCTGCAAAGAACGGCTTTTGATCCGGCGTCATAAAAATACTGGTGGGCCAGCCGCCGCTGCCGGTAAACGCCTGACAGACCGCCATATAAATGCTGTCGATATCGGGGCGCTCTTCCTTATCCACCTTGATGGAAATAAAATACCGGTTCAGAAGATCCGCCACTTCTTTGTCTTCAAAGCTTTCATGTGCCATGACATGGCACCAGTGGCAAGTGCTGTAGCCAATGCTGAGAAACACCGGCTTGTCCTCCTTCTTTGCCCGGGAAAAAGCTGCTTCTCCCCAAGGATACCAGTTGACGGGATTTTCCGCATGCTGGAGCAGATAAGGGCTTGTTTCGTGCTGCAAGTTATTGCTCAATTCATTCACATCCTTCATCTGTAACAGTTTCTTATTTAGGTTAGCGTACCGCACAGATCAGGGTGCTATGCGTTTTGTCTTCATGTTTTTTACGGTCTTCGGACGGCTTACCGGCCCTCATTGGCATTCTGCCGCTCCCCATTCCTATGGCGAGGCATACTCATTGCGTGCAGCGGCTCAAGCCGCATAAGCTGTGACGGTACGCAAGTCTCATTATCCGGCACGAAAAAGCTTTCCTTTTCACGCACCACAGTGATCCGAAGCACCGCTATTGCATTGTCAAGGTTCTCAAAGACCATGATAAACGCTCTCATATACCGTGACAGATTCGGCAGTTTTGTCACACATAACAAAAACGCCCCTTCATCATTTCTTTTTCTGCAGCAAATCCCGCAAGGATTGCCAAACAAATCCCCGTTTGGTATGATGTCGCCATAAAGATCACGGAGGGACCCATGAGCATCACAGTATCCGACATTCTCGAATATCCCTGTTTGAAAGGCGCAAAGGTCGCAGCGGGCAAGGGCGGCCTGAACAAAGTGCTTTCCTCCGTTTCCGTTCTGGAATTTGCGGATGCCAACGATCTGCAGCAGGAGATCCTTTCCAACATCGACTTTTACGGCAGCGAGATCGTCATCACCGCCTTCGCCAACATTCCCGACAACGTGGAGCAGCAGTGCGCAAACATCCGCCGCCTTGCCGCAGTGGGTGAAGTAGGCATGATCCTTTACTATGTGGGCATTCTGATGCCGAAGGTGGATCAGGCACTCATTGACCTTGCAGACGAGCTGGATTTTGTTTTGATCGTGATGCCGGAAAAGCGGCTTGACCTCCGTTACAGCGAAGTGATATGCGAGGTGATGGAAGCGATCATCCGCGATCAGAGCACCAGCGTTACCCTTGTCAGCGATGTTTTGGCGCAGATCTCCCGCCTGCCGGAGCATCAAAGAACGGTGGATACCGTCCTGCGCCTTGTGCGTGACAGGCTCCGCTGCTCCCTTCTTCTTGCGGACCGCAGCAGGCAGCTTCTCGGCATGGCGGCATGGCCCATGTCCCTTTCCCTGCAGCTTGAGGATATTCCGGAGCTGCCCGTCATGTCACCCGTTCTTCTTGCAAAGGAAAGAAGCGCGTGGCGCTGCCCTCTTGAGCCGCAAAAGAAGGATTCCATGGAGCTGTATCTGATCAAGGACGGCACGCTGCTTCCAAGGGAAACGGTGCTGCAGGTCGTTGATGTTGTGCGCCTTGCGGTCAACCTTTGGAGCAGCCACCATGCGGATGTGCAGATCTCCGAGCTGGTCCGCGCCATCCTTCGGGATGAACCCATGAAAATGCGAAGGCTTGCGGAGCTGTTTCGCATTGATGTCGCCTCCATGCACGCCATGTGGGTCCTGCAATGCGAGGATGAAGGGCGGGAGCTCTTTGACCGCCATGCGCTTTCATTCCTGCGCGACACCTTATCTGCCCGGTGCAGAACCGTTGTGGCAGACTATTACGACGGCTATGCGGTCGCTTTCCTCGATTGGCCCGATCAGGGTGAAAACGCTTTTCTTCTCGGGGAATCCCTTATCAGGCAGCTGGCGGAAGAGGGCATCAACGCCACGCTGAGCCGCTGCCATCACCTTCGGAACACGGCGGATGTTCGCCGGGCGTTCCTGCTGAACCGGGACCACCTGAAAAACGCAAAACGCATTTGGCCAAAGTTACAATGCTTTACATCGGCAGAACTGAAATATGCCGCCCGCTGCCGCAAAACGGTAAACGAGGGCGAAGATGCCCTGCAGCAGGCGCTGCAGCCGCTTCTTCCCCTTGAAGGAAGCAATGAAAGCACGGAACTGAAAAAGACGCTGATGTGCTTCCTTCTCGATGCGCAGGGCAGCGTTGCCCGCACCGCAGAAATGCTGTTCCTCCACAAGAATACCATCAAGTACAGGCTCGGCAGGATCGCAGCCCTTTTGGAGCACGAGATCGGCAAGGAGCCGGAGCGCGCTTTTCTCTATCAGGCAGCAGCCATCACAAGGCTGATCGAAATGTAAACAGATTCAAACATACGGGCACGGTTATTTGTCCTTTTGGACAAATAACCGTGCTTTTTTTCTGCCGCACAGCCATATACTTTCTTCGACTTTTCGGGCTATAATACGCCAAGTTCTTCAAAGGAGAAAGTTTTTTATGAGCAAACAAAACAGTTTTGAAATCAAAGCAGAAGAAAGACAGAGTTGGGGTTCCATCACTATGGTGTGGATCGGTGCGATGATCTGCGTTCCTGCGCTGATGATCGGCGGCATGATCGGTGCCGGTCTTCCCCTCTTTGAAAGTGCCCTTGCGATCATCATCGGCTACGTTCTGGTCTGCGTTTTCATGAGCTTCATGGGCATGCATGCCTGTGACACCGGCCTTCCCACCGCCGTGATGGCCGGCAGCGCCCTCGGCGAAAAAGGTGCGAAGTATATCATCAGCACCATTCTTGCCATTTCCTGCATCGGCTGGTTCGGCATTCAGGCAGCTGTATGCGGTTCCTCCTTCTCCTCCATGATCGCCGGCATGACGGGGCTCAACATTCCCGTATGGCTCTCCTCCGTCGTCTGGGGCATCATCATGCTGCTGACCGCCTGCTTCCGTTTCAGCGGTCTTAAGTGGCTGAACAGGATCGCCGTTCCCCTTCTCGGTGCGGTGCTTGCCTATTCCCTCATCTACAACATTGCTTCCGGCAACGGTGTCGCTCTTGTTGGCTACCAGCCTGCAGCTCCCATCGGCTTCGTGACCGGCATCAGCCTGACGGTTGGTTCCTTTGTTGTGGCCGCCGCCATTTCCGGCGACTATTGCCGCTTTGCAAAGAGCCGCAAGGATGTTGTCAAATCCTCCGTGCTGGGCGTGCTTCCCGCAGGTCTTGTCGTGCTGATGCTCGGCGCCATCCTTGCCATCTGCACCGGTTCTTATGATATCAGCGTGTTCCTCAGCACCGCAGGTCTGCCGCTGATCGGCCTTGTGGCACTCATTCTTGCCACCTGGACCACCAACGTTTCCAACGCTTATTCCGGCGGCCTTTCCCTTTCCGTTCTGCTCGGTCAGGATGAAAAGAAGAGCCAGGTGACCACCGCCATCGCCGGCATCATCGGCACAATTCTTGCTGCCGTAGGCATCCTCAATTCCATCCAGGGCTTCCTGAGCCTGCTCTCCGCCATCGTTCCTGCGCTGATGGGCGTTCTCATTGCGGATTACTGGATCATCGGTCAGGGCAAGGTGGAAAACTTCAAGATTCGTGACGGCTTTTATGCCCCCGGTGTGATCGCCCTCATCATCGGCGCTCTCGTTGCCTGCATGACCGGCGGCACCTTCGCTACCATCCCCTTCCTTTCCTTCCTGAACCTGCCCTTCTTCATCGGGCCCATCAACGGCATCGTCGTTTCTCTTATTGCATACGTTCTGATCGAAAAGGCAGCAGCAAAGAAGGCATAAGGCTTTATCAAAACACAATACCTGTCGGGCACGCCGGAAACGGCGTGTCCGCAATGCCATATTATGACAAAAACAAAAGGAGTGTATTATCTTGCGTAAGATCGGTATCCACGAAATCGAAGATATCGCCCTCGGCGCTGCTCTTCTCGGCGCGGGCGGCGGCGGCGACCCCTATGTGGGCAAACTTGTTGCCATCGGTGCTGTCAAGGAATGCGGTCCCGTTACCCTGCTGGACCCTTCCGAAGTGCCCGATGACGCCCTCGTTGTGCCCATTGCCATGATGGGTGCCCCCACGGTGCTCGGCGAAAAAGCCATCGGCGGCGATGAATACAAGACGCTGTATGACACCGTATCCACCTTCTACGGCAAGCCCATCTATGCCTTTATGCCCATCGAGGCCGGCGGCGTCAATTCCATGCTGCCCATTGCGGCTGCAGCAAGGCTTGGCCTTCCCCTCGTGGACTGTGACGGCATGGGCCGTGCGTTCCCGGAGCTGCAGATGGTCACCTTCACCATCGGCGGCGGCAGCGCAACACCCATGGCACTCGTGGATGAAAAAGGCAATTCCTGCATTTTCCGCACCGTTACCAACAAATGGACGGAAGAGCTTGCCCGTTCCGTCACCATGGCCTGCGGCGGTTCCGTTTCCGTTTCCCTCTATGCCATGGAAGGCAAATTCATGAAGGAATACGGCGTGCACGGCATCGTGAGCCGCAGCGAAAGGCTCGGCTCCGCCATCCGCAAGGTGAAGGAAGTCACCGATACCACCCCGGAAGAAGCGTTCCTTTCCATCACGGAAGGCTTCAGGCTCTTCAAGGGCAAAATTGCCGATGTGCTCCGTGAAGTGCGCGGTGGCTTCAACTTCGGCAAAGTGGTGCTGGACGGCATCGGCGATTACAAGGGGCAGCAGGCCTTTGTGGAATTCCAGAACGAAAACCTCACCGCCAATGTAAACGGCGAACTGCTTGCCACCACCCCCGACCTCATCTGCCTTGTGGATACGGAAACCTTTACCCCCGTTCCCACGGATGCGCTCAAATACGGCAAGCGTGTCATGGTCATCGGCCTCAAGTGCTTCCCCCTGTGGCGCACGGAAGAAGGGCTCAATCTTGTCGGCCCCCGGTATTTCGGCGTAGATACCGATTACATTCCCCTTGAAGAACGCTGCAAAGGAGGCAACGGTCATGTATAAACTCGGTATTGACGTTGGCGGTACCAACACGGACGCCGTTCTCATCGATGAAAACCTGAATGTGATCGCTTCCGTGAAGCAGCACACCAGCGAAAACATCTATGACGGTATTCTTGATGCCGTCCGGGCAGTTCTCAGCGAATCCGGCGTTGACCGTGCGGAGATCGGCCAGGCGATGCTTGGCACCACCCAATGCACAAACGCCATCGTGGAGCGCAAAAACCTTGCGCCCATCGGTATTCTGCGCATCGGTGCCCCTGCATCCCGGGGCATTCCGCCGATGGTGGACTGGGCGGAAGACCTGCAGGCTATCGCCGTGAAGACCGCTGTTGTAGGCGGCGGCTTTGAATATGACGGCAAAGAGATCGCCCCCTTTGATAGGGCCGCTGCCAAAGCGTTTTTTGGGGAGCTGAAGGCGGAAGGCATCATGTCCGTTGCCATTTCCTGTGTTTTCTCCACCGTGCGCAGCGATCACGAGATGGAGGCTGCAAAGCTTTGCCGTGAGATCATGGGCGATGATGTGCATGTTTCCGTATCGAGCGAGATCGGCTCCATGGGCCTTATTGAACGTGAAAACGCCACCATCCTCAACGCTGCGCTTTACAAGGTTGCCCGTTCCTTCACGGAAGGCTTTGCACAGTCTCTTGTAGATGAAGGCATCACCAACGCTGAGGTCTACCTTTCCCAGAATGACGGCACGCTGATGACCATGGAATATGCACGCCGTTACCCGATCCTGACCATTGCCTGCGGCCCCACGAACTCCATCCGCGGTGCAAGCTATCTGAGCGCACAGAAAAATGCCGTTGTGATCGATGTGGGCGGCACCACCACCGACCTCGGCGTCATTCAGAACGGCTTCCCCCGTGAATCCGGCGTTGCCGTGACCATCGGCGGCGTGCGCACCAATTTTCGTATGCCGGACGTTGTCTCCATCGGCCTTGGCGGCGGCTCCATCGTCCGTGAAAAGGAAGACGGCACCGTGACCGTAGGCCCCGATTCCGTTGGCTACCGCATCACGGAAAAGGCGCTCGTCTTCGGCGGCGACACCTGCACCGCAACGGATATTGCCGTGCGCCTCGGCATGACCGATCTTGGCGACAAGTCCCTTGTTGCACACCTTGATGAAGCTTTTGCAAAGAAGGCCATGGATGCCATCCGTGCCCTGTGCGAAGATTCCATCGATGCCATGAAGGTCTCCTCGGAAGATGTGGATGTTATCCTCGTGGGCGGCGGCAGCATCGTTCTGCCCGAAGACCTTGCGGGTGCAAAGAGCGTCACAAAGCACGCCCACGGCGGCGTAGCCAACGCCATCGGTTCTGCGATCTCCAAGGTCAGCGGCACCTATGAGCAGCTCATCGATTACAATGAAACGCCCCGCGAAGAAGCCCTTGCCAAGGCACGCGCCGAAGCCATCGAGCTTGCGGTGGCCGCCGGTGCCATTCGCAAAACCGTAGAGATCATCGATGCGGAAGATGTGCCGCTGCAGTATTACCCCGGCAACACCGCCCGTGTGAAGATCAAGGCGGCAGGTGACCTCAAGTAACAATCTCCAGGACATTGGTTTTTGAAGACGAAAAAGAAGCCTTCCTTGCTCCGTGAAGGCTTCTTTTTCATTTCCTTTTATTCCGTTGTATTCGATTTTATTTTCCTCAACTGCCGGGCAAGCTTATCAAGCCCTCGCCTCACAGAAATTGACACAACATTCCTGCTCACACCCTCGTGCCGTGCAATCTCCGCTTGACTCAAGCCAAGGAAATAGAATGCATAGATGCGGCGTCGCTGTTTTTCCGGTAAAGACAACATTGCTGCATGCAGTTCTTCGACAGTAAACTTTTGCTCCACGATTTCATCCGGCGGCAGCGAAGTCAACAAAACATCATGTTCGATCCCGTCTCCGCAGTCGAGGGAATAATGCGCTTTATAACGGTAACACTGCCGCATATGCGCATTCTCATCTCTTTTCCATTTCGAAGACTGCTTTGCCAGCTCCGCAGAAACCGTTACATAATAATCTTCTTTTATATAGCTCCGGATAAATGCTCCGAAGATTGATTGTCATCATTTTCCTTTCCTCCGATCCGATTTTTTGTAAAAACCGAATCGTGAGAGGGGGTGCCCGGCAACGCTTGCCATCCCATACCCAAAAGACACCCGCCCGAAAATAGGCAGGTGTCTTTGACTTAAAAACGCTGCAAATGCAATGCAGTACATGTATCAGGACATATTGATCCTGTACGCAACAATGAAATGCATATTCAAAGAGGTGGTCATTTTACTTATCATTGCTTCCATGTAATGAACCGTTTGATCCGGCATGCAGCCAAATACATATTTCATATGAGTCGTGATGAATTCAATCAAAAGGAAGTGTATTGTAGAATATATTTGAGGTGAATTGTGATGCCTGATTATTCGCGTACGCTGGGCGATACCATCCGCCGTGCCCGTGCAAAGCTGAACCTGACGCAAAGCGAAGTGGCAGAATCCATCGATGTCGATGTCCGCACAGTTTTAAACATCGAAAACTATAAAGGAAATCCCAAGATGGAAGTCCTTTATCCGCTGATCCGATGCACTGAACATCGATGCGAAAGAGATTTTCTACCCGGAAATGCAGCGGACCGATCCTTCCATTACTCACTTGCGGCATCTGATCGAAAGCTGCAGTGAAGAAGAGGCTGCTGCAATGATCCCCATCCTCAAATCCGTCCTGTCTGCGCTTCGCAGCAAAAATGTAATCAACATCAAATAACAAGAGCCTGCCATTCCAATGATTTTGGAAAGCAGGCTCTGCACATATTGTGTCCGGCTCATTGATGCACGATGAGTTTTAAATTCACCACATCGATTCGGTGTTCTTTTCTGCACTTCGGGCAGAAAAGCGGGAAATTCAACAATACCGTCGTTTTATCCACTTTGACCCGCGTTTTGCCATCGCAAACCGGGCACCGGATCCACAGCACTTCGTTTCGATTCTCATTCATCCCTTTTTTCCGTATTTAGGCACGCTCTGCGTCATGCGCCCGGCTGGCTGCCCTTTTGTCTTTTATCATCTAAGACGCATCTGCCGCACCTCTCATGCGCTACAGCTCTTTAGATTAACTCATATAGATTTCCGCGCCCGCAAGCAACTTACCGTTTTCGGAGCGGAACTCCATGAAGGTGCCGCCGGTCTCATTGAACCATTCCGTGAAAACGGGTTGGCTGACTCTTCCGAAGGTGAAATACTCAAGAAGCCCCAGCGTCCAGAACTGGCTTTCATCATCCACGCTAAGCGTCACAAGTTCCCCGGTGGAGATGAGCTCCGGTCCCCAATCCGGAATATCCGCATAATAGCCAAGCTCATAGGTGATGCTGTTTTCCGTGATGGATACGATGGTTCCCGTTTCTATGGTTTCACAGGGGATATTGAGCTCACCTTCCCACTTCTCAAGAACAAGGGCTTCAGGATTGCTGAAATCAAATTCCGGTGCGGGAGACGGCGTCGTAGCAGTGGCTTCGCCCTCCGATATGGGAGCGTACACAGCGGTATAGGTCGTATCCTTTCGCATCCCATCAGACACAGAAGGCTGCCATTCCATAAAGCTGTATCCTCGCTTTGCCGGTGCTTCCGGCGGAGTGGGCGGACAGTTGAAGAGCACCTTTTCCGTGGAAAGGATTTGGCTGCTGCCGCTCTCAGGTTCGTATGCAGCAGTGAATGTGGTATTCAATCGGGCGTATCCCAAAAACCGGTACGCATCATCTGCCATATTCAAATCAGATACGCAGGCAGTGCCGCTATGTTCCGTTTCGATGCTGTAAAGGCTGTCTCCCTGCCGGAAAAGCAGGCTCACTTTAGTGACATCCCCGCTTTCATCCGCCCAGAACAGCAAATCACCCGTATGCATGGCGTCCGCAGACGCCGCAAGACCGTTGCTTTCCGTGAAAAGTCCATGTTCCGCTGAAAAGCGATGCTGTTCCTTTGCGTCTTTCTCAAGCTCCGCAAAGGGATGGTGTTCGCCCAAGTCCTTCAGTTGATAGGCTTCTTCAAGCGCAGCATAAATGAGTCCGCTGCCGTCCGCCTGCCCGAAGATTTCCCCACCGATGGCTTTGCGAATAGCCTTCAGCGCAAACAGGTTCCCCATATTCTCGCTCAGTTGTTCATCGGAAGCCCCAATTCTGCCGCCGGTTACGGTGTATTGCCATTCGAGATAAGCAAGCATGGCATCGAGCTCAACCTGCCCCGATGCAGAATCGAATTCCGGTGTTTCCTCCGGCACAGCCGCAGGCGCAGAAGTTGAGGAGGGCACAGGTGTAGGGCTGCTTTCAGTCGGGATATCAGGTCCGCTGCAGCCGGCAGACAGCAAAAGCACAGCCGCTGCACAAAAAATGAAAATGATCCGCTTTGTCATATTAATTGCCTCACATAGATATTATGGCCAGTTGGTTTTAAATATGAATCCGCTAGCATAACTTGCAGTTACAGTTCTATGAACAGTTCGATTATATGAAGATGTCGTTGATTCATATACAGTATATCAGTCTGTACTTGCACTGTAAAGATCAAAAAGCATCACATGACCACTCTTCGCCATGACATCCATGGACTGATAATTCTCTCCTTCCACTATGCTGCCGAAGCTGTCACGGAACCACTCTGAATTCTTTTTGCTCGTTAGTTCAAAAGCACATCCCACAAACCCTGAGCAGTCTACTCCAGCTGTTCCGCTTTTATAGTTTCCTGTGCAATTAACATTTCCTGCACTATAAAGATTTGAACCATAACTTGTCGCGATTACAGTTTTGAACTTCGTATAATTAATTTCGGAGCCTAAATTTTGGTTGCCCTGCATGCCGCCCCAACAATATGGAATACCGGACATTGAACTACCGGCTGAAGCATTGGTAGCATAGCTAGCCAATGTAACGCTGCTGGAAGGAGCAACTTTATTTCCCGCTTGCATGGAATCCCCTCCTATTTATTTCGTATACTATAGACACAACAGCAACAAAATTTTTTTCGCATTCTTTTGATAAATAAAATAATATATTATTGTTTTTGGTGACAGATTTTTCAAAGATGCGGTGTCATATATATGCGTCTATACGCAATATCTTTCTTTATTTGGAGGTTTCTATGAAAAAACGGATTCTCAGTCTTATTTTGACAGCAATCATGTGTTTCGGCGTCTGTTCCGTTGTTCTCGCCGCACCGCGAAGTGCCACCGGCAATTGTACAATGGGTGTGTCGGGAAGAACAGTAACATATACAGGTGAATCGTATTCTGCTACAACCGAAGACTTTATCAGCGTTAAGATCTGTCTTTGGGAAAAGCACGGCAATGTTTGGTATGAAGTAGACAGCGTCACCAAATCTGCCACCAATTCCGATTCCGTGTATGCTTCCGAATCCTTTACCGTTGAAGGCGGCTACTATTACAAAGTTTCCGCAACCCACTACAGCCGCTCAAACGGCACAGGCTACAGCAGTACATCCGAAACCTCATCCCGTTGGATTCCTTAATGAACAAATGCGGATTATAACCTGAAATTCGGTTGGATGAGCTTATCAATTCTCCAGCCGCAGCTGAAAACCGCCGGGGTCATTATTGGCTCCGGCGGTTTTTTAAGCACAAAAGTGTTCTGTCTTGTCGCCTTTTGTCGATTTTGAATATGAAGATGCACATCTTTTTTATCATATTATTGATCTTTAAGAAAGGCGGGCCCGCTTTATGTTAACTTCGTCTGAGAAGCTCATTTATTTTATTATAGGTATGACCCGCTCCGACATCAGGCCGACGGCAAAAGCTATGGATGTAATTATTGACCTTCACTTTCTGCAAGGCATCCCCAAATGCGAAATCAAAATTACAAAGAATGTTTACCCGCAAGTCGCAGCAATGCTCAACAAGTCTTCCGCTTCCGTTGAAAGAAGCGTTGAACGCCTTGCAAACCTTTGCTGGGATATAGCCGAAAAAGAAAAAATGATCGACAAGCTGACGGGGCGCCCGCACCTTGCCGTGCCCTCGGTCTCCAATATTCTGTTTTATTTCTGTTATCTGCTTTATTCCGGTCAGCCTTTCTTTTTGCTGTTTGACAGTTTTGATGCCATTGATGTCCGCGCCCGCTATTTTTCATCTCAGTAATGCAGCAAAAAAAGAACCGCCGAAGCGGTTCTTTTTTTGCTGCTGATTTGCGATTTCACGGTTCCACCTTTTCAAGCGATGCAAGAGGCCCTTCGATCTCCGCTACGGACAAAGAGGTACTCTGCAAGTTGATCCCGTACCCATCTTCGTATGCCATTGCAGCAACAGTATCTTTATTGGTGTGGCTGATAAGGAAGCTGATGCCAAACGCATTCAAGAACTTGATAGCATCATGCCTGTTACTATATCTAACCATTCAATTGTCGGTATTGATCGTGAAGCGGCTGTTCTGGGTATTACACTCGAAGACTATTGCCGACGGATTGTTGGTTTTATAAAAACATCCGCACTGTCAGATTCGCTTATTTCATCTGTGCTTAGTAATATCGATATCATAGACTACCGATCTATGTCAGTAATTCGCATCAAAGTTCCTTCACAGACTGAAATTTCTTATTATGGCGATGAGGTTTATGAGCGACAGTACAATAACACTGTAAAGTTGGAATCTCCAAAGGCTATCATGGTAATAGCAAAGCGTTTTTCATAGTGATATATATCTTTTTATAGTAAATGGCGTGATGAATGGCCGCTTATTGTCCTAAATTTTCTCACCGCTTACAATAACGACGTCGCTAACCTAACACCACCGATGCCCGGACAAGCCCGTATTTTAGGCTCCTCCGGGCATCGTTTACATTAGCGGCGGTGCAATACATAGCTCCTTGAGATCCCAAGCAGCGCCGCCACTTCCCTTTGGGGCATGCAGCGGCCGTTGATGAGCCCGTAACGGAGCTTGATCACCGTGCATTCACGGCCCGAAAGCACCGCTTCAACGGCTTTTCGCACCGTATCCGATATCATGCTGCTTTCTACCTCACGCTGCACCGTATCCGCTTCCGAGCCGAGGATGTCCGCAAGGGAGATCTCGTTGCCGTCCCCGTCCGTGCCGATGGGCTCCGACAGGGATACCTCGCCGTTCTGCTTCTTTTCCGCCCGTAGGGACATCAAAATCTCGTTTGCTATCCTCCCCCCAATGCGTTTTTGATGCACTGAGGGGTTCAGTTTTTCCCAGGCGTTCATCCTCCATATCGTCATCATCATAATCTACGTCGGAGAAGTCCACCAGTTCCTCTGTTTCGTCATCGTCCTCAGCATTACCAGATGCTACGGCAGCAATTTCCGGATACTCGATTTCATCATCCCTGACACCAAACAGAATGACATGGGCATTGACACCATCCCAAACC
>JAFSEB010000010.1 GCA_017435905.1 Clostridia bacterium | reverse complement strand
TTGAATATCTGGATTATTATAACAACCGTCGCATTAAGGCAAAACTCAAGGGCTTGCCGCCTGCGATTCACAGACAGCAAGCCCTTTCGGCTGCTTAAACATTTTTTGATAATATTGTCTAACTTTTTGGGGTCACTTCAAAATCTCTGCAAGGTTTTTTATTGGTCAATTATCGATCACAAGGGGCGAAGCAAGCAGCATATTCTTTGTGCTTTCAAGATGTGTTCTGAGCATTGCACAGGCTAGTTCCGCATCCTTTACACGGCTTGCATCGATCAAGGCCTGATGCTCTGCAACGGATTTAAAAATGCGGTTGCTTTCTTCATCCTTGGGATAGTAGGGACGCATATAACGGTCTGAATTTGCATGAAGCTGATCGATCATTCCCAATGCGACCTCGTTTCGGCAGGGGGAATAGAGTGCAAAGTGGAACTGCAGATTCAGATGATCATACTTGAGCGGATTGCTTTCCTTATCAAACTCCGCAAGGATATCCTGCGCACGCCTGAGATCGTCTTCCGTCAGGTGCGGGATCGCACTTCGGAATACACCGACCTCCAGCATGATCCTTGTATCGATGACATTCTCAAGTTCACGGCGGTTCAACTGTGTCACGACGGCGCCCCTGTTCGGAAAGATCCTTACAAGGCCCTGCGCCTCAAGCTGGCGAAAAGCCTCTCTGACCGGGATGTGGCTCACTTTCAGCGCAGCTGAGATCTCATCCTGCTTAAGCGGCATTCCGCCGGGCAGCACACCCCGCACGATTGCCGTACGGATCACCTGAAAAACCCAATCCCTTGCAACCATAACGGAACGCGGCGGCATTTCACTCGCAATCTGCATTAAATCCATATCGATTCACCTTTTCGTCATTCTGTTTATCATTCAAAGCTGATAGCAAATCATAGACATCTTTGAATACTATATTACAGAATTCACATTGTAACGTCAAGGCGTTTCATTTTTTGCAACACATGCTGTAGAAAATGCAACTTCCCGCCTACCGTTCACTCCATATCATTTCAGAATCTTCAAGCTGCAGTTCTGCCGTTTTGATCTCGATCAGCTGTGTTTGTCTGACAGGTCCTTCCATGTTTTTTCCGTTTACCCGAATTTGCGGATGCTCCGGAACGACAATGTATCGATAGTGTTCCCCGTTTGAAACTTCCCTGTCTGTGTATTCAATCTCCCCCTGTACATTATCCCATTGATGTATCAGCACTTGTTCACCGCTGAATGCGTTTATCCGGTACAGCTTGTACCGAACAAAGGGTTGCGGTGCATGAAAGCTGATCATCGGAAAGTTCATGGGAGAATATCGCACATTCAGTTCTTTGACAGGATACGGCACAGCCCAGTATTGCGTTACCTTGCCGGGTTCTGTACCGGCTGCAAAATACTCTGTAAGTATCTCCTCTTCCGGCGTAAATGAATTGGCAAGTACAGCACAGTGTTCCCGTCTTAGCGTATACGCATCAAGTTTGATCGTATCTATCCCATCGGGAACGGAAAAATCAGGAGCATCCGCTAAATGCGGATATAGTGCAGAAAACAGTTCCTTCAAAAGAAGCGCAGGATAGCTTCCGCCCGTTGCTTCAGGCGGAAGTACGCCGTCATCGGCTGAATCATATCCCATCCAAACACAGGCGGTGTATTCGCTGTTATACGCTGCCATCCATGCATCTCTGTTTCCCGTCTCATTCCCTACCGTACCTGTTTTTCCGGCAAGCGGGATATCCAGTTCGCCAAGCCTTTTCCCCGTTCCGATCTCGATGGCGCTTTGCAGCATGCTGGTCAGAAGAAAAGCGTTTTCCTTGCTCAACACACGCCGTTCCTCATTTTCATTCAGAAAGAGAATATCACCCTGTGCATTTTCGATCCTACGGATCAGCGACGGCTTTCGATAGATGCCTTCTGCCGAAAATGCACCGTACGCTCCTGCAAGGTCAAGCGGTGACACACCGAATGTAAACCCACCGAGCGCAAGGGTAAGGCTCGTGTCAGCCTCATCAAAACGAATCCCAACGGAAGAAGCAAACGATTTCCCGGTTTCGATACCGATCTCATCAAGCACCTTAACTGCCGGCACATTTAAAGATCGCCTGACTGCCTCTCTAAGCGTGACCCACCCATAATACCGATCATTAAAATTTCTTGGTGTATAATCGGAAAACGTTGTGGGTTCATCAAGCAGCATGGATGCAGCTGTATAGCCGCAGTATTCCATTGCGGGCGCATAGGAAATGATCGGTTTGATCACCGAACCGGGCTGGCGTTTCATATCGACCGCACGGTTAAACGCCATTGCGGTGTGCTGTTCCCTTCCCCCAACAAGTGCGGCAACCGCTCCTGTTTCCGTCTTGATCACGACGATGGCACCCTGGCACTCTTCCGTTGGGAACAACGAATCATCCGCAAAAAGCTTTTCGCATTTTTGCTGCAGCGCAAGGTCGAGCGCAGTATAGATCCTGTATCCGCCGGTCAATAAGTCTTCCGTTGAAATTCCGATTGCCGACGCCGCATCACGAAGCACTGTATCGATATAATACCCCCGTGTCTCACGCCGTGCTTCAAGAACATGAAGCGGTTCCTTTACCGCTGCTTCTTTTTCCGCTGCAGTGATGTGTCCGTATGTCTCCATCAACGAAAGAATCGTGTTCCTTCTTGCGAGCGATTTTTCTCTGTTCAGATGCGGGGCATAGTTTGACGGTGATTTCAGGATCCCTGCAAGTGTAGCTGCCTGTGCTATGCTCAGCTCTTTTGCATGCACCCCAAAGTACCCGAGCGCCGCGGCCTCGATACCATAGTATCCACGTCCGAAATAGACGAAATTCAGATACATCTCAAGAATATCATCTTTTGAATACCGTTTTTCCATCTGATAAGCCAAAACAGCTTCCTCCAGCTTTCGGCTGATCGTTTTATCGGCATTCAGGTGGCTCAGCTTGATCAGCTGCTGCGTGATAGTTGATGCCCCCTGAACATAGCTGCCCGCTTTGATATCCTGCCATGCGGCGCCCGCAATGCGAATAAGATCAATGCCGGGGTGATCGTAAAAGCGTGCATCTTCTGCAGAAATAAATGCGAACTTTACTTTTTTCGGAATATCTTCAATACTGATGGAAACACGGTCTTCCGCTGCATGAAGGCGCAGAGCTTCACTATCGTTTTCGTCGTAAACGATCAGCGTTTCCGGTGCACCAAGGATGTTTTCGGGATCAAATTCGCGCCATGCATCAAGTTTTAGAAGCTGCACCGCAAAAAAAAGCACAAAGCCGGCTATGCCAACGGCAAAGACCAGCATCAGTGCTTTCAGTAGAAAAAAGATGTTATGCTTTTTTGTATTCTTGCTGTTCATCATACTCCGCCTCCCCACATTGGGATAGTATTTCCCAATGTGAGAGCGGATAGTCCTGTTTTCAACGTCTCGGAATCACGAAATTGCGAAGATGCGTCACATAATACTTTTCCGCAGCCGCATAAAGAAGGTCGAAGGCAAGAAAAACCGCTTGCAAAATAGGAACAACCGCCCACAGCGGCAGAGGAAGTTCCAGCTGCGTAATGTCAAAGCGTAGCACAAACACAGCAAGCAGCAGCGCCAGGGCAAAAAACAGATTGCAGTAAAGCAGCCGAACAAGGAGACTTGCTACAGGGTCTTTCAGGTGTGCAGAAAGGAATGAGCGGAAAATCCCAAAGTGCCCAAGAAGGAACACATAGGGCAAAAGCGCCGTTTTGTCCGGAACAAGCAGAAAACAGATACCGCCCGATGCTGCAAAGATCAAAAGCGCTGTCATATATGCCTGTTCGGCACAAAGAACATAAACGAACACCGAGGAAAGAAAGTAGCAAGCAATGCGCATTGTAGGCAGCACGGAAGCAGCATAAAGGCAAAGTACCGTTAACGCAATACACATAGCGCCAAGCGCAACTTGTTTTGAAAGAGAAAGTTTCAGCATAATACCTCGATCAGCAGCAGCGGATCATATCGCCGCCCAAACATTCACAGCAGCAATCCGCACAAAGAAGGCCGGAGCAAACGTCACAGCCGGTACAGGATGAATCATACCCGGAGGATTGTCGGGAATATGGATTACCGGTAGTGCGCAGCGTTTTGTATGCGTTGGCATATTCCGCATTGCCCGGTTCCTGATGGTAAGCACGCCCGATGTAATCATTCGCTTTATCATACCACCCTTGCCGCAAATAAATGATACCGTAGAGATAATACCACTCCGCATTGCGCACGGAAATCGAATCCAGTATCTGCTTGGCAGCCTGCAGATTGTTTTGATTCACAAACATACGTGCCCGTGTAAACTCCGCAGCATTCGGCCCGGAATAGGATGATCCCTGCCCGCTGTACCCATAGGAAGAATACGTTCCGCCGCCGGAAGCATGCGAAGAAGACGCTTTCTTGGTTAACGTTTCATATGCTTCGTTGATCTCAACAAGCTTTTCATTGGCAAGCTCTTTGAGATCTGTATCTGTATATTTATCGGGATGGTACTTCTTAACGAGTTTTAAATACGCAGCACGGATCTCCTCCTGTGATGCGCTCTCGCTTACGCCAAGCACTTTATACGGGTTGTTCATTTTGCCCTCCCAGCGCATGCTGTGTTTTGGATTCGCAGCCTGAATATAGTATATTATCCAATATTTGCCTGTTTATGGCAATATCCAACAATTCATATGCCTTGATCGCTTCATTGATGGAACAATGCATTAAAAAAGCCGCACGCTCCTCCCCTGCCCCTGTGACGTTGAATACGTTGTAGTTGTTCTTTTCACCGTCACGCTTCCTGTCCTCCCATGCATCCATCAAATAGATCCAACGCCCCAAATGATAGAAAAGCGAGGAAAACGCAGGGCGAATTTTTTCATTTGCAAGAGGTGCCTCTTTTACCGCTTCACGCATCATTCTCGCAAAACAATCTGCAGGGGCATCAAGCTCATCACACATTCTTTTTTCGAGCAAAGAAAGCTCGGCGATACCCGTTTCGATGGATGAGATCAATTTCGGGCGCTCGGCTGATAATCGTTTTTCGACCGGGCGCAGCATATTTTTGCCAATCAATGCGGATGCTTTTCTTTCATCCCGCCAATCGTCCTTGAACTTATACAATGCAAGTGCTGCATTCAGATCAGCGGCAAAGTGCATTGCTTCCGATTCCTGCACAAAGGGTCTCTTCTTCTGAAACGGTTTATAGATGCATTTTTTATATGCTACCGCTGCCGGTTTTGTTTCGTTCATTCCGGTCAAGAGAAGCGCCAAAAATGTGCTGTCGTAATTCAGCGTCAGTTTGGCCGCTTCCCCGAAGCGTGAACCCAGAGAATGACAAAGACCGCAGTAGTATGCCCGGTACTGCGCAAGTTCCTTTACCTTCAGTTCGTTTTTCAAAGGGACGACATATCCGAACATGCTGCTCCTTTATACGGCAAATCCACCGCAAATACTTCTCATGAAATAAGATACCAAAAAAAGGAACGCTGTGCAAGGAGCGTTCCTTTTTCACTTTCATCAAAGATTATTTCTTTTTGCCGAACAAATTCGAAAAGAAATCTGCGACTTTTCCAAAGAAGTTTTTGACTCCGGCTGCAAAATCCGTGAGCTTTTCTTCCGCTTTCTTTGCGTTTTCAAGTGTCTTGGTGAGCGATACAAGCTTATCCTGCAGTGCATTTACATCAAGCTTTTCAAGGCTTCTGCAAAGGCTCAGCAGCTGGTCTACCTGCGCATCGGTAATGGAAACATTGTATGTTTCTGCAATTCCCTTGATCTCTGCTCGAACCTCATCATCGGTCATGTTTTTCGTCTGGTCAAGGATCTTCTTCAGCTCGTTGACGATCTGCGTGGCTTCCTCGCTGCCGATGTATTCCGCAAGTTCACCCGTTGTGATCAGCTCTTCAACGCCGATCTCCTTAGCGATTTCGGACAAGGTCGTTCCGGTAATATCCTCATATGCCATGTAGATGCCGGTAAGCGCCGCCGTGCCGGATACATCAAAAGGTGCGCTGACCATCACTTGTGCATCTTCAATGCCGGCGGTAATAAGTGCATTGGTATACATCTCTGCGGTACACCAGTTGATGTTCTTTGTGGAAATGGAGAGCCCGCTTCCTTCCTCAAGCGTCTTGATAAAGACGCAGGAAAGAGCTACATTGCCGATTTTTCTTTCGGGAGCAATGCCTTCGAGGTATTCACGCTCATCTGCATTGGTAACGATGATCTCCTGCACGCTGCCGCGCTCTATGCCAAAGTCATTGTAGATCGCAGCGATCTGTTCCTCATCAAGGTTGGCACCGATCGTAACACGGATATCGGCCGTTTCTTCTGCTTCGGGAAGCGCAGGCGTCAGCACGTCTTCATCAGCAAATGCGAACGAAGGGATCATAAATAGCGCAAGCAGCAAAGAAAGGCTTGCAGCAATTTTTCGTTTCATGGTTTCATTCCTCCTGTTTCAATACTGGCAGCAAGTTGCTTTCAGCATTATTATTATAGCACACGAAAAAGATTCTTATTTGAAACGAACTGTAAACAGTTCGTATTTTAAACAGAATGATTCAAAAAGACCGGCCTTTCGGGGTATTCCAATAAGAAAACATCGCCGCAAAACGAATCCATTCCGGGCAACTGCATCGTCATCGTCGGTCGGAATATCGACGGATATGCCTTCCTCCTCTTCCTTGCATTTACCCGAAAGCGATCCATTTTGCGG
>JAFSEB010000009.1 GCA_017435905.1 Clostridia bacterium | reverse complement strand
TTGCCTTTTTAGACTCTTCGACCGCAAAATGGATCGCTTTCGGGGAAATGCAAGGAAGAGGAGGAAGGCATATCCGTCGATATTCCGACCGACGATGACGATGCAGTTGCCCGGAATGGATTCGTTTTGCGGCGATGTTTTTTTAATGAGATGCCCCTAAAGGACTTCTCTTTTGTATTTTTCCATGATTTATGCTGCCAAACGAAGCAACAGCGTTTCGATTTCATCAAAACTTAAATTCAGCACTTTTTCTACCGGCATCGTTTTTAAAGCTTCCAGCACAAGTTCTTCACCAAGGTAATAACCCACATCGCTTCTGCCTTCGATATTGAGCCAATCTCCGAAAAAATGCCGTGTACTTTCCCCTGCCTGAACCAAACGGACATATTCCCTGAACATACGGCTTCGGTTTTCATCACACCAACAAAGCCAATCGCCTTTGTTTTGATGGAAGAAGTGCTTCCTTCCTGTCAAAAGTGCTTCCGCATACATAGCCACTCCCTCTGCATACAGCTGCCAAAGGGATTTTTCTTTTTGCGTGGTCAGTTTTTCATCCGATATGCGCAGTTGTTTATGCCAGATATGCCCAAGTTCATGATAGATAAGGCCGATCATGCTTTGCTCATCCATCCAGTCAAGTTCTATGATCTTTTCCATGCCAAGCATCACCACAGGCTTTTCCTCTATCTTTGTAGCCCAGCCTGCACCGTTGCAAAGTCCCATATACAGCACAATATCCGCATCGATCTCCACCTGCAGCGCATCTTTTATCTTTTGTGCAAGACTCTCCGTTACCTTTAAGAAGGATGTGTGCAGACGCATCTGTTTTTCCGTATCGGCAGCAGCATTCATAACAGGCAGAATATCCGTTTCATAATGATATTCTGCCACATCCGCTTCTACCATTTTCTTTGCGGAAGGAAGATATGTTTCCATATAGCGTTCCCAGCCCGGCTTTGAAAATACGCCGTTTTCAAAACAGCCGTCAACGCCTTTGAACGTATCAATAATATTCATATTTCCTCACTTCAGCATTGCCCTTCTTGCTTTATGGTCCGGCAGCACCGACGCAACGGTGTCATAAAAGGCTTTTCCGTGGTTTTTGTGGAGGATGTGAGCAAGCTCATGCACCACCACATAATCCACCGCTTCCATGGGATACTGCATCAGCCGCCATGAAAAGCAAAGGCTGTTTTTCACGCTGCAGCTGCCGAAGCGTGCTTTGGCGGACGTGATCCTGATTCCCGTGGGCATCAATCCCATAATGCTGCCGAAGTATGCAACCCGCTCCGGTATCAGCGTTTTCGCTAAGTTCCGCAAGCGCTTTTCCTCCTCCGCATCCGGTTCGAGATGAAGCTGTGCCCGGGCTTTCGCTTTGGCGGCATGGGTCTCGATCCATTCCCTCTGTTCAAAAAGGAAGCGTTCAATGGCTTTCTCTCTGATATGAAGCGGCGCACGGACGATCACTTCGCCGGTGCGCTTCACTTCCACAGCAAGGGTCTTTCGCCTGCTGCGCTTTACCGTATACCCTTCCGGGAGGTTCACTGCCGGATCCTCCCGCCGTAGTTCTTTTCAAGCACCTTTGCAATGGAGACCGCATGCCTGCCGATCTCGTTTTCGTTCTGCCCTTCAAGCATGATGCGGATCAGCGGTTCCGTGCCGGAAGCACGAACGAGCACACGCCCTGCTTCGCCAAGGGTCTTTTCCACATCACGGATGCGCTGCCACATCTCCTGATCTTCCATAGCGGCCTGCTTCTGTTCGTTGGTGACACGGACATTGACCAGCACCTGCGGAAAAATCGGAATATCCGCCGCAAGACGGGACATGCGTTTGCCGCTTGCGCAAAGCACATTAAGCACTTCAATGGCGGTCAGCATGCCGTCGCCGGTGGTGTTGCGGTCAAGGAAGATCACATGCCCGGACTGCTCGCCGCCAAGGGTATAGCCGCCTTCACACATGCGTTCCATCACATAGCGGTCGCCTACCGAGGTCTCCTCAATATGGATACCAAGCTCCTTCATGCGGTTTTTAAGGCCGAGGTTGGACATCACAGTCACAACAAGGGTATCGTTTTTCAGCCTGCCCTCTTCCTTCATGGCTCTGGCGCAAATGCCCATGATGCGATCGCCGTCCACGAGGTTACCAAGCTCATCACAGGCAATGACACGGTCCGCATCGCCGTCGAAAGCAAAGCCAACATCCGCACCGCATTCCACCACATGTTCCTGCAGTGCCTCGGGATGCGTGGAGCCGCAGCGTGCATTGATGTTATAGCCGTCCGGCTCATCGCTCCTTGTAATGACCTCTGCCCCGGCTGCACGAAATACGTCCGCCGCAATGCCTGCGGAAGCACCGTTGGCACAGTCGAGCGCCACACGAAGGCCTTGGAAGCTTTTTTTGGCGCCGCTTACAAGAAATGCCTTATACTCCTCTGCCGCACGGCGTGCTTCAAGCACATGCCCGACCTCAACACCCGTCGGATGGGGCAGTTCTGCTTTTTCACTGATCAGGCGCTCGATCTCATCCTCAAGGGCATCGGACAGCTTGAATCCCTCGCCGTTGAACCACTTGATGCCGTTATACTCCATGGTGTTGTGGGATGCGCTGATCATCACAGCCGCATCCGCCTCATACTGGCGCACAAGGTATGCCATGGCAGGCGTCGGGATCACGCCCACATTGAGCACATCGCCGCCCACAGAGCAGATGCCTGCCGTCAATGCGGCAATAAGCATATCTCCGCTGCGTCTCGTATCGGCACCCACCAAAATACGGGGATTTCTGACAGCATTTGTTAACACATAAGCACCGGCAGCGCCGATCTGCATTGCAAGCTCACAGGAAAGGTCCGCATTTGCAATGCCCCGTACGCCATCCGTACCGAATAATCTTGCCATATTCATATCCTCCAAAGAATTACTCAGATCAAGAACTGATTTATCACTATATCAAAACACATGGATTATTATATCATATACGCTCCTAAAAAAGAAGAAAAAGCGGTTTTCGAGAAAAACCGCTTTTTCAGAATACGCTTCTATTGTTTTTCTTCCTCGCCGCTTTTGTGCTTTTTCCATGCGCAGATGCTGACATAGCACAAAAGGAAGAACGTTGCCCACATGGCAAAGGTGATGATCTGTATCATCGAAATGCCGTTGCGGTAGTATTCCGGCCGCAGCACGGAAAAAAAGCGGATCCCTGTAAAATAGGGCGTGAGCACCGCAAAAAGCAGCAGCGTGCCCCAGCCGATGATCAGCCCTGCATAACGCTTTACAAAAATGCAGATGACGCCGCACATGAGCACATAAAGACCGATATAGAACAAGCCCCAAACCGCAAACAGCCCCAACGCAACGCAAAAAGCACCAACAGCGAAAAGGATGAACCCGATGATCTTCTGTGTGCTGATCGCTTTCGGCGGCAGAGTTGCTTCAGGCATTACTGCAGGCTGTGTCTCTTCTTTTGCGGAAGGCTCTTCCCTCTCCCCCCCCGTACCAGCTCATCCATTGAAATATGAAACAGCTCACACAGCTGTATGATCTTATCAAGTTCCGGAATGCTCGCATCCGTTTCCCATTTTGAAACGGATTGACGGGATACATTCAGCTTTTCCGCCAGTTCTCCCTGTGACATTCTTTTTTCATTTCGCAGCGATGCGATCCTCTCACCAAGCGTCATTCTTTCGCCTCCTTTTTCGGAACTATGATAGCAGAAAGACGCAGAAAAGTCGACCAAGCCGGCTTGGAATTGCTGCAACTGCCGGTTGCAGGCTCCGATCTTCTTGGTTTTTTCAATAAAAATACCCCACAGCGCAACTGTGGGGGAAGCATTTATAGCCGTTTTATTTCGTGATGCACCGAGCCACATAGACGCCGCTGGCAGATGCATGCGACAGGGAATGCGTGATGCCGCTGCCATCGCCGATCACATAGAGACCCGGATGGCAGGATTCCAGGTTTTCGCTGACTTCCACTTCCATGTTGTAGAATTTGACTTCCACACCGTAAAGAAGCGTATCATCGTTTGCGGTGCCGGGTGCAACTTTATCGAGGGCATAGATCATTTCAATGATGCCGTCGAGAATGCGTTTGGGCAGCACAAGACTGAGGTCGCCGGGAGTTGCATTCAGCGTCGGGGTGATGAATGCTTCCTCGATGCGTTTAGGCGTGGAGCGCTGACCCCTGATCAGATCGCCGAAGCGCTGCACGATCACACCGCCGCCAAGCATATTGCTGAGCCTTGCAATGGATTCGCCGTAGCCGTTGGAATCCTTGAAGGGCTCGGAAAAATGCTTTGCCACAAGCAGGGCAAAATTGGTGTTTTCCGTATGCTTTTTGGGGTCTTCGTAGCTATGCCCGTTCACAGTGATGATGCCGTTGGTATTTTCGTTGACAACAGCACCCTTCGGGTTCATGCAGAACGTGCGTACCCTGTCGCCGTACTTTTCGGTACGGTATACGATCTTGCTTTCGTAAAGCTCATCGGTCAGGTGTGCAAAAACGGCGGCAGGCAGCTCCACACGCACGCCGATATCCACACGGTTGGACTTGGTCGGGATCTTCAGCTCGCCGCAGACTTTTTCCATCCACTTGCTGCCGATACGCCCCACGGAAATAATGCACTTATCGCAGCTGTATTCGGCATCCGCGCACTTGATGCAGTAGCCGTTTTCCTCCGCTGCCACCGACAGAACCGGCGTATCGAAGTAAAAATCCACATGGCTGCGCAGATGGTCGTACAAGCGTGCCAGCACCACATAGTTGATATCCGTGCCAAGATGGCGCACCGAAGCATCCAAAAGATGAAGATCGTTCTGGATACAGAGCGTTTTGAAGCGGCTTCCGGCTGTGGTATACAGCTTTGTTCCCTCGCCGCCGAAACGAAGGTTGATCGCATCCACATAATGCATCAGATCAAGAGCCTGCTTTTTGCCGATATACTTATACAGCGTGCCGCCAAAGTCGTTTGTAATGTTGTATTTCCCATCGGAAAAAGCGCCTGCACCGCCAAAGCCGCTCATAATGGAACAGCTTTTGCAGCCGATGCAGCTTTTGATCTTATCGCCATCGATGGGGCAGCGGCGCTTGTCAAGTGCATGACCTGCTTCAAAAACAGCTACTTTCAGTGCAGGATCCCTCTCCAGCAGTTCATATGCAGCAAAAATACCACCGGGACCTGCGCCAATAACGATCACATCATATTTCATGAAAAAACCTCTCTATCGATTCCGGAATAAAGGCCCATGTGCTTTTGACAAAATGCGCACAGGCAAAAAACAAGGGTTCCCCCAACGGAGATCCCTTGAAAAGGTATGTACTTGAAAGCTTAGCGCTTGGAAAACTGCGGCGCACGGCGGGCTGCCTTGAGACCGTACTACCTCTTCTCGCAAACCCGAAAGCCCTTGTGTATCAAGGGTTTTCGGCATCGCTCTCGGAATTTAACCCCTATTTTAACCCATTACAAACTCAGTCAAACTTGGTTAGGCTGGTTGACCGAACGCTGTGTTTACAACAGCCGAAAGCTGCTCGGGTTTATTATACTTGACCTTGGCGTAGATGTCCATCGTAATTTTGCTGTTCTCGTGATCTGCGAGGTGCTGAACCGTTTTGGGATCAACAGAGGCATATATCAGATTGGTGATATATGTGTGGCGAAGCTGATGCGGGGTAACTTGGAAGTCCAGACTATATACCACATTGCCGTTGTGAGCGGCCTTCTCTCCGAGAACCGGAGTGACCGTCTTGGTGATCTTCTGTCCGTTGATGTAGCGTACATAGGTACGCTCCTTGGTGGAGCGAGTGACAATGTACTGCCCAATATCATCCACATAATCAAACTCAATGCCATATTTTCGCCATTCGGCAGCAGTTATTCCGTATTCATCATAAGAATAACCGACGCCAAGCACATGAGGAGCCATGTTGTCACCTCCTTAGACGGTTAGATTA
>JAFSEB010000072.1 GCA_017435905.1 Clostridia bacterium | reverse complement strand
TGGAGCTGACAGCAAGCATGGAGTTGAAACCATTCACACGCTGACCTTTCAGACTGTAATAGGAATTTCGCATAGTCTTTTGGTCAAAGTGTTCCAGAATGTACTTTACAACTTCGGAGATACGCTCCTGAGAAGCAAGCGCTTCCTCAGTATCAATAGCAGTAACTTGCTTATCCTGCTTTCCGTCCTTTTGCTTTACCGTATTAATATAGTCAATGCGGAACGGCAAAACATTTCCGTCGTTAATAGCATCAACGATTGTGTATGTATGAAGTTTATCACCGAATGCCTGCTCAGTAGTTTTGAGATTCGGATTTCCGCCAGTACCTGCATTGACCGAGAAAATCGGAGTGCCCGTAAAACCAAAGATGTGATAGTTTCTAAAGTATCTGTGTACTTTAACAACCTTTTCACCCTTCTTGATCTGACCACCGACAATTCTCGTATGCATATCACCAAACTGGCTTCTGTGGCATTCATCGAATACCAGAACAATATGCTTATCCCTGATGGGGTGCATGGGATTCTTTTGAATAAAGACATCCAGCTTCTGAATTGTGGTTACGATAATTCGAGAAGTAGAGTCCTCAAGTTGTTTCTGCAGAATCGCCGTGCTCTTATTGCTGTTGGCTGCGCCCTTTTCAAATCTGTCATACTCTTTGATGGTCTGATAGTCCAAGTCTTTACGGTCAACAACAAACAGGACCTTATCAATGTAGGGCAAGTTTGTAGCAAGCTGTGCCGTCTTGAAAGAGGTGAGGGTTTTGCCACTGCCCGTAGTATGCCAAATATATCCGCCTGCTTCGATCTTTCCGGTTTTCTTGCTGTTGGAGGATGTCTCGATTCTGTTCAAGATGCGTTCTGTTGCAACGATCTGATAAGGACGCATGACAAGCAGCAGTTCCTCGGATGTAAACACGCAATACTTGGTCAGAATGTTCAGCAGGGTGTGTTTGGCAAAGAACGTCTTGGTGAAGTCAACAAGGTCTGCAATAACTCTGTTGTTACCATCTGCCCAATAGGAAGTGAACTCAAAGCTATTGGAAGTTTTCTTGCTGTGCTTTTTGCCGGTGCCGTCATTCTCTTTGATATGGCTTGCTCTGGTGGTATTGGAATAATACTTTGTGAATGTGCCATTGGAGATGACAAAAATCTGCACATACTCATAAAGTCCAGAACCTGCCCAGAAGCTGTCTCTCTGATAGCGATTGATCTGGTTGAAAGCTTCTTTGATCGCAACACCACGGCGCTTCAGCTCCACATGAACTAACGGGAGACCGTTCACAAGAATGGTCACGTCATATCGGGTATCGTGATTTCCGGTCCCTTCTTCATACTGATTGATGACCTGCAAACGGTTGTTGTGGATATTCTTCTTGTCAATCAGATAGATGTTTTGAGTTCTGCCATCTTCGCAAGTCAGGTTCTGTACATAGTCTTCCTGAATCTTACGAGTCTTTTCCACGATGCCTTCGTTGGCATTGGCAATCTTGGATTTGAAGAAGGTTTCCCATTCTTTATCCGTGAAGCTGTACTGGTTAAGACGTTCAAGCTGTTTGCGAAGGTTAAGTACAAGATCTTCTTCGTTGTGAATGGACACATACTCATAGCCTTGTTCGCTCAGCATTTTGATGAATGCTGCTTCCAAAGCGGCTTCACTCTGATATGCATCCGAGCGTTTTGCTTGCGGTTCATATTCAGTTACAACGGTACTTTCGTTAGTAGAAAGCACTATGTTATAGGTACTCATTGTATTACTTCCTTACCCCCATTCTGTATAGGATTTAATCTTCATGTAAGTCGGGCTGGATGTTTCTTTTATGGTTTCTACAAGCTTTAGCTCGTTCTCGCATAACTCTGCAAGCACGAAATGTCCTGCATATATGAATGTGAAGTACACATCGAATTGTGCGGCAACATCCTTACGATATTTGAATACTTCGGAGAAATCTTGTGTCAAAGCCTCGATAATATCTGATACCACGACAGAAAAGTCATTATCGGTTTCTGTAAAGAACTCGTACGGGAAGAACATCAAAATGTGCTTCTGTGTTTCAAGTGTATCCAATAAGGCTTTGATATCAGTTTCGATTCCTTGCTGTTTTTTCTTGCTTTTTCGGATTGACTTCAATTCAGCAAGATCCACTGATCTCAACGCAGCAAAAATACGTGTTGCCTGAATAGGCTTGTACTTGGGATTATCGGCGTCTACTTTAGGACCGCAATAAGCAGTAACACCTTCTGCCATTTGGTAAATTCCGCCCGAAAACAAATTTCTTGCTCTCAGCGCAGTTTCGCTGGCAATCAACTTGAAATCGAGGGAATAGTTTTCAGAAATGCAATCCCATTCGCCGTGAGACTCGTCCGGCGGCGCTGTATATATCTGTCCGTCGGACTTGCTCTTGAAATATATGGATGCATTCACTACTTCACGAAGATAAATTTCGTAATCGCAATCCGCCATTCCCGTTATGAATCCTTTGCAGATCAGTGCTGCCGGAAGCAATTTTGCAGTAAGTGTTTTGTCCATTTGTTTTCCTTTCTCAAGGAAGTTGCTTGAAAGTTAGAAGTTTATCACAATAAAACTCGTACTGCTTCTGTCGTGCTTCAATTTCAGCAGGTAGTCCCTCAGAATTACTGTGGCATAATGCGTCAAATTGATCCAAAACGTTGACCATGTATCTCATTTCTTCTGAGTTCAGAACTGGAATTGGAATTCTATTCAGGTTATCTTTGTTGAGCTTCGGCTGTGCAGCACCCGATATGTATTTGCTTAAATCCACAGAGTTCAAATAAGTTTCAACATATCTTCTCAGCTCTTCAGAGTCAAACTTCAAGACATGGGCATGGTTATTAACCCAATTCTTTCCGGATATAGAAAATGCAATCGGTGTACTTCTTGCTAACAGATTAGCGCCATCCTCCGACACTAAAAGATAATCACCATCAAAAATGTAATCGTCAACATAGTCTACGATTCCAGACGCACCATAATACGGATATTTACCAGCCACTCGCTTGTCTTTAGTTACAGGTTTCCTCTGGCGATCGCAATTTTTTGAAATTTGATCTAAAGTTGTCCATTCGACATATTTATCATCGAATCTGAAAAGAGAATCTCTGTAGTACTTATACTGTTTCTTTCTTGCAGCAAGTTCTGCTGTAAGCTCAAACGACAAAGCTTCGAACTTATCAAGAATATATACAAGCTCCTCCTGTACAGAAATAGGAGGGACGGGAATCTTGATGTTTCTCAAAGAGTCAACTGTTAGTGAAACATTTGCACCACCACGCATGAGCGGAACAATAAGAGTATCCTTTTTATGATTCAGGTAATAGAACAGGAACTTTGCAGATAACTCATCACTGTTTATGGGGGTAACTCCGCAAAGAATGTTGCCAAGAGCAAACTTGCCTTCCTGATAATACAAGCGATTCAAAGAAGCAACGCCATGGCCTCTGGACGAAACCAAAGGGATACAGACAGTTGGATTGTCAAACTGATATGTATTGCAAGACTTGCGTTCTTCGGTTGTAACAACTAAAGGAAATTCTCCGGGTATTGCTTTCTGAATTGGCGTGTTTCCCTTTTCCAACACACAGCAATCTGCGAGTTTTTTGTACTCAACACCATTAGGGCAAAGCTCATGTATAAAGTCCTTTAATTTATTCACTTTGCTCACCCCCATTGCTAAATCCTATTGAATCCAACGCTTTTTTAAGTTCGGCGTTGTTTTTAATTTCTTCTTCTTTTTTCTTAACATTATCCATGATGCCTACGACCAGACGGCGTAGTGGATCGTACTCTCTTAAAGCTGTTTCTTCGTCAGCATTTCCGTGCGCAATATTACTCAATCTGCGGAATATTGCATATCCATTGTCTGAATATATTACAGGAACTATAGAACATTCTTTATCCACTGCTGCAATTACTTGGTCAAATGGTTTCATGCTTCCGTTTCGTTTACGGATTTCAACCCCTGCGCTGTCTCCGACCTCTATCGTGATCTGTTCCAAAATCGAACGCAAATAGATGATAGCCCCAGCACCAAGTCTTTCCTTGTGTGCAATCTCCGCTTTAGCTAACCACTCAGTAAACTTATCCTCGGTTTCGACCGGGAGCTTGATGTTTTCTGGCAGTTTGAAATTTTGCTTTATTACATAGACATTGGGGAAAGGTGCAAAAATATCATCAGCACCAACCAAAAACCAAGCCTGTACACTATGATTGCAATTTTTGCAGGATGGATTGCCTTCCACATAATCCATACACTGCAATTCACAATCTATACTGATCATTGATTTATTGATAATCAAACAGTGTAGTTTTAACGGAGAAACAAAAGAAACGCTATCTCTGCATACCGTAGAGTAGAATGGCTGCATGATTGTGCCAATCTGGATTTCAATAAAATCACCGGCAGAGATCAATTGAAGATCTTCCGATTCTTCCTCGGGAGAAACCGTATATCTTTCCAAATCAATGAAAGACTCTATTTCTCCAGTATTTTTACTTTTATCAGATAATCTACTACTGAGTCTCATAAATTATCCCTCTAATTCTGCAATGATTTTTGCAATTTCTACTCTCAGCACCTGCTCCCTTGCAACAATTTCTTCAATCTCCTTATTGAGCTTTACAATATCAATTTCTTCTCTGGTATCTTCTTGCTCAATATAGGAGCTGACAGAAAGGTTATAGTCCTGTTCCACGATTTCTTCGTAAGGAACACAGCGTGCAAAATGCTCTTTATCCGCACGAGAAACGAAAGCATCAACGATATGTGCGATATTTCCGTCAGGGCCGTCGGTCAGTTTGTTGTTGTTCGTTACCTTTACGCACTCGTTAGTAGCATCAATGAACAGGGTTCGGTTGTCAGCCTTGCTGCGCTTCAAAACCATAATACAGGTAGCGATAGTAGTTCCAAAGAACAGATTGCTCGGCAACTGGATGATACAGTCGATAAAGTTGTTGTCGATCAGATACTGGCGGATTTTCTTTTCAGCACCACCACGGTACATGATACCAGGGAAACAAACAATCGCAGCCGTGCCGTTAGTAGCAAGCCAAGACAAAGAGTGCATAATAAACGCAAGGTCAGCTTTGGACTTAGGTGCAAGTACACCGGCAGGAGAGAAACGGGGATCGTTAATCAAAACAGGGTTATCATCGCCTTCCCATTTGATGGAGTAGGGCGGATTGGAAACGATGACTTCAAAGGGTTCATCGTCCCAATGCTGCGGATTGAGCAGAGTATCCTCATGTGCAATATCAAACTTGTCGTAGTCAATATCGTGCAGGAACATATTGATACGGCAAAGGTTATAGGTGGTGAGGTTGATCTCCTGACCATAGAAACCTTGACGAACATTCTCTTTGCCAAGGATCTTCGCTGCTTTCAAAAGAAGCGAACCAGAGCCGCAGGCAGGGTCGTAGACCTTGTTTACTTCAGTCTTTCCTACAACAGCAATGCGGGTCAACAGTTCAGAAACTTCCTGCGGGGTGAAGAACTCGCCGCCACTTTTTCCTGCGTTGGATGCGTACATACCCATCAAATATTCGTAGGCATCACCGAAAGCATCAATAGAGTTTTCTTTGTAATTGCCCAACTTCATGTCTGCAACGCCCTCGATCAGTTTCACGAGATTGGCGTTACGTTTAGCGACGGTGGCACCCAGCTTGTTGCTGTTGACATCAATATCATCAAACAGACCTGCGAAATTATCTTCGCTTTCACTGCCCTTTGCAGAGTCTTCAATGTTTTTGAAGATCGTTTCCAGAGTCATGTTCAGGTTTTCGTCACCCGCTGCCTTCTTTCGCAGATTGCAGAAAAGTTCGGAGGGGAGAATGAAAAAGCCCTTTGTCTTGACCATGTCTTCACGAGCCTGTTCTGCATCTTCGTCAGACAGCAAGGCATAATCAAAGCCCTCATTGCCGGCTTCAATCTCACCCTCGTTAATATAGTTGGTCAGATTCTCAGAGATATAGCGATAGAACATCATGCCCAGCACATAGGACTTGAAGTCCCATCCGTCTACGCTTCCACGCAGGCCGTCAGCAATCGCCCATATTGCACGATGGAGTTCATCTCTTTCTTGATCTTTTCTAATGTCAGCCATTGCTCTTTCCTCCGTTTATGTTTCCAACTGTTTTTCTGTATTTGTCAGGATTTTTCAGATAGGCTTCTGCCGCTTCATTGAAAAAATCAGCAAGTGAGCTATCATCCTGTATTAGTGCCAATTTCAACTGCTTGTGTAGTGACGCAGGTAAACGCACCTGTACCTGCTTATCACGATCCGATTTCAGATCTGTTTTCTGCATCACTTGCCACCTCCAAATGATATCATTATATCTCGATATAATGATATCATATTTTAGTGAAAAAGTCAATAGAACTGAGGAAAACGCAGAAAAAAGCCGCTCTATGCTACCCATAAAAGCAACATAGAGCGGCTTCGTCAACTTGTGAAATTAGAGTTCTTCCATGACTTCCAACATCATTCTTGCGCCCAGCTTAAAGCCATTCTGGAAAATCAAACAGTCTGTATTGGTTTGATGCTCTCGCACACAATCGGTATATTTCTCAAACAGTTCTTTCTGCTCGTCCGTCATAGTGGCTTTGAGCTTTTCTTCATTCCTGCAAATCAGCTCCAGCAGCTTTTTGTATTCCTTGTAAGAGGACGTGTCATATTCGGTTGGCTCGATGTTGCCGTACCAAAATTCTTCGAGGATTCTCATACCGCATCCTCCTCATAGATCATCTCACGCAGAACAATTTCCTCGGCTCGGTTGCGGATGCTATTCATGGCTCCAACCCACGCCATCTGATCGTGCTGCTTCATGTGCTCCGTCACGTCCTCAGATTCCTTCATCTGCTCGATGATAAGTTCAGGGCGGCTCTGTGCCTGCTCATTCAAATCAGCCAGATAAGTCCACAGTTCGCCGCTAAGACACAGATCATTGAAGCGGATAGGGTTGTGCTCCTTGATGTAATCTCTGTGCATACGCCCCCGCCGACCAATAGGTCTATTTTCCTCCGGTAAACGAATATCGGGAATATAGTAATCACCGCAACGGATATAGTTGAGTTCCTGCATCATATGTACCTCCAATAAGATTCAAACATTCTGTTAAAAATAGAAAAAGGCGATACCTGGTTGTGAAAACCAAGTATCGCCAATTTTTCTTGTCGCACTCCTGTACGGCAGCTACCCTATGTCAGTAATGTTCTCATGCTGTCTTATTGGAAACTACCCGAAGCAGCCTTTTTTGTTGTTCTCTTTTTGTTGTTCTCTCAATACCTTTCCCGCTTCAGCGGCATGGACATGCATCGCGGACCGCCGCGACCGCGGCAAAGCTCGCTGCCGGGCACGGTATCCACCCGGATGCCTGCCTTTGCGAGGTGTTCGTTTGTTGCATCGTTGCGGTCATAGGCAATGATATGCCCCGGCGCAAGGGCAAGGGAATTGCTGCCCATGTTCCAGTGCTCCCGGGCAGCCGTGATGGGATCGCCGCCGCCCATTTCGATGAAACGCACCGCCGGAAGCCGGAGCGCCTTTGAAAAGATCTTGCTGACCGGGTCTGTGGAAAGGCTGATGCGGAGTTTTCCCGGACTGCCGGTGAGCTCATAGACATCAAACTGCTTTTCGTAAACGCAGGGATGGGTGAGGAACGTATCGTGATCCACCATCGTGCAGAGCACATCAAGGTGCATGAACTTTCTTGCCCGGGGATTGTTGAAGATGATGATGCGCTCATAGCCGTGGGCAAACACCCGGTTTGCAAGGCATTCCACCGCCGCGATGCTGGTGCGCTCGCCGCAGCCCACCGCCAGCACCTTATCGGAAAGGATCAGCACATCGCCGCCTTCGATGCCGTATTTGCTTCCGGGCTCGTGCCAAAGGGGGCTTTTCTCTGCAGCGAAAAGCGGATGGTGATCGTGGATATAGCGGATGAAAAGGGTCTCCCGTTCCCGGGACTGCATACGCATGGTGCTGATCAGAAGTCCGCTGCCGATGCTGATGCATACATCCCGCGTAAAATACATGTTGGGCATGGGATCCACCACAAATGGGTAGGGATCCTTTACCCGGAGCGGGATGGGCAGGGGATCGAAAAACGCAAGATCCCGCCGGAGTATGCCCCGGGATACGGCATGAAACAGCGCCTTCGGTGTAAGCGGGGAAAGATAGGCGCGCACGGCATCCTTTACCGTTTCGCCCATGATATGGCTTGCCGCGATGTAATCTTCGATATAGGCAAGGCGCACGCTTTCCTTTTCGACGGCTTCCGCAAAAAGATCCGCAAGGTAAAGCACCTCTGCGCCGCTTTTGCGGATGGTATCCGCGAAAATATCGTGATCGCGCACGGCGTGGGGCGGGTGCGGCATATCGTCAAGCAGCATCGTATCAAAAAAGTCGGGCATGATCATGGAAAGCTCTTCGCCGGGCCTGTGAAGCAATACGGTCTGAAGTGTGCCGATCTCGGAATACTGTTCCACCGTGTGCGCCATAAATACCTCCGTGTGCATAAAATTCTGTATATGCAATATGTATATACAATTTGATTATACATATTGCACTGTGGCTTGTCAATACTTTTCCCCATATTATGAACGGTTTTTTGAATGAACAACCGTTTTGATAGGGAAAATAAATCTGCTTTCCATGAAGTTGATTTTTTACCACGGAGTGGTATAATGTTGGTAAGAATGGGAGAATCTGCGTCATTACGTGCGGTTTTGCCGTGCTGCGTGATTCAGGTGTAACAAATATCAATTCAGACAGGAGAATATGTAATGCTTTACGACAGAATCTACAATTTTTCCGCCGGCCCCTCCATCCTTCCCGAACCCGTGCTTGAAAGCGTAAGGGATAACCTTCTCAACTACGAAGGCTCCGGCATGTGCGTGATGGAAATGAGCCATCGCTCCAAGGTTTTCCAGCAGATCATCGATGAGGCCGAACAGGATCTCCGCGATCTGATGAACATCCCCGACAACTACAAGGTGCTCTTCATTCAGGGCGGTGCGACCCTTGCCTTCGCCAGCATCCCCATGAACCTGATGAAGAACGGCGTTGCCTGCTATGTTGAGACCGGCGCATGGAGCAAGAAGGCCATCGCAGAAGCCAAGAAGTACGGCGAAGTGAAGGTCGTCGCTTCCAGCAAGGACAAGAACTACTCCTACATCCCCGATTGCAGCGATCTCGATATCCCCGATAACGCAGACTACGTTTACATCTGCGAGAACGAGACCATCCACGGCACCACCTGGCAGAAGCTGCCCAACACCAAGGGCAAGATCCTGGTTTCCGACCAGTCCTCCATGTTCCTTTCCAAGCCCTGCAATGTGTCTGACTACGGCCTCATCTACGGCGGCGTGCAGAAGAACATCGGCCCTGCCGGTATGATCATCGCCATCATCCGTGAGGATCTCATCCGTCCCGCTTCCGAACTGCCCTCCTGGGTTCCCACCTACTGCGCCTTCAGCACCCATGCGGATGCCGGCTCCATGTACAACACCCCCAACTGCTGGTCCATCTACGTTTGCGGCCAGGTCTTCAAGTACCTCAAGAGCATCGGCGGTCTCGAGGCCATGGAAAAGCGCAACATCGAAAAGGCGCAGATCATGTATGACTTCCTCGATCAGTCCAAGATGTTCAAGGGCACCGTTCAGAAGGAGCATCGCTCCCTGATGAACATCCCCTTCGTCACCGAAAGCGCCGAGCTGGATGCGGAAGTTGTTGCCGCCACCAAGAAGGCAGGCTTCGATAACCTGAAGGGTCACAAGAGCGTTGGCGGTCTGCGTGCCTCCATCTACAACGCCATGCCCAAGGATGGCGTGGAAGCGCTCGTTAAGTTCCTGACCGAGTTTGAAGCCAACTACAACAAATAAAAATCACCAACCTTTCAAATACACTGAATAAAGGAGATATACCATGCGTATTCTTGCATCCGACGGAATGGATAAGTTCGCCATCGCGGCACTTCAGGCAGAAGGCCACGAGGTCGTTGAACAGTTCTATGAGCCCGCAGAGCTTGCGGAGCAGGTGAAGCAGTATGATGTTCTCGTCGTGCGCAGCGCCACCAAGGTTCGCCAGCCCATCATTGATGCGGCAAAGGAAGCCGGCAAGCTGAAGCTCGTCATCCGCGGCGGCGTTGGCGTTGACAACATCGACGTGAAGTATGCGGAAGCCAACGGCATCACCGTGCGCAACACCCCCCGTGCCTCCAGCAACACCGTTGCGGAGCTGGCTCTTGCCCACATGTTCTCCGTTGCCCGTTACATTTCCGCCGCCGGTCACACCATGCGTGAAGGCAAGTGGGAAAAGAAGGCCTACAAGGGCATCGAGCTCGCAGGCCGTACCCTCGGCGTCATCGGCTATGGCCGCATCGGTCAGGCTCTCGGCCAGAAGGCGCAGGCTCTCGGCATGAAGGTCCTTGCCTATGATATCTTCAAGGTAGAAGGCCTTGAGAACGAGAACATGAAGTACGTGGAAATGGATGAGCTTCTCGCCAACTCCGACTTCGTCTCCCTCCATACCCCCAGCATCGATGGCAAGCCCCTCGTAAACGAGGAGACCATCGCCAAGATGAAGGACGGTGCGGTGCTCATCAACACCTCCCGCGGCAACAACGTGGATGAGGCTGCCCTTCTTGCGGCCCTCAAGTCCGGCAAGCTCCGCGGCGCAGGTCTTGACGTGTTCGCCGAAGAACCCGCCAAGAATGAAGAGCTCATCAACTTCCCCACCGTTTCCTGCACCCCCCACATCGGTGCCCAGACCGCCGAAGCCCAGAAGCGCGTCGGTGCGGAGATCGTGGACATCATCAAGAACTTCCAGTTCTAAGCTTACCGAAACAAAAGAAGCACGGCAGCTGCCGTGCTTCTTCTTTGTATGCTCACTTTTTCAGGTAATCCGAATTCTTTTTTGAATATGGGTTTTTGTTCTCCTTCGGGGGCGTCGGCTCGCTGCCGGCGGTAACAAGGGCGGAAAACAGCAGCGTTGAAAGCAGCGTTGCCATCACCCAAAGCGCAAGCGCACCCCAAAACCACCAAATGGAGATATGAAGAAAATGATGGAGTGCAAGGGCGATCCATGCAGGGATCGTCCATTCCAAATTCAGCAGCAGGTTGATGAGAAAACAGAGGAAACGGCTTCCTCCACGGCTTGTGCGGCGCATGGCAGGCTCCTTTCCGTTTTTTGCCATCATATCACGGTATACCGTGTTTGGCAACCGCATAGCCGCAGCCCCTGCAGCATAGCTTAAACTATGAAATGGGAAAAATGCGAAAACGGGATATGGGCAGAAAGGCTTCCGAGGGCAGGGGCTGTCATGCTGGCGCTTTTGACGCTCTTTTCCGTGCTGCTTGGCAGCAACGGGGAGGGAGTGCAGGCGGCTGCCGCTGCGGATGCGCCGCAGGAAACGTATATTGCCCTCACCTTTGATGACGGCCCGTACCCGAAGGTCACGGCACACATACTGGATGTGCTTGAAAAGCACGGTGTCAGCGCCACGTTTTTCGTGCTGGGCAGCCGTGTTGCCGGCAGGGAGGAGCTGCTGCTTCGCATGGAGGCGCTTGGATGCGAGATCGGCAACCACACCTTTTCCCATGCGGATCTGACAAGCCTTTCCAAAGAGCAGATCGAAAAGGAGATCGCCGATACCAATGCGGAATTCAAACGGGTGCTCGGTCACGGTGCGGCTGTGGTAAGACCCCCTTACGGGCGGTATAACGACAGCGTCCGCAGCGTTATCGCCTATCCGCTCATCCTGTGGACGGTGGATACCAACGATTGGCGTCCACGCAATGCTGAGGAGCTTGCTTCTGCCGTGATAGGGGAGGCGGAGGCAGGCAGCGTGATCCTCATGCATGACCAGCAGGAATCCACCGCTGCTGCCATGGATGCCATCATCCCCGCGCTGATCGAAAAGGGCTTCCGCTTTGTGACGGTATCGGAACTGCTTGCCATCAGGGGCGAAAGCTGCAATGCGATAAAGATGCCCGAAGGCGGTTGAGGAAATGCTGGCTTCGCAGTATAATAGGGAAAACAATACTGTGAAACGAGGAACAGACAATGGCACTTCTTACCCTTGATCAGGCAAAAACCATCCTCCAAAAGCATGTGCAGGAACCCCACCTTCTGACCCATGCCCTGGCGGTATCCGCAGCCATGGGCGCCATGGCGGAGCATTTCGGTGCGGATAAAGCCCATTGGGAGGCGGTCGGCTATCTTCACGATGTGGATTACGAAAAGTATCCGGAGGAGCACCTGCAGCACACCCGGGAACTGCTTGAAGCAGAGGGCGTGGAGGAAGCGGATATCCGTGCCATCCTTTCCCACGGCTACGGCCTTTGCAGCGATGTAAAGCCGGAGACGGAGCTTGAAAAGAGCCTTTTCACCGTGGACGAGCTTACCGGCATCGTGCAGGCAGCATCGCTTATGCGCCCCACGGGAATCAGCGACCTTGAGGTGAAGAGCCTGAAAAAGAAATATAAGGACAAGAAATTCGCCGCAAAATGCAGCCGTGAAGTCATCGACAGCGGCTGCGCAATGCTCGGCATGGAAAACACCGCCGTGATGGAGATCGTCATCCGGGGCATGCAGCAGCATATGGAAGCCCTCGGCATCGGCCCCAAGGCGGAATAAACGGACAACCCTGCCCGATGGGTGTGGAATTTGCCCATGGGGTATGATACAATCAAAAAAAACGAGCACTGCAGCAAAAAGGAGCGGTACAAATGGCAAAACAGAAGAAAAACCAGGCACTCAATGCGGTACAGGATCCCGTGCTGTGGCACGACAGGAAGCGCATTCTCGGCATGCCGCTGAGCTTTACCGTGTATGAGATCACCGATGACAGGCTCACCCTCCGCAAGGGCTTTTTCCGCACGGAGACCGATGAGATCCTGCTTTACCGCATCCTTGATCTCAAAATGGTGCGCACGCTGGGGCAGAAGATATTCGGCGTGGGCACGGTGACCCTCTACAGCGCAGACCAAAGCCACCATACGCTGGAACTGAAGAACATCAAGCATCCCGAAAAGGTGCGCAGGTTCATCTCTTCCATCGTGGAGCGTGAGCGTGCAAAGAGGGGACTTGTGGGCCGTGAAATGTACGGCACTGCCGCTGTGGGCATGAACCACGAAGGCTGCGATCACGAAGGCCCTGCGTTCGTGGATGTGGATGGCGACGGCATCCCGGATTGATATGAAAAACGTGCGATTTGCGGCAGGCGTGGATGGCGGCGGCACCAAAACGGAGCTCGTGCTGATCGGCGAGACCGGCGAAGTGCTTTCCACATCACGCTTTGGCGCACTGAACCTGAACAGCCGCTCCGAAGAGGAGGCGGACAGCGCCCTTCGGGGCGTGGCAGATGCCATCCGCAATGCGGAGGGTGAGTGCATCATGCTCTGCGTGGGTGCGGCAGGGGCAAGCAACGAAACGCTGCGCCAAAAGATCACGGAGAAACTCCGCTTCTTTGGGTATGAAGGCCCCCTTTCCTTTGTGGGTGATCAGGAGACCGCTTTGTTTGCCGCACACGGCGCAAACAGCGGCGCCGTGCTCATTGCCGGCACCGGTTCCATCTGCTTTGGCAGAGGTGAAAACGGCGAAACGGCACGCACCGGCGGCCGTGGCTACCGCATCGATGATGAGGGCAGCGGCTATGCCATCGGGCGTGATATCCTCAGCGCCGTTGTACGGGAATATGACGGCAGAGGGGAAAAGACACAGCTTTCGCCCCTTGTATGGGAGACCCTTGGCAGCGACAGACCGGAGGAACTCATCCGCCGCCTGTATGCGAAGGAGGATGCCCTGAGCCCTGCTGCCTTTGCACCGCTGCTGCCAAAGGCCCTTGCGCAGGGGGATATGCAGGCAAAAACCATCCTGCAAAAGGCGGTCGAAGAGCTCTTTCTTCTTGTGAAGGCGCTTGTAGAGAGGCTTTCCCTTGAAACGGGTGCTGTTGCCCTTGCGGGCGGTATCCTGCTTCACATGGATGCGGTCAGGGAAGCTCTTACGGAAAAACTCAAAGCGGAATATCCGAATCTCAAAGTATTCCCCCTTGAGACCCCTGCATCCGTAGGCGCTGCAAGGATGGCACTCCAAAAAGCCGAATAAAACTGCGTATGAAAAAAGAACCGGTTCAGCGAACCGGTTCTTTTGTTGTGCTGTTTCTTATTTGCAGCAGCACTTGCAGGCAGCCTTCTTGGCTTCCATCATGGCGAGAACACGCTGCATTTCGTTGTAAACGATCATGAAGCCTTCGTCAACACCCATGCCGGGCTTGGCAAGGATCTGGTCGGGGCAGGTCGCCATAGCAGCCTGTACGCAAACCTGTGCGCTGCGGTCGGTCTCGTTGCAGGTACCGCCCTGATAAGCGCCGATGCCGAGCTTCTTGCAGTAGAGAACTGCTTCCACGGTGTTGTTGATGCCGCCGAGGTCGGGGGTCTTGATCTGGACCATGTGGCCGGCCTTGTTGTCTGCGAAGTACTTGATGTCTTCGAGGGTGTTGCACCATTCGTCGGCAACGATCTCAACGTTCACGCCGCGCTCGTCGAGCATAGCGGTGAGGGTCTTGAGGGCGATCATCTGCTTTTCACGATCGTCAACATCCATGGGGCCTTCGATGCGGAGATGGAAGGGAGCGGCGATCTTTTCGAGCTCGGCGATGTAGTTGGCCATGGCTTCATAGTTCTCGTTGCCGAAAGCAAGGCCGATGGTGCCGTATACGTCGATGTGGAACACGGGGTTGTAGCTTTCGTCGGTGCGGAGCTTGAGAACACGGTCACGGAGCCATGCAACGTAGTCGGCAAGGAGCTCGCCCTTTTCGCCCAGCTTGGTCTTCACGTTGTTGATGAGGGCATGGGGAAGGACCTGTGCGCCCTTGATGATCATCTTGTCGGCGTTGTTGTAACGGTCGTCGCCGGACTGGGTGAAGATGTTGAGGGGCTTGTCGCTGATGGTGCAGCCGTATTCGTCGGCAACAACTTCGCACATCATGCGGCCGGTGGCACGGGCAACGGCGTCAAGGATGGCCTGGGTCACGCCGTAGCGGATGGCGGTGTGGAGGCGCTTGCCGTCAACGGTGATGGCTTCCACCATCTCGGAAAGGTTCTTGAAGCTGTCAGCTTCACGGCCTACGAGCTGGGGCTTGATGTGGTTTTCGATAACGGGGATGAAGTCCTTGGCAAGGAAGAGGGGATCACGTCCGCCGGCACCGCTGTACTGAACAGCAGCGCAGTCGCCGTAAGCGATCTGGCCGTTCTCAAGAACGAGCATCACGCTGATGGATTCGCCTGCCTGACGCACGGCGGTGAAGCCGGGGGTTGCAGGAGCACCAACATAGGTGAAACCGTCATGATCGGCACCGCCCTTGATGGCGCGCTGATCGTCAAAATAGAAACCGGTACGGCCGGCGGAGCATACGACATCGATGATCTTCATAATAGATAACCGTTCCTTTCTGAATTTGAAAATGAGTATTATGTGTTACATGGGAAACCGCAGAAAAGGCGGCTGCCCTTTCTGCGGTGGAAAACGGGTTTTTACCGAGTGCCCTGCGGACGGCCTACGAGACGGCCCTTGGAGATGGCATAAACGTCATCGATGACCATCTGGAAGGAAGCCTTACGCTTTTCGACCTTGGCGCGCTCTTCGATCTTGGCACGGTTGAAGTCGAGCATATCCTGCGGGAGGGGCATGTTGCCTGCGTTGAGGATGCGGATGGCGCCGTTGTTGTCACGGGCGGGGAGCATCTTGCCGGCATTGTAACGGGAGGGAGCGAAGGGGATGTCGATCACGCCGGCCTGTACCGCGCGGACAACGCCCTGGGCGATGTCGCCGTTGCCAAGCTCGAAGGTCTTGTCAACGAGGGCACGGGTCTCACGGCGGATGACTTCCTTTTCCTCTTCAAGGCTGGTGGCGGTGCAAACCTGGTCAGCCAGCATGCTGATGACCTGCTTGGTGCAGCGGAGACCCTGGGCGTTGGCTTCCATGGTGGGGATACCGGCAGCCTCGTGGGGGGTCTTAACGATGACCTTGGTGGCCTTGGAGAGAGCGGTGGTGGCGCTGCCCCAGCTGATGACGCCGAAGGCCTTGGCTTCATCCTGCGGGAAGCCGCCCATCCACTGATGGAGAACGGTGGTGACGATCACGTCGTTGTAGCCGTACTTCTTGAGGTATTCGTCGGTGAGCTCCTCGAGGGTGCGGATAGCCGCAACGTCCTGCACGAGGTTGCCGCACTGGCCGTAACCGACGGTGATGTTCTTAACGCCCTGCTCAGCGGCAAGCAGCGCCTCGATGATGGCGACAGCGTGGGATACGCAGGGGGGAACCAGAGTGCCGGTGAGGGGGCCGAAGGGCTCACGGTTGATGGAAACGCCGGCTTCCTCATAGATGCCGGTCAGACGGTCCACATACTGCCAGTCGCGGATGGTCTTTTCCATGGGAACGTTCTTCGCATAGGGCAGGTTGTAGGAGATACCGCCGCCTTCATAGCTGGTGAAGCCGCCCGCATAGGTGATCTCGGTGAGGAGACGGGCGTCGGGGGTGCCGTGACGGACCTGGAGAGGCGTGTCAAGGGCTTCGATGACCTTGCGGCAGCCTTCTACGCCGTGGTTGACGGCCGGGAAGCCGTTGAGCATGGAACGGCCTTCCTTAAAGGATTCGCGGATACCGGTCTCAGCTTCCTGATAGCGGTTCTGACGGGTGTAGCTGTCAATGGTGGTGGGGAGCAGGTCGGCTTCGCCCTTATCCTGCAGGTAGGTCAGCAGCTCGATGTGCTCCTTGATGAGGGCAACACCGGCACGGGGCTGGATGAGGGTAGTGCCGCTGTTCTTGGCATCCACAAGCTTCTTGCTGAAGAGCTTGTGCTGGGGAAGGGACTTATGGTAAGCAACGGCTTCGTCAAAGTTGACCGCTTTGCCGGTGGGCCACTGCTGCAGCACTTCTTCACGAATGCTGTAAAATTCCTGATCGGAAATACGCTTATTCTGCAGTTCCATCTTTTTCGAGTTCCTCCTTCATGATCTTGAGCGCAATTTCGGGGTAGTGTTCGCTCAGAAGGCCCATGGCTGCAAGGATATACTTGCGGTCCACAAGGAATTCCGCCTTAACAGGCTTGAGCGACATGGGGTCATTCTGGTCGTAAAGGGCAAAGGATGCGATCCTGCCCGTGTTCCGGGTGTGGATGAGGGAACCGCCGGTAACGACGATGCGGTTCACGCTCTTAAGGTTTTTGCCGGTCTGCGCATAGGCAAGGCCCATCATGGTGTAGGTCTCTTCAAGACGGCCTGCGTGGCGGGTAACGGCGGTGCGGATGGCGTGGCTTGCAAGGGCCTCGTCAAGGGCTTCAAGTTCCGGCGTGGTGGGCAGCGTATCGGTATGGGAGCCAAGGTAGTCCACAAGCTCCTTCACACGCTCGGCGTCAATGCCGCTCGTTTCGGCAATGGCGTCGATGCCTGCCGCTTCCACGATGCCGTGGATGCTGTAGCGCATGCCGATGTCGCCTTCAACGGTGCGCTTTACATAAGGTTCGGGCAAGCCTTTGAGGATGGTGCCCGGATGCTCCGGCATGCCGGAAGCGATGGAATAGATATCCGTGGTGGCGCCGCCCACATCAACGGCGATCAGCTCGCCGATGCCGCTTTCGGTCTTGGTGCCGTCCGCAAGAAGCTTCATGGCAGCAAGGAAGGCGGAGGGAGTGGGCATCATGATGCCGGAAATGAGCTCGCTTGCCTTGGTGAGACCCTTCGCCTGCACGATGCGGCCAAGGAAGATATCCCGGATGCACTGCTGGGTGGGCTCAATGTTCAGCACGCCGAACTTGGGCATCACGTTTTCGCAGACGAAGACCTGGCGCCCCGCAAGGATGCGTTCGCATTCCCGTGCCGCATTGCGGTTGCCTGCGATGACGATGGGGAAGTTTCCTCCGGCAGCGGCGAGGGCCTTTGCATTGTTGATGATGCAGGCTTTGTTGCCGCCGTCTGTACCGCCGACGAGAAGGAAGATATCCGGTTTTTCCGCAAGGATCTCTTCGATATCGTCTTCGTTCAGCTCGAAGGAATAGGTTTTGATGACCTTTGCGCCGGCACCGAGGCTTGCGCATTTTGCCGCTTCTGCAGTCAGCTCCGGCACAAGGCCGCTTGCGATCATCCTGAGGCCGCCGGCGGCGCTGGAACAGGCGTAGCGCTCCTGAAATTCGAGCTTGCCCGTCTGCTTTTCAAGCAGCGCAACGGCGTTTGCGAGACCGTCGTTCACGTCGGTCTCAACGGTGGTATAGGAGGCTGCGGAGCCAAGGAGCCTGCCCTCGTCCGCATCCACGGCGGTCACCTTGGTGTAGGTGCTGCCGAAGTCGATCAACAGGATGGGTTTCATGGGTATGCCGCCTGCTTATTCCTCTACGTGAAGATCTTCCTTGAGGGCAGCGATGGTCACTTCGGGAGCGGTGCCCGGTGCGAAAGCACGGTTGAAGCCCATGGCGAGGAAGCGCTTTTCCACTTCGTCAAAGGGCTGCTTGCCGATAACGATGTTGCCGCCAACGTAGAGAAGCATGCCTTCAAGACCGGCCTCGTTGCACTTTTCGCGCATGCCGCGGCAGTCGAGTTCGCCCTGACCGTAAAGGGAGGAGATGACGATCGCATCTGCGTTGGATTCGATGGCAGCAGCAATGTACTCTTCCTGAGAGACCATAACGCCGAGGTTGATGACTTCGAAGCCGGCGTCGGTGAACGCATGGTAGAGGATCTTGTTGCCGACAGCATGTACATCTGCGCCGATCACGCCGATGACCAATGTCTTTTTGCTCATTTTTTTAACCTCACAGTAATTTTATTTACAGGTAAAATAAGACCTTGTGCCAAAACAATATGGTACAGGGTGATGTGCCGTTTGTCAAGAAAACGGGGCATTGTATACAGGTATATTTGCAGGGGCGGTGCTGCCGAAAGCGCAGGTGTTCTGCGCTTTTACCGTTTTCCCGGGCGTGCGGCGTTCCCTTGGCAGACACCGCTGTTTTCGGCGGCCGCAAGGGGTTTTTGCAAAGCATCGCCCTGCCGTTTCGTTTAGACACAAAACATGCGGTCTGCCCTGCTGCCGTTTCCGTATTTGTGTGGAAAACGGCGGCAGCGGGGCAGACCGCATGCGGTGTTTGGAACTTATTTGCGGCTTGCAAGGTATGCCTTGCGGCCGGTGTCGTAAAGGTTGTTGCCCTCGCTGTCGATGACAACGGTAAGGGGGAGATCCTTTACGGTGAGCTTGCGGACGGCTTCCGCACCGAGGTCTTCATAAGCGATGACCTCCGCTTTCTCCACGCACTTGGAGAGCAGTGCGCCGGCGCCGCCGATGGCGCCGAAGTAGACGGCACCGTGCTTCTTCATGGCGTTGACCACTTCCTCGGAGCGCTTGCCCTTGCCGATCATGCCTTTCTGGCCTGCGGCGATGAGGGAGGGGGAATAGGCATCCATGCGGTAGCTGGTGGTGGGGCCTGCGCTGCCGATGGCCTGACCGGGCTTTGCCGGGGTGGGACCAACGAAGTAAACGATGCTGTTTTCGGGATCGAAGGGCAGGGGCGTGCCGGCTGCCATCGCTTCCACGATGCGCTTGTGGGCGGCATCACGGGCGGTGTAAACGGTGCCGGAAAGCAGCACGCTGTCGCCGCTCTTGAGGGCACGTGCCTTTTCTTCGGTCAGGGGCGTTTCAATGCGTACAGTTGCCATATCAGAGCACCTCGCTTTTATGCCTTGTTACGTGGCAGTTGATGTTCACCGCAACGGGAAGACCGGCGATGTGGGTGGGAGCAGCCTCGATGTTCACCGCAAGGGCGGTGGTCCTGCCGCCGAAGCCCTGCGGGCCGACGCCGAGGGCATTGATCTTTTCAAGCAGCTCCGCTTCAAGGGCAGCGTAGTAAGGATCGCTGTTGCGCTCGTCGGTGCTGCGCATGAGCGCCTTCTTTGCAAGCAGGGCACACTTGTCGAAGGTGCCGCCGATGCCCACGCCCACCACGATGGGCGGGCAGGGGTTGGGGCCGGCTTCTTCCACGGCGCTGATGATGAACTCCTTGGCGCCTTCCACGCCGTCGGAGGGCTTGAGCATCTTAAGGCGGCTCATGTTCTCGCTGCCGAAGCCCTTGGGGGCAACGGTGATGCCGAGCTTGTCGCCGCTGACGATCTCGTAGTAGATCATGGCAGGGGTGTTGTCGCCGGTATTCACACGGCGCAGGGGATCGCCCACCACGCTCTTGCGAAGGTAACCTTCCTGATAGCCCTGACGCACGCCTTCGTTGACCGCATCCTCGATGCTGCCGACCACATGCACATCCTGACCGATCTCAAGGAACACGCAGGCAACGCCGGTATCCTGGCAGATGGGTACGTTGCGTGCATCCGCAATGGTGTAGTTTTCGATGATCCTGTCAAGGATCTCGCAGGCGCCGGGCCACTCTTCGTTGGCACGGGCACCCTCGATGCGGTTCTTCACATCCTGCGGCAGGTGGCAGTTGGCCTCGATGCAGAGGCGCTTGACGACTTCCGTAATGGCGGAAGCGTTGATCTCTCTCATGGAATGATCCTCCTTTATTCGAGAACGGGAATGTTCTTGATCTCGTCGATCTTGGTGCCGTCACGGTAAATGACGTTGGCAACGGTGCGCTCGCCCCGGGCGATCTTGCCGGGGGTGCCGCTGATGCGCTCTGCAAGGGCCTTGAGCTCATGGATATCCTTCACATTGAGGCCTGCATCCACAAGGCGCTGGCGAAGCTCCGGCTTGGCGGGGTTCACGGCGATGCCCTTCTGGGTGACCAGAACATCGATGGTGCTGCCGGGGGTGGAGCAGCAGGTGACACGGTCGGTAACGATGGGAAGGCGTGCACGGGAAAGGGGCGCAATGATCATGGCAAGCTTGGCGCCGGCTGCGGTATCGCTGTGACCGCCGCTGCCGCCCATGATGGAGCCGGAGGAATCGGTGTGCACGTTGACGTTGAAGTCGGTATCCACTTCCGTGGCGCCGAGGATGACCACGTCAAGGTTGTCAACAACTGCGCTCTTTGCGGCAGGGGAAGCATAGTGGGTGGCGGAGATCTCCTGGTGGCGCGGATTGTCACGGATGGATTCCACTGCCTTCAGGTCGAAGCACTGCACGTCCATCAGGGATTCGAAGCAGCCTTCGTTGAGCATATCCACAAGGTAGCCGGTGATGCCGCCGAGGCCGAAGCTGCCCCGGATCTTTTCCTTGAGCATCACATCCTTGAGGAACTTGGCGGCTGCAAGGGAAGCGCCGCCGGCGCCGGTCTGGAAGGAGAAGCCTTCCTTGAGAAGACCGGAAGCCTTGATCACACGCACCGCATCCATGGCCATGGCGAGGCCCACGGGGTCACGGGTGATCTTGGTGGTGCCGGAAACGATGCCCTTCGGGTCGCCGATGGACTCTACCACGACCACCTGATCCACATTCGTTTCGCTGATGGACCAATCGGTCAGCGGATAGGGGCGAAGATCATCGGTGATGATCACAACATGCTTTGCATGCATGGCATCGGGCACCGCATAGCCGAGGGAACCGCAGGCGCTGCGGCCGAGCTTGCCGGTGCAGTTGCCCATAGCGTCGGAAGCCGGGGCGGCGATGAACGCCACATCGATGGGGGTGATGCCAAGGGCGATATCGCGGGGACGTCCGCCGTGGGTGCGGAACTCAACGGGTTCCTCCATGTTGCCTTCGGCGATGAAGCGGCCGAGGGCGCCGGACATGTAGTTGCACTGCAGCTTGCGCACAACGCCCTTGCGGATATGGTCGGCAAGGGGGGCGTGCACATCGAAAAGGGAGCTGGCGTTGACGGTAAGACCTTCGATGCCGAGGGCGGCGATCTCCGCCATTACCATGTTGAGCACATGGTCGCCGTTGCGGAGGTGGTGGTGGAAGGAAACGGTCATGCCGCTCTTAAGTCCGCTGTTGCGGATGGCTTCGCTGAGGGTGGATGTAAGCTTGTTCATGGTGCTCCTCCTTTACGCAAGCCCGAGCTGACGGGCGGTATCAAGGGTTTGGCGGGCACGCTCCACGATGGGTGCGTCGATCATCTTGCCCCGGAGGGAGATGGCGCCCCGTCCCTGACGCTTGGCCTGTTCGATGGCCTCGAACACTTCCTTGGCATATTCGATATCCGCAGCCGTGGGGCTGAAGGCTTCGTTGATGAAGGGAACGTGGCGGGGGGAGATGGCAGCCTTGCCGGAGAAGCCGAGGCTCTTGGCGTATACCGCATCCGCAAGGGCGCCTTCATCGTCGTTCACGTCGGTGAAGGGGGTGTCATACACATCCACGCCGGCGGCACGGGCAGCAAGCACCATCCTGCCGCGGGCATAGCGGATCTCTTCGCCGCCCTTGGTGCGCTTGCAGCGAAGGTCGGCACTGAGGTCCTCACCGCCAAGGAAGAGCGCCGCAACACGCTTGGAGGCGGTGGCGATGGAGAAGGCGTTTTCCACGCCGAGAGCAGTCTCGATGAGGGGGATGAGCTTTACGGTGTTGCGCTCCATGCCATGCTTGTCCTCAAGGGCGCTCATGTAGGCGTCAAGCTTTTCGATATCGGCGGCGCAGTTCACCTTTGCCGGCATGATAAGATCCGGCTTCAGGGGGATGATGGCGTCAAGGTCATCCTGCCAGTAGGCAGTATCAAGGGAATTGATGCGCACGGTAACTTCCACCCCTTCAAAACCCATCACGCCGATGGCGTTGGATACGAGCAGGCGGGCAGTGTCCTTTTGGTCGGGCGCAACGGCGTCCTCAAGGTCGAGGATGATGGAATCCGCGCCAAGGGCATCGCCGTTGATGATGATGTTCGGCGTGTTGCCGGGCAGGAACAGCATGGATCTGCGCATAATATCTATTTCTCCTTTCGCATTTACGGGCATCACAAACAACGCTCCGCAGCGTTTCGTTCACCGTTCATTATATACCCTCGGAAATTCGGTTTCAACCTTGGCAAGCAAAGAATGGGGAAGTATACACGGATACATGCAAACGCACAAACGGCGTAAAATCGCACCAAAAACGGTGTATGCAACAGGTGCCCGTATGTTATAATAAAGATGAAATACCTATCTTTGCTTCGGACACAAAAAATCACATCACGGGAGGTCATGTATGTCCTATTCTGCCAGAATGCTCAACAACCACCTTTACAGCGTGTTTTTTGCGCCCCGCGGCCGTGACCGCATTTATGATCTCGGGATCCAGATCGCCCAGATGTACCTGAGCCCCTTTGACAAGCTCATCGGCATCATCGGCGAGGCGGGCAGCGGCAAAAGCATGCTCATCAAGGGCATGTTCCCGGGCCTTGAGCTGACCAACGATGACGGCGGCGTCAACACACGCCCCCTGCCCATCCTTGATATCGACGAGGACGGCGGCTTCTTCAATGCACACACCTACCATCTCGACATCCGCTTTGAAGCGGCCTTCACCCAGATGCACGTTCTTGCGGACGCCATCCTCAAGGCGGTGCAGAAGGGCAAGCGTGTCATCGTGGAGCATTTCGATATGATCTCCCCCTTCCTCAAGGTCAATGCCCACCTTTTGATCGGCATGGGCGAGGAGGTCATCATCACCCGCCCCACGGTCTTCGGTCCCCATCCGCAGGAGATCTACAACATCGTGGCGAAATCCGTCCGCTACCGCCGCATGGCACACACGGCGGAGGATCTTTGTGAGCTCTTCCTGCCCCCGGAAGACCTGCAGCGCTGCATCCACAGCGATGTGAAGCACGGCTTCGTGCTGGGCTTCAACCGCAAAAAGCCGGATTTCGATATTGATGAGCTGGAACGGAAGGTCAGGGAGGTCATTGCCAAGGATCTGCCCATTTCCTATGTGGATGAGGAGCATATCGGCATTGGTGAGAATATCCACCCCTGCACGGGACCCCGTACCCACGTGCCAAGCACGGGCTGTGTGGAAAACTTCCGCCTCATCAAAAAGTACTTCTACGATCCCATCAGCGATCGTTATCTTCTTGCGGGCCGCATCGGCGAACGTGTTGCCGGCGAGGAGGTCAATACGGAATTCAATGACATGGTTCTTTAACCGAAAAGGAGGATTATCATGCTGCAGCAGAAAAAAGTGTTTGTCAATCCCGGTGTGGGCGAGCTTTGGGCGCTTGTCGCCGTGCCCGAAAACAGGCAGGAAGGCGAAAAACTGCCCCTTCTTGTGTTCCTTCACGGCAGCGGCGAACGGGGGCATGATATCGATGATCTTTGTACGCATGCTGTGCCCCGCCTTGTGAAGGAAGGCAGGGAGATCCCTGCCATCGTGTTCTGTCCCCAGTGCCCGAACGACATCAACTGGGTGAAGCAGAGCCCCTTTGTGAAGGAAATGGTGCTTGCGGTCGCCAAGGAATATAATGCGGATGAAAGCCGCATCGCCCTTACGGGCATCAGCATGGGCGGCTACGGCAGCTGGGATCTGATGGGCAAATATCCCGAAATGTGGTATAAGGCTGCGCCGGTCTGCGGCGGCGGCGATACCGCCCTTGCCCCCAACATGAAACATATTCCCACCCGTGTGTACCATGGGCAGAAGGATGAGGCCGTTCCCTTCAGGGAATCCGTGGAGATGGTGGATGCCATGAAGGCTTCGGGCGGCAATGTGGAATTCTTCGTGTATCCCGAAAAAGGGCACAACGTTTGGGATACCGCCTACGGCGAAACGGATCTCATCGAATGGCTGCTTGCCTGATGAGCCCGAAAGGCGGTAACATGACTCTTACCCTCAAACAAAAGATCGGCCAGATGTTCTTTGCGGGCTTTCCCTCCACTTTTGTGGATGAGCAGGCAAAGACCCTTGCAAGGGAATATAAGGTCGGCAACTTTATTCTTTTCGCACGGAACTTCGTTTCCGCCGAGCAAACGGCTGCCCTGACGGGCGGCCTTTCTCAGTTGGTTTATGAGGAAACGGGAATCGTTCCCTTTATTTCCGCAGATCAGGAAGGCGGCAGCGTGCTCCGGATCCGGGAAGGTGCGCTGCAGTTTTCGGGCGCCATGGCCGTGGCGGCAGGCGCATCGGAGGAAACTGCCTTTGCCCTCGGCAAAAACTGCGGCGAGCTGCTGCGTGCCCACGGCGTGAACGTGAACCTGGCGCCGGTGGCGGATGTGAACAGCGAGCCGCTGAATCCCGTCATCGGCACCCGTTCCTTCGGGGATGACCCGGAGGCGGTGGGGCGCTTTGCCGCAGCGGTGGCAAAGGGCATGGCAGCAGGCGGCGTGCTGCCCGTGATCAAGCATTATCCCGGTCACGGCAACGTGAAGAGCGATTCCCACCTGAAGCTGCCCTTCAACGATTCGCCCCTTTCTTATCTTGAAGAAAACGATTTTTCGCCCTTTGTCCATGCGTTCCGTGAAGGGGCGGAGGCGCTCATGAGCTGCCATGTGGTCTTTACCGCCATCGACCCGGAGCGCCCTGCAACGCTTTCCCCGTTGATCCTGACGGAGCTTCTTCGGAAAAAGCAGGGCTTTGAGGGCATCGTTGTTACCGATTGCATGGAAATGAAGGCTATCGCTGCGGATTATTCCATGGCGGAGGCGGCGGTGATGACGGTGGAAGCCGGTGCCGACATCCTCTGCGTTTCCCATAGCCTTGATGCGGTGAAGGAAGCGGCGGAGGGCATCCTTCGGGCGGTGGAAAGCGGCAGGCTGACGGAGGAGCGCATCGATGCTTCCTGCAGGCGCATTCTTGCCGCAAAGGCACGCTACGGGCTCAAGGTGCCCGAAATGCCCGATGCCGCCAAGGCGCAGGCGCTCCTTTTTGAGGAGGCACGGCTTGCCCTTGTAAAAAAGGCTGCAGGAAACAGCATCACCCTTCTTTTTGATGCAGGCGGCATCGACGCCTTCCGGAATGCGAAAAAGCCGCTGCTCATTGCACCCCGTCCCTATGCCCGTACCGGCGTGGAGGAGGAAGAGCGGGTGAAAAGCTCCCTTTGTGCGGCAGCAAAAGCGCACTTTGGCATGGATACACTTGAATTTGCCATAGACGGGGAAACGCCCTGCGTACCGGAAGGGTATGATGCGCTGCTTCTTGGGCTTTACAATGCCCGGTTCCACGAAGGGCAGCGGCAGCTTCTCCGTGCGGCGGAGGAAAGCGGACTTCCGCTCACCGTGCTGCTGCTCGGCGGCCCTTACGATGCATCGCTCGTCAAGCGTGCGGATGCCTGCATTGCGGCCTATGATTACATCCCTCTTTCCGTGGAGGCACTGCTTTGTGCCCTTGCGGAAGGCAGCTTTTCGGGAAAAGCCCCTGTTCGCCTGTAAGCTGCGGAAAAATCGGCAGGAAGCGCAAAAACGGTTGAATTTTCTCCGTGTTTTTTATAGAATAACAAGTGGTGCTTTTTTACTGTGCCGACAGAACGAAAAAACGGCGCATCATGCGCCGATGGATACTTTTTATATCATTTTTTTGCAGGAGGATCTACCATGAAGCTGGTCTACACCGGAAAAACCAAGAATGTTTACGCCCTCGAAAACGGCAACTACCTATTGAAGTTCAAGGATGACTGCACCGGAAAAGACGGTGTGTTCGATCCCGGTGAAAACGCCGTCGGTCTTACCATTGAAGGCGTGGGCGATGTGAACCTTCGCATGTCCATCTATTTCTTCGAGAAGATCAACGCCGCCGGCATCAAGACCCACTACATCAGCGCCGACCTGGCCAACACCACCATGGAAGTGCTTCCGGCAAAGGCATTCGGTCAGGGTCTTGAAGTGATCTGCCGCCACAAGGCGGTGGGCAGCTTCATCCGCCGCTACGGTCAGTACATCGAAGCCGGTGCGGATCTGCCTGCTTACGTGGAAACCACCTTCAAGAACGATGAACTGGGCGATCCTCTCGTCACCAAGGATGCACTCGTTGCGCTCAAGGTCATGACCGATGAGCAGTATGAGGACATCAAGTCCATGACGCAGAAGATCACCAAGATCGTGGCGGATGATCTCCTTGAAAAGGGCCTTGTGCTCTATGACATCAAGTTCGAGTTCGGCTACGATGCCGACGGCAACGTGATGCTCATCGACGAAGTGGCTTCCGGCAACATGCGTGTTTACAAGGATGGCGAGTACATCGACCCCATGACCCTTTCCAAGCTCTTCTTTGCGTAATTCAAACAAAACAAAGCGCCGCAGCAAAAGCTGCGGCGCTGTTTGTTTACAGGTTTTCTTTTAAGGCTGCAAGATACGCATCCGCCTCTTCACGGGAATAGAAGGTGATCACATTCACCTTGTCTTTTCGGCTTTCGAGCACTTCGATCATTTCGGGCAGCGTGGCGGCGTGGAAATCACGGATCCACTGCAGAAATTCGGGGTCGGGAGTCTCCTCGATCCAGGGCATATCCTCCCGTTTTTGCCCGGCTCTGCCGATGACGCTCTCAAGGCACAGTTCCAGCGGATAATTCAGGAAAAACACCGTGTCACACCGGGCAAGGCGCATTTCAAGGGTGCGGTAATAGTTGCCGTCAATGATGAAGCGCTCCTGCTGCAGTATTTCCGCAAGGCGGATATCGAACTCCTCCCGGGTGATGTTAGTCCTGTCGCTTTTGTGCCAAAGCATATCAAGGTAGTAAAGGGGAAGCCCCGTTATATCCCTGAGCTTACGGGCAAACGTGCTTTTTCCGGCGCCGGAGCTGCCGATGACGATGGCACGGCGAAACATGGCTCAGCCCCCGATGGGCTTGCAGACGTCCACCCATTCGCCGCCGGAATACTGTGCAAGCTCCGCACAGGTGAACTCGATGGCGCTGTTGGCGCTGCCCACAGCGGGGAAGACGGTCTCGAAGCGCTGCAGGGAAACATCAAGATATACCGCAACGCCTTCGGGCAGGGCGAAGGGGCATACGCCGCCCACGGCGTGCCCCGTCATGGAAAGGGCATCGTCCGGGGAAAGCATCTTCGCCTTCATGGCAAAGCGTGCCTTGAACTTTGCATTATCCACCTTCATGTCGCCGGCGGTGACCACAAGGATGCAGCTGTCGCCCCGGTAGAAGGATAGGGTCTTGGCGATGCGTGCGCCCTCGGTGCCAAGGGCTTTCGCCGCCAGCTCCACGGTGGCGCTTGAAACGGGAAACTCCAGCATACGCTCTGCGATGCCGAAGGCCTCAAACTGGGCACGGACTTTTTCGATGGACATAAAAGCGGTTCCTTCCGTTTTTCTTTAAAGGAGGATGAATTCCGGCTTCAGCTGCCGGAAACGGGCGGTGTAGCGGATGCCGGCTTCCTTTGCGAGGGCACGGGCTTCCTCAAGACGCCTGCCGACGTTTTCGGGCTTGTGGGCATCGCTGCCGAAGGTGACGTATTCGCCGCCAAGCTCACGGAAGCGCCTGAGCACATCAAGCCCCCATGCAGGCTCATCCCACCATGCGGAGGTGTTGATCTCCATTGCCTTGCCGTTTTGTGCAAGGTAGCGCAGCAGGGAATCGAAGGCATCCGGTGCATCCTGATAGCGCAGCGGCCTGTTTTCATAAGGGGCACGCTTGGTGACAAAATCGTAGTGGCCAAGGGTGCAGGCGCAGGGCAGCGTGCGGATGGCACGGCCGATCTCCGCAACGTAGGCGGTATAGGCTTCTTCCCGGCTGCGGTGCTCAAAATAGGGCGGCACATAGGTGTTCTGCCCGGCGACCATGTGTACGGAGCCGATGATGAAATCAAGCCCGGCATCTTTTATATAGTTGTAAGATGTGTCGGAAATGGCCTGATCCGGGGAAAGACCGATCTCCGCCCCGTGCAGGATCGTGATGGGCAGCGCAGCGGCCGCCGCATCGATCTCCTGCTTCTGGGCAGCAAGATCTGCAGGTCTGTCCGCATATTCCGGGTCTTCAAAATCGATGTGGTTGGTAAAGCAGATCTCCTCAAGGCCTGCCCTGACGGCAGCCTCTGCCATATCCCGAACGGGAAAATGAGCATCAAAGGAGTGATGGCTGTGCATATGATAATCCGCAAAAAAAGGCATAGTAAAAATCCTCCCGAACCATTATAAATCTTTGTGCCTTCCTTTTCAACCGCATCAAAGGAAATGAAAAACCGCCTTCAGCTTGCCCGAGAGTAAAAAAGAGCGCCTTAGGGGCATCCCATTAAAAAAACATCGCCGCAAAACGAATCCATTCCGGGCAACTGCATCGTCATCGTCGGTCGGAATATCGACGGATATGCCTTCCTCCTCTTCCTTGCATTTCCCCGAAAGCGATCCATTTTGCGG
>JAFSEB010000071.1 GCA_017435905.1 Clostridia bacterium | reverse complement strand
TCGTCGGTCGGAATATCGACGGATATGCCTTCCTCCTCTTCCTTGCATTTACCCGAAAGCGATCCATTTTGCGGTCGAAGAGTCTAAAAAAGGCAAGACCGGTTCTATCGGCAGGCGTGTGGTCGAAGGAATAGTGGTGCTATTTCAAGACCGCACAACACACCGATAGGGCCGGTATTGCCTTTCTTAGACCGATGATTTCTTATCGGAATACCCCGTTATCCGCTCCTTTTTTCTCCTTTTTTGATATGCTTTTTATGCTTCCAAATTGTATTTGCTGCGGTATTCCGCCTGTGCGGAATCATACAGCTCGCTGCCGGAGGTCTTGAGGCCGTGCATGTAGCTGTGGGTCTCCATGCTGTGCAGGGAGGTTTGGATCACATAGGCGGCAATGTTGCTGCAGTGATCGGAAATACGCTCGAAGTTGGTGAGCAGGTCGCTGAAGATAAAGCCAAGCTCAATGGTGCAGGCGCCCTGCTGCAAGCGTTCAATGTGGCGGCTCTTCAGCTCTGCACGAAGGTCATCCACCACGTCTTCAAGGGGCTCCACCCTGGCGGCAAGGTCGGTATCGTCGTCGAAGAAGGCACGCACGGAAAGCTCCAATACCTCGGATACCGCATTCATGATCACCCGAAGCTCGCTTGCGGCGGCAGGGGAGAAGCTGACGCCCTTGCGGTGCATTTCCTCGCAGGATTGGGCGATGTTGAGGGCATGGTCGCCGATGCGCTCGAAGTCGCCGATGGCGTGCAGCAGCTTCTGTGTATTGCGGTTGTCGGTATGGGTGAGGCTTTCGGCGGAAAGCACCACAAGATAGGAACCGATGCGGTCTTCATACAGGTCGGTGCGGTTTTCCGCATCGATCACATCGTGATAGACCTTGTCGTCGAAGTGAGAGATGAGGGATACTGCATCACGGAAGGCGGCGATGCAGAGGTCCGCCATTTCCTTGGTGATGTCACGGCTGCGGTCCACCGCAAGACCGGGGGTTGTCAGGAAGCGCTTGTCGAGGAAGATATCCTCTTCCCCACGCTCATGCCCATCCTTTACGGTAAGGATGGCAAAGTGTTCCAGCATGCCCCGGAAGGGAAGCATGGCAATGATGCTGATAAGGTTCAGCACCGTGTGCATGATGGCGATGCTGACGGGATCCATGATCATATCCATAAAGGGGAAGGAGAAGATCAGGTCTGCGGTCAGGAAAAGTGCAGTCAGCAGCGTTTTGCCAAACAGGCTGAAATACAGGTGCACGAAGGCGGCACGGCGGGCTTCACGGCTGGTGCCGACGGAGGAGAGCAGCGTGATGATGCAGGCGCCGATATTCATGCCGAGGATGATGGGCAGCGCTTCATCAAAGGTGATCACGCCTGTTACGGAAATGGCCTGCAGGATGCCTACCGATGCGGAAGAGCTTTGGATGACAGCGGTGATGGCAACGCCCGTCAGCGTGCCGAGGACGGGGTTTTTAAAGAGCGTCAGAATGTTGGTGAACTCCGGCATATCCGCCAGCGGTTCCACGGCACCGCTCATGGTCTGCATGCCGAACATGAGCACCGCAAAGCCGAGCATGATGGTGCCCACATCCTTATGCTTGTTCTTCTTTGCAAAAAGGAGCAGGATGATGCCGATGAGCGCCAGCACAGGGGAGAAGGAGGAGGGCTTTAAAAGCTGCAGCACAAGGCTTTCCCCGTGGATGCCGGAAAGGCTCAGGATCCATGCGGTGACGGTGGTGCCAAGGTTTGCACCCATGATGACGCCCGTAGCCTGGCTGAGCTTCATGATGCCGGAATTGACAAAGCCCACCACCATGACCGTGGTGGCGGCACTGCTTTGGATGATGCCTGTGACGCCTGCGCCAAGCAGGATGCCTTTGATGGGGTTTGCGGTCAGCTTTTCAAGGATCATGCTCATTTGGCGGCCGGCACGCTTTTCAATGCCGTCGCCCATAACACGCATGCCGTAAAGGAACATGGCAATGCCGCCGCAAAGTGTCAGAATACCGAAAATATCCATGGCAGAAAATCTTCTTTCGTAAATAATGCTGTTTTCGACAAATTTTAATCTAAATTAACTATAACGCAAAAAAATCAGTTTGTCACGCTTCTTGCACATGAAGAAAACGGGTATTATAATAAGCACAATACAATCATTGGAAACTTTCTACCCCCATACCAAATCGGTATGAGGGCATTGATACGTTGAGGGAGGATACTATGTATATCGTGCTTGGTCTCGGAAACCCGGGCCGTGAGTATCAGAACACAAGGCATAATGTGGGCTTTATGACCCTTGACCTGCTGGCGGATCGCTATGATATCAACATCTGCCGCCAGAATTTCCGCAGCGTCTTTGGCGAGGGTCGCATCGGCGGGCAGCGTGTGGTGCTTGCAAAGCCCGATACCTATATGAACAATTCCGGCTGGGCGGCACGGGACCTGATCAACTGGTACAAGTGCGAAAACAGCGAGCTCATCGTCATTTATGATGATATCGATATCCCCATCGGCACGCTCCGCATCCGTGAGGGCGGCTCTTCGGGCACCCACAACGGCATGCGCAGCATCATCTACCAGCTTGGGTTTGATGATTTTCCCCGTGTGCGTGTGGGCATCGGGCAGCCGGATGGGGAAAGGAACCTTGTTTCCCATGTGCTCGGCGCACCGCAGGGCGAGGAGAAGGATCTTCTTCTCAGCGCCATGAAGAACGCAGCGGATGCGGTGGAGCTCATCGTGGGGGGCAACGTGAAGGAAGCGCAGGCACGCTTCAACAAGAAGCCCAAAAAGGAAAAGAAAAAGAAGGAAGAAAACGCACAGGAAGTGCAGGCGGAAGTGAAAGAGGAGCAGCATGAATAAGCATCCGCTCATTGATTTCCTCGGGCGGCATCCGGAATATTGCCGCCTGAAGGAAGCGATGCTGAAAAACGAAGGCGCCGCGGCCGTGTTCGGTCTCGGAGAAGCGCACCGGGCACATATGGCCGCTGCGCTTTTTTGCGATACCGGAAAAACCGTGCTGGTCATCACTGCCAATGAAGCCTCCGCATCCCGCATCCGGGAAGAGGCTGCCGCTTATACGGAAAAAGCTGTACACATGCCTTACAGGGATATGCCCCTTGCAGGGCGCGGAACCGTATCCTCCGCCGGCATCGGCGCAAGGCGCATGGCGGTGTTGACGGATCTTCTTTCCGGCTTCCCTGCGCTGATCACCGTGTCCGCACCTGCGCTGCTGCAGCGGCTTGCACCGCCTGCCGCCATCCGTTCCATGACCCACACCGTCAGCATCGGCGATGTGATCCCGCCGAAGGAACTGCTTGCAAAGTTCATTGCGGCAGGGTATGAACGGGTGGAGGTCTGCGAAGCGAAGGGGCAGGTGTGCCTTAGGGGCGGCTACCTTGATATTTTTCCCATCACGGCGGAAAACCCGGTGCGCATCGAGTTTTTCGATGAGGATGTGGATACCATGCGCACCTATGATGCGCTGACACAGCGTTCCATCGAAAATACCGATTCCGTGACCGTGCCCCCTGCAAGCGAAACGCCGCTCACGGAGACCGCACGCAGGAAAGGTCTTGCGGCTGTGAAGAAAAGGCCCCGTCTTGAAGAGATGTTTGAGACGCTTTCCACAGGCGGCACCCCGGCGGATGCGGCGCTGTATCTGCCGCTTTTCTATGATGATGCCTACCTGCAGGATTATTTGCCGGAGGATGCCATCATCCTCATCGATGAGCCGCAGCGCGTGGAAGAAAGCGCCAAAATGGCGCACACGGAGCATGTGGATACCGTCAGTGCCCTTCTTGCGGACGGCAATGCGGAGGGCGAACAGACGGAGCTTCTCGGCAAGCCCTCGGTGATCCTTGAAAGCCTCGATACGCCCCGAACGGCCATGCTGTTTGCGCTGACACGCACCTATGGGCTCATTGCGCCAAAGTGCCTTTTCCGCTTTGAAACAAGGCCTGCAACAAAGTACCTTGCGGCGCAGGACCTCCTTGCAGCCGATATTGCTTCGTGGCGGAAGACGGGGACAACGGTTGCCATCTATGCAGGCGGTCATGCGGTCAGACTGCAGGATCAGCTTCTTGATATGGATGTGCACGCTGCGGTAACGGATTCCCTCGGGCGGCTTCTCGTTCCGGGGGAGGTCATCATCACCGGCGAGAGCATCGAAAAGGGCTTTGAATATCCGGAGATCAAACTTGTTGCCGTCAGCGAGGCGGAACTTTACGGCAGCGTGCAGAAAAAGCGCACCGTGCAGACGAAAAAGCGTCCGCAGCTTGCTTTTTCGGAACTGGCCGTAGGGGATCTTGTGGTGCACGAGCTGCACGGCGTGGGACGCTTTGTGGGCGTCATTACCCTGACGGTGGGCGGCGTAACAAGGGATTATCTGCACCTTGTGTACGCAGGCAGCGAAAAGCTGTATATTCCCACCGATCAGCTTGACAGGGTGCAGAAATACATCGGCGGCGAAGAGGAGACGGTGCGCCTTTCCAAGCTTGGCAGCGGCGAGTGGCAGAAGACCGTTTCCCGTACCCGTGAAAGCGTCAAAAAGCTGGCCTTTGACCTTGTACGCCTTTACGGCGAGCGCATGAACAGAAAGGGCTTCCGCTTTTCGCCGGATACGAGCTGGCAGACACGCCTTGAGGAAAACTTTCCCTATGAGGAAACGCCGGATCAGCTCACGAGCATTGCGGAGATCAAGAAGGATATGGAGTCCGACCGGGTCATGGACCGCCTTCTTTGCGGCGATGTGGGCTACGGCAAAACGGAGGTCGCCCTGCGTGCTGCTTTCAAAGCGGTAATGGACAGCAAGCAGGTGGCGTTCCTCGTGCCCACCACCATCCTGGCGCAGCAGCATTACAACACCCTTGCGGCAAGGTTTTCTGGCTTCCCCGTCAACGTGGCGCTCCTTTCCCGTTTCAAGGCGGGAAAGGATGAGAAAGCCATCCTTGAAGGGCTTGAAAAGGGCAGCATCGATGTGGTGGTCGGCACCCATAAACTTCTTGGTAAAAGCGTGAAGTTCAAGGATCTCGGACTTCTGATCATCGATGAAGAGCAGCGATTCGGCGTGGGGCATAAGGAACAGATCAAGAACATCCGCCAAAGCGTGGATGTGCTGACCCTTTCCGCCACGCCCATCCCAAGAACGCTCCACATGTCCATGACCGGCATCCGTGATATGTCCGTCATTGAAACGCCGCCCGAACAGCGTTATCCCGTGCAGACCTATGTTATGGAATACAGCGACGGCATCGCAAGGGAAGCCATCCTGAAGGAGATCGGCAGGGGCGGACAGGTGTTCTTTGTGTATAACAAGGTCAGAAACATGGAGCACTTTGCGGAAAAGCTCCGTGCCCTTGTGCCGGAAGCCCGTATCGGCTATGCCCATGGGCAGATGAATGAGCGGGAGCTTGAAAAGACCATGCTCGATTTTATGGAGCATGAATACGATGTGCTTCTTTGCAGCACCATCATCGAAAGCGGTCTTGATATTTCCAACGTGAATACCATCTTCATCTACGATGCGGATAAGATGGGTCTTTCCCAGCTTTATCAGCTTCGGGGCAGGGTGGGAAGAGGTGCACGCCTCGGCTATGCCTACCTGACCTTTGAACGGAACAAGGTGCTCACGGAGGTGGCGGAAAAGCGCCTCAGCGCCATCCGTGAATTTACCCAGTTCGGCGCCGGCTTCAAGATCGCCATGCGTGACCTTGAGATCCGGGGCGCAGGCAATCTGCTCGGCCCCGAACAGCACGGTCACATGGCGGCGGTGGGCTACGACCTTTACTGCAAGATCGTCAACAGTGCGGTGCAGGAAGCCAAGGGCGAGCCCATGCCCCGTACGGTGGAAACGGTGATGGATGTGCCCCTCAGCGCAGCGATCCCACCCTCCTATATCGCAAGGGAAACGGAACGGCTTTCCATGTACAAACGTATCGCCCTCATCGGCGCAAGGGAAGACCTTTACGATGTGCAGGATGAGCTCATTGACCGCTACGGCGACATTCCGGAGGAAACGCAGAACCTGCTCGATATCGCCCTCATCAAGGCGGAAGCTTCCCGTGCATTTGTCAGCCAGCTTTCCGTGCGCGACGGGGAGGTGCGCTTCACCTTTGATAAGGATGCGCCCATCAACGGGCAGAAGCTGTTTGCGGCCATCGGCAGCATTCCCGGTGCGCAGCTTTTGAACGGGGAAGTTCCCGTGCTGCTCATCCGCATGCCAAAGGCTTCTGCAGCAAAGCTTTGCGGCATGCTGCCACAGTTTGTTTACAGCCTTGCCGATTGCGTGGAGAAAAAATAATGGTATAATGTTACGGGGGTGCAGCAGCACCCCTGTGACCAAGTAAAATTTTAAGGAGACTGTTTGAATGAAAAAATATCTTGCCCTGCTTCTTGCGGCGGTCATGATGCTCTCTCTGTTTGCGGCCTGTGCGCTGACCGAAGCCCCTGTTGCGGAAGGCGACGCCGAACCCGAAGGCCAGGTGGGTGCCGGTGAGCCGGTACCTTCCGTTTCGGATGCGGAGGAACTCGATCTCAGCGCCGTGGCGGCGGAGGTGGGCGATGTGAAGATCACCCTTGCGGAAGTCAAGGCAGCCTACGATTCCTACGTCAGCTATTTCAGCAGCTATGGCTACGATGTTGCAGGCGATGTATCGTTCCTGACCAGCGTGGTAGAGACCCTTGCGCAGGCGGAGCTGATCAAGGTCAAGGCGGAGGAGGCCGGTATTGCCGATCTGACCGCAGAGCAGCAGGCGGAGCTTGATTCCCGTGTGCAGACGGAGCTTGATTCCCTCTACGAGTATTTCAAGGCAGAAGCGGAAGCGGAAGCCGAGGCGGATGCTGCGGTGGATGTGGAAGCACGCACCATGGAACTCATCGTGGCGGAAGCCGCTGCCGTGATGGGCGAACCGGATGCCACCTATGATGACTATGTTGCTTACATCACCGATACCCTGCTTGATACCTACCTGCAGGAGCTTCTTGAGGATGAAATGCTAAAGGATGTAACCGTTCCGGACAGCGCCGTGGAAGCGGAATACAACGCCCTTACGGAAGAACAGCAGACCTATTTTGCGGAATCCCCCGAAGCTTATAAGTTCGATCAGGAAGCCTATGAGAAGAGCGGCACCGCACCCGTTGCCTATGTGCCCGAGGGCTACAGCCGCATCCTGCATTTGTTCGTTCCCTTTGAGGAAGCGCTCCCCGAGGATTATGAAGCCAATGCGGTGGACATGGAGATCATCCGTGAGGAGTACGGCACCCTTGCCATCGATGTGGAACTCGGCACCGCCAAGGATGATGCCGAAGCCGAAATGGCAGACCTTCTGAAGGAATATGTGAACCTGATGGCAGCCAACGAAGCCATGTATGAAAACCACATCAGCGCAGCCCGTGCGGAGGCAGAGAGCCTGTATGCGGAGCTTCAGAACGGTGCGGATTTCGCTTCCCTCGTGAAGGAAAAGGGCGGCGATGACGGCTATAAGGGCTACGATGTTTACACCGAAAAGGGCATCCTGATCGCAAAGGATCTTGCCTGCGATAACGACTGGAGCAGCGAAGTCAAGGCGCAGTTCGCAAAGCTTGCCGTGGGCGAATACTCCGAAGCCTTTGCGGATGATGACGGCTATCACATCATCTTCTACCTTGACGATGAGGTTTCCGGCAATGTGGCGCTCGATGCGGTGGCAGAGGATATCCGCGGCTATCTCCTTGAGGATCAGCGCCTTGCGGAGTGGGATGCGCTCCTTGCTGCGTGGATGAGCGACGGCACCGTGACCTATTACCCTGCGGTGTACGAACCCCTTGCATAAAAGGAACAAAAGGCGTAAAATGTGCGGCGGCGGTTGATTCCGCCGCCGTTTTTCTTTATACTGTACTTTGGAAAAATACCGTTGGAGGTTTATGCTATGCGGCTTGATAAGTACTTAAAGGTATCCCGTATCATCAAACGCAGGACCGTTGCCAATGAGGCGGCAGGTCTTGGCAGGGTGCAGATCAACGGGAAGGTCGCAAAGCCCTCGGCTGAAGTGAAAGAGGGAGACGTGCTCACAGTGCTTCTTGGCGGCAAAAACATGCGCCTTCGTGTTGTGAGCGTGCAGGAACATGCCGCAAAGGCGGATGCTTCCTCCATGTATGAAGTGCTGGGGGAGGAATAACATGCTGCCCGAAAAAAAGGTCTTTGCGGTGCTCCTTGCAGCAGGCAGCGGCACACGCATGGGCCAAAATAAAATAGAGCTTACCTTTGGCGGCAAAACGCCGCTTCGCCTTTCCTATGAGGCGTTCCAAAGAAGCAGCCATCCGCCCTCAAAGACCGTGATCGTCACATCGGATGCGGTGCGTCCGCAGGCGGAAGCCCTTGCGGCGGAAGAAGAAAACGTGTTTGTTGTGGGAGGCGGTGAAACCCGGGGGGATTCCGTCTTCAATGCGCTTTCTTTTCTGGTGCGCTCCGGCGAAACGGATGGCATCGCCGCCATTCACGATGCGGCACGCTGCCTTGTGTCGGGTGCTGTGATCGATGCGGCGGTGGAAGGCGCCGCCCTATACGGCAGCGGCATTGCCGCCATTCCCGTGCGTGACACGGTGCGTGACAGCGAGGGAAACGACCTTCCCCGGGACAGGCTCCGCCTGATGCAGACGCCGCAGGCCTTTGAACTTCGCCTGATCTATGATGCATATTCGGCAGCAAAGGCGCAGGGCATCACCGTTACCGATGACTGTGCCCTTTACCGCCTGCAGGGTCACGTTCCCTTTTTTACGGAAGGAAGCATTATGAACCAGAAACTGACCTACCCGGAGGATATCCCCTTTTTCCGGGCGGCGCTTGAAAAGACAGTTCCTGCTATCGGCTACGGGGAGGATACCCATGTGCTGCAGGAGGGAAGAAAGCTCATCCTCGGCGGCGTGGAGATCCCTTATGAAAAGGGGCTTCTCGGCCATTCGGATGCGGATGTTCTTTGCCATGCGCTGACGGATGCCATCCTCGGTGCGGCAGCCCTTGGCGACATCGGGCGCCATTTCCCCGATACGGATGAGCGCTACAGGGGTATCAGTTCCGTGCTGCTGCTCAAGGAAGCATGGGCGCTTGTGAAGCAAAAAGGCTTTGCCTTCGGCAATGCGGATATCACCGTTGTGGCGCAGCGCCCGAAGCTGGCGCCGCATATCGATGCCATGCGGAAGATCATTGCGGAGGCGCTTGGCGTTCCCTTGGAACGGGTGAGCATAAAAGCCACCACAAGCGAGAAAATGAATGATGAGGGTGCAGGAAAGTGCATCACCGCCCGTGCGGTGACCGTGCTGCTGCGCTGAAAACCGATAGATACGATCTGCGGCGCATTGCACCGCATGCCGACAGGCACAAAATCAAAATAAGAGGAAATATGGAATTCCGACCGATCGAACTTGAAATGAAGGAGCTTGTAGAGCGCTACACGAAACCCTGGCATCTGCAGTGCTCCGAATATACCTTTACGAACCTTTACATCTGGGGAAAGGAAGCGCACCTTGAACTCGCAGAGGAGGATGGCGCCCTGTTCTTCTTTGCCCGCTACGGGCAGGGGAAGCCCTTTATGTTTGCGCCCCTTTCACAAGACCCTTCCGCCGATTACGGTACAGTGCTCAAAAAAGCGGTAAAAGAGTTTGAAAAGCGGGGCGAAGTCCCTTGCTTCCGGGCGATCTCCGGCCCCATTTACGAGGCGTTCAAGGGGGTGGAGGGCTATTCCCTTGAAGAGGACAGGGACAATGCGGACTATGTGTATTCCGCAGAAAGTCTCTGCACCCTTGCAGGCAAAAAGCTGCACGCCAAGCGTAACCACATCAATAAATTCCGTGCGGAATACGGCGACAGCTTTGAATACGTGCCCGTCACAAAGGATATGCTCGAAGAGTGCCTTGCGGTGTACGATGAGTGGATCCTCGGCAAAGATCCCACGGAACCGGGTGCCCTCGGCGAACGCTGTGCCATCGAACGTGCCATCTCGGCGATGGATGTGCTCCGCATCAAGGGCGGCGGAATCCGCATCGGCGGCAAGCTTGCGGCCTTTACCCTCGGCGAGGAGATCGATAACGAGATCGCCGTCATCCATATCGAGAAGGCGGACAGCAGCGTGCCCGGTCTTTATACCATCATCAACCAGCAGTTTGCGCAGCGGGAGTTTTCCCATATGCAGTACATCAACAGGGAAGAGGATATGGGTATTCCCGGCCTTCGCAAGGCGAAGCTTTCCTATTACCCTGCGTTTCTGATCGAAAAGTATCGGGGGTATTGCCTGTGACACATATTGTCCGCCCCATCGAACAAAGGGAATTTGCTGCCGCAAAAGCGGTATGGGATCGCTGCTTTCCGGAGGATGCGGACAGCTATTCCGATTTTTACTTTTCAAGGCGCACAAAAGCCGAATACATCCTTGCGGCATTCACGCCGGCAGGGGAGATGATCGGCACGCTGCATGCGCTGCCCTATCCGCTGCGCTTTGGCGGTACCTTGAAGAGATGCGCCCTCGTAACGGGGGTTGCCACGCTGCCCGAATACCGCATGCAGGGCGCTGCGGCTGCCATGCTGCGCACAAGCGAAGCATGGCTCAGGGAAAAAGGTGTCTGCGCTGCGGTGCTCAAGCCCGATGCGGATATTTACGGCCCCTTCGGCTACCGTCCCTTCGGTTGGCATGATTGCTACCGGTTGGATCCCGTGCAGCTTGCACATGTACAGCCTGCGGAACTGCTTGCACCGGATGCGGCGCACATGCTTTGCCTGTATGAAGGCTTTGCAAAAGCGTATAACGGCATGATGGTGCGCTCGCTGCGGTATATGGAAAATACGCTCCTTGAAGCAGAAGCCGCCGGCGGCAAGGTGTTTGTATCTAAACAAGCCTATGCCATTGCATACATGGGGGAAGAGGAGATCTCCCTTTCGGAGCTTGCGGGCAGGGATATCCTTCCGCTGCTTGCGGCGCTCGGCCGCTTCGGAAAACAGCTTCGCTTCCGCCTGCCGGCAGGGTTTTCGCTGCCGGGTATTTCTTCCGACGAGCGGATGATGTTCAGCATGCTTTGCCCCATCGATACGGCGGCGCTTCTTGCGGATACGGGGGCGGAAAGCCTTGAAGTGCTTCTTTCCGGTGCAAAAAAACAGAACTGTACCATTGAATTTTGTTGAGAAAATGTGACATTATGAAAAGGATGGGCGATTGTGCTTGACTGCATGCCCACCTTCGTATTATCATTTTATGGAACGGCAGGATGAAAACTGCCGGCGCATTGAATTATTGAAGTAAGGACGGTATTTATCGGAATGAACGCGGGTTTTATGGATTCTCTGGGGACTTTCTTCAGCGGCGGCGGCCTTCTCATCGTCATGATGGTCGTCATGATGCTCATCATGATCATCCCCCAGCGCAGGCGTGAAAAGAAGATCAAGGAAATGCTTGCTGCTATTAAGCCGGGCGACCGTGTACGCACCATCGGCGGCATCTACGGCACTGTTGTGAGCGCAAAGGATGATGTTATCACCATCTCCGTCGGCCCCGACCGTGTACAGCTCGTGTTTGCACGCGGCGCTATCGCCAATGTGGAAGACGTTGCTGTGGAAAACACCATGGAAGACGGCACCGTCAAATAAGAACCGAAATACAGCAAAAAAGAGCTGCCTGCGCAGCTCTTTTTTTATATACCGCCGCATAGATTTATTCCGGAAGGAAGGTGTTTTGATGCAGAACATGAGGAATGGCGCAAAGGCATCGCGCATGGGGATGGAAGTGATAAAAGGCGGCATGCTTGGGGCACTCGTCAGCGTCATGCTGATCTTTTTGTATGCGCTTGCCCTTTGGAAAGAGCTGCTTCCGGCAGAAAGCATACGCCTTGTGAATGCGCTCATCAAGGTGCTTTCTGCCGCTGCCGCAGCGCTGTTTGCCGTGCGCAGGTGCGCAAGGCGGCGGTGGCTTACGGGTGCTTTAACGGGGCTGTTTTATACGCTGCTTGCGTTTATGGTGTTTTCTGTTTTGTCGGATACGTTTGTGGTTTCAGAGGCGCTTCTGAGTGATCTTCTGATTGGTCTCCTTTCCGGCATGACGGCAGGGGCGGTGCGGCAGCTCATCGGAAAATAGGGTTGTGGGAACCTTCTGTTTTGTGTATAATGACCAAAAAGGAGTCTGCATTCCCTTAGGAAGGCGGACTGCGTTTGACCAAGCGATCATATGCAAGGTCGCCCGGTATCAGATCCGGTCGGCCTTTTGTTTATTTGAAAGGAAACGAAAACAGGCTATGCTTCGTTATCTGCCCACCACCGAACTGACGCAACAGGAAGATGCTGTGCTGCTGCAGGAAGCTGCACGGCTTTCCGGTGCGCTTTCGGTCTCCCTGCGTACGGCACGCCTTTTGATCGGCAGGGGCATTTGCGATGAGGCTGCCGCAAAGGCATTTCTCCACCCGTCTGAAAGCATGCTGCACAATCCTTTCCTGTTCCGTGACATGGAAAAGGCGGTAAACAGGATCCGCCGTGCCGTTCGGGAAGGGGAACAGATCTTCATTTTCGGCGATTACGATGCGGACGGCGTCTGTGCCACGAGCATGCTGCTTCTCTACCTTAGGGGCGAGGGCGCCAATGTGGATTACCATATTCCTTCCAGACATACGGAAGGCTACGGTATGAGCATGGGCGCTGTGGAACGGCTGAAGGAGCGCGGCGCAAAGCTGATCATCACCGTGGATAACGGCGTGAAGGCAAATCATGAACTGAAACGCTGTCGGGAACTCGGCATGGATGTGATCGTCACGGATCATCACCTGCCCGGGGATGAACTGCCGCCCTGTGAGGCACTTTTGTGCCACACGGTGGAAGGGTGTACCTATCCGAACAAGAACATCTGCGGCGCAGGCACTGCCTTCAAGCTGATCGAAGCCCTTGGCGGACGGGATGCCGCCATGCCCTATATCTCCCTTGCCGCCATCGCCACGGCGGCGGATGTGGTCCCCCTTGTGGGGGAAAACAGGGTGTTTGCCGCACTTGGGCTTCATGCCATCAACAAGGGGGATTGTCCCCTCGGTCTCAGTGCGCTGCAGGATGTGGCGATGGAGCGGAAGCGTACGCTGACATCCCGGGATCTTGTGTTCGTCATCGCACCGAGGCTCAACGCCGCCGGTCGCATGGAGGATGCTTCCCTGAGCGTTTCCCTTCTGACGGAAACGGAAAAAGGACGGGCGCTGCAGCTTGCGGAGCGGCTCGATCAGCTCAATCAGGCACGCCAGCGGGAAGAAGGCGCCGTGTATGAGGATGCAGTACATGCCATCGAGGCGGATGACCTGACGGACAAGCGCACCATCGTACTGAAAAGCCCCGATTGGAACAGCGGCGTTGTGGGCATTGCCGCATCCAAGCTTGCGGAGCGCTACCACAGACCCGTTGTGCTGCTTTCGGAACACGACGGCCTTTTGACAGGCTCTGCCCGTTCCGTGGAAGGGGTGGATCTTCATGCCGCTCTCAAGGAGAACGAGCATTTTTTCCTGCGCTTTGGCGGACATGCCTATGCCGCCGGAATGACCCTTGCCCCCGAAAACTTCGAGCCTTTCAGGGAGGCTTTTGATGCGAGCGTCAGAACGGCTGCAGCGGAAGAACTGTTCCGCCCTGCCGCCCACTATGAGGAGAAGGTCTCCTTTGGGGAACTGACCATGCAGCTTGCGGCGGAGATCGCCATGCTGGCGCCCTTTGGCGAGGGAAATCCCATGCCGGTGTTCCGCACGGACGGCGCAGCGGTAAAGCGCCTGCAGCGCATCGGTGAATCCGGTAAGCACCTGCGTCTCACCTTTGAGGGAAGCGGTCATTACGAAGAGGCGGTCTGGTTTTATGCCGGCGACCGGTTTGATGAGATCAACGATTACGGCCGTGCGGATATCCTGTATGTACCCTCCGTAAACGAGTTCAACGGCAGAAAAAGCCTGCAGCTTGAAATGCGGGCCATCCGTGCCGCCTCCGCACCGGATGCGGAAGCGTATATCGGAGCAAGAAGAAAGAAATTTATTGATGCATTCTCGTGCAATATTCGATATAATAATATGAATGCCATGTGTGCTTACACATTGGCAGATGATCCCGATGCATATTTGAAGCAGATGCTGTCCGGTGGCATCGCCGGCACACTGGTGCTTTGTTTTACGCCGGCAGGCGCCATCCGCTTTCTCCGCTTTGCGGAAAAGGAAGACCTGTTCGCAAAGATGGAGATCGGCTTTGAGAAAAACCTCAGGCAGCCCTGCGCCTACCATGCGGCGGTATTTGCACCCGTGCTCGATGCGCTGACTGTTTCACGCTTCCGCCACGTGATCGTATACGATACGCCCGTTACCCTCGGCATTCTCGATGCGCTTTCGGCCTTGGCGCCCCATGCGGCAATTGCCGTTGCAAAGCCCGAAGAGGGGGATATGGCTTCCCATTTTCAAAGCCTTTCCTTTGACCGGGCAAGCCTTGTGCCGTTTTACAAGGCTCTTGTACGGCGTGGCGGCAGCTACTATAACAGGGCGGTGCTGCTCGACCATTTTGCACGTGAAACGGGGGCACCATCCCATATCTGCATGCTTGCGGCGGAGATCTGCACCGAACTCGGCTTCCTTGAAAAGGGAGAGGGGGAACAGCTTTGTTTCGCAGCACCGAAGGATAAGCGGGATCTTTCCGAAAGTCTGACTTTCCGCACCGCCGCATCCCTTGAAACGATGCACGGGCACGCAAAACGTATCTTAAACAGCCGGTGGGCTGAATTACAAACGCAAAACCTTGAGGAGGGACAACCATGAACCTGCAGGACACCATTCGTACCGTTCCCGATTTCCCCAAAGAGGGCATTCTTTTCCGTGACGTTTCCACGCTCCTGAAGGATGCGGAAGCCTTCCGCTGCCTGATCGATACCTTTGCCGCCGAGCTGAAGGATAAGAATATCGATTACGTCGTTGGACCGGAAGCACGCGGCTTTGCCATCGGCAGCGCCCTTGCCTATACCCTCGGCGCCGGTCTTGTGCTGGCAAGGAAGCCCGGCAAGCTGCCCTGCAAGACTCTTCGCTACGAATATGCCCTTGAATACGGCACCGATTCCCTTGAGATCGACGCCACCGCCATCAAGGAAGGCGGCCGCTGCGTGATCGTGGATGACCTTCTTGCAACGGGCGGCACCGCCCTTGCCACCGCAAAGCTCATCGAGCAGGCGGGCGGCGTTGTTGCAGGCATCCGCTTTGCCATGGAACTGACGGATCTTCCCGGCCGCAGCGTTTTGGAAGGCTACGACGTGGGTGCCGTCATCAAGTATTGATCCCGATAGTCCGACAGAAAAGGAGGTGAGCGAATGACCGATCTTCATAATTGCTGTGCGGAGCGTTTTGCACCGGAAGAAATGGCGCTTCTTGATAAGGCGATCGATTTTGCGAAGAATGCCCATTGCGGGCAGAAGCGTGAATCCGGCGAGCCTTACTATACCCATCCGGAAGCGGTGGCACGCATGCTCTTTGACATGGGCATGGACAGCCGAACGGTCATCGCAGGCCTTCTTCACGATGTGGTGGAGGATTGCCCGGAAGTGGGGCTTGAAATGCTGCGCACCCAGTTTGGCGAGGATATCGCCACCATGGTGGACGGCGTCACCAAGCTGACCAAAACCGGCAAAAGCGAGCTTTGGAGCAAGGAAGAAGCGCAGGCGGAGAACCTTCGCAAGCTGTTCCTTGCCATTGCAAAGGACGTGCGTGTGGTCATCATCAAGCTGACGGACCGCCTGCACAACCTTCGCACCCTTGAATACTGCACGGAAGAAAAGCAGGTTCGCAAGGCACGGGAAACGCTTGATGTTTACGCCCCCCTTGCACACCGCTTCGGTATGGGTGCCATCAAAGGCGAACTTGAAGACCTTTGCTTCCAGTATCTTTGGCCGGATGATTACCAGGCTTTGAAGAAGCAGATCGAACCGCAGCAGCGTGAGCGTATGCTGACCCTTGAATCTGCGATCGCCACCACAAAGCGGCAGCTTGAGGCGGCGGGCATCGAAGCGCAGATCAACGGCAGGCCGAAGCACCTTTACAGCGTCTATAAAAAGACCATCCGCCAAAACAGGGGCGTACAGGATATTTTCGACCTGATCGCCGTGCGTGTCATCGTGAATACCATCAACGATTGCTATGCAGCCCTTGGCGTCATCCATGCCATCTGGAAACCGGTCCCCGGCAGGTTCAAGGACTATATTGCCATGCCGAAGCCGAACATGTACCGTTCGCTGCATACAACGCTCTTCTCCGAAACGGGCATGCCCTTTGAGGTGCAGATCCGCACCTTTGAAATGCACCGCACCGCAGAATACGGCATTGCGGCCCACTGGATGTACAAAGAGGGCCGTGCCAACCGGGATGAGCTTGACAGCAAGCTTGCATGGCTGCGTGAGGCGCTGGAGCTTGAAAACTATGCGGATAACACCCGTGAATTCGTGGAAAACATCCGCAAGGACTTTTTCAGCGATTACGTTTACGTGCTCACGCCCCGAGGGCAGATCATCGACCTTGTTACGGGCTCCACGCCCCTTGACTTTGCTTACCGCATCCACTCCAACGTGGGCAACCATGCGCAGCATGCCAAGGTGAACGGCGCCATCGTCAGGCTCGATTATAAACTCAAGAACAACGATGTGGTGGAGATCGTCACATCCCCCAATACGAACCCGAGCCGCGACTGGCTCAAGATCGTCAAAACACAGCAGGCCAAGGCGAAGATCCGCCAGTGGTTCAAAAAAGCCAACAGGGATGAAAACATCCAGCGAGGCAAGGAAATGCTGTCGGAGGCCGCACGCCGTCAGGGCAGGCAGCTGAGCGAGCTTTCCAAGGATGAGTATTTTGACGATATCCTCAAGCGCTTCAACATGTCCAACATGGAGGATGTTTACGCAGCCATCGGCTACGGCGGCATCACCACCGGGCAGGTGCTCCATAAGCTCCTGGAGCAGTACCGCAAAGAAGCGAAGGCACAGCAGGCTGCCGAGTGGCTGGAACAAAAGGAACAGCGGATGCAGTCCGGCGACCATCAGGGCAGAGGTGTGATCGTAAAGGGCGATCCCAATATGGTGATCCGCTTTGCCCACTGCTGCAGCCCCCTGCCGGGCGATAAGATCGTCGGGTACATCACCCGCGGCAGAGGCGTTTCCATCCACCGGGAGGATTGCCCCAATATGGACGACCTGATGGTGGAACCGGAGCGTTTCATCGAGGTGGAATGGACAAAGTCCGCCAAGACCACATATACCGCCAGCATTCAGGTGCAGGCAGGCGAACGGGCGGGCTTGCTGCTTGAGATATCGCAGGTGCTTTTGAACCTCAATATCAGCATCAAATCCATGAACGCCAAAACCACCGGCGATGTGGTGAACCTGCAGATGTCCTTTGATGTCACAAGTGCGGACCAGCTTGAATCCATCATCAAGCAAATGAAAAAAGTCAACATGGTCAACGAGGTCTACAGGATCAACGTTTGACCCGGCAAACAGGAGGAAGTACATGCGTGCAGTTGTGCAGCGTGTGAATGGCGCTTCCGTTACCGTTGAAGGCGCCGTCACGGGAAAGATCGAAAAAGGCTACATGGTGCTTCTCGGCATCCATGAGAACGATACGGAAAAAGATTTGGAGTATATCTGCGACAAGCTTCTCAAGATCCGCATTTTTGAGGATGAGGAAGGCAAGATGAACCGCTCCATCCTCGATGCGGAAGGCTCCATTCTGATGGTATCCCAGTTCACCCTTTGCGGTGATGCACGAAAGGGCAGGCGCCCCAGCTTTTCCCATGCGGCAAGGCCGGAAAAAGCCATCCCCCTCTACGAAGAGGCTATCCGCAGGCTTCGGGAAGCCCTTCCCGTGGAGACCGGCGAATTCGGTGCGGATATGCAGGTAGCCCTCGTGAACGACGGCCCTGTGACCATCTTACTTGACAGCGAAAGGACTTTCTGATATGGAACCCATCACCCTGCTTACGGGGCCTTTGGATGTAAACACCTATATCATGTACGGCAAACGGGAAGGAACCTGTTTTGTGGTGGACCCTTCCGATTTCAAAGCCGTGAAGGAAGTCATGGAACGGGAAAAACTTGTGCCCACCCATGTGCTTTTGACCCATGGCCATTTTGACCATATCCTTGCAGTGGCGGCGCTGCAGCAGGAATACGGTGCAAAGGTTTGCATCCACCGGGCGGATGAGGCGGCGCTTCACGATTTCAAGGCAAGCCTTTCTTTGATGGCAGGCATCAAGGTGCCTCCCTGCACGGCGGATGTGCTGCTTGAAGGCGGCGAGGTATTCGATGCTGCCGGCTTTAGGGTAAAAGTGCTCCATACGCCGGGTCACTCCAAGGGCAGCGTCTGCTTCCTGCTTGAAGAGGAACGCACCATCTTTGCAGGCGACACGCTGTTTCGTTTGAGCGTTGGCAGAAGCGACCTCAAGGGCGGCAGCGAGGAGGAACTTTATTCTTCCATCGCATACACGCTGTTTGCTTTGCCCGGCGATTATACCGTGTATCCCGGCCACATGCGGCGCACGACGCTGCAGTTTGAACGGGACAACAATCCCATCATGCGCAGCTGGGGCAATGTACAATGGTAAGCCTTTATACGAATGAAACCGCATTTTTTGCGGATATCGCAGATGAACTTCGGCTGTTCCTTGCCATGGAGGAGATCGTCCCTGCAGAGGGAATGAGCGTTTCCGGCAACAGCGCAGCCGTTGTTCTTGAAGAAAAGGACGGTCTTTGGCACGTTACGGCACGCATTTGCCTTGACGGGCGGGAGGCCGTTTCCGTGTATGAGCGCCCTGCCGTCTCCGGCGATGCGCTGGAGGAAAAACGCTGCCGCAAACGTGCGGTGAAGATCGCTGCCTTCCGTGCCATGCGTGAAGCCACGGGGCTTGTGCTTCCCTGGGGCTCGCTGACGGGCATCCGTCCCACACGGCTGCTTCGGGAGCTCATAGAGCGTGAAGGGGGAAAGGAAGCCCTTCGCATGATGCGTGAGGACTTCGATGTTACACCGGAAAAGCTTTCCCTTGCATCGGAGATCGTGGGCGTGCAGATGCCCATCCTCCGCACGCAGACGAAGGCGGATGCGGATATCTATATCGGTATCCCGTACTGCGCTTCAAGGTGTCTGTACTGCTCCTTTGCTTCTCAGGTGCGCACCAAAAAGACTGACATGGCAGCCTACCTTGCTGCCCTTGAACGGGATATCTCCCACGGCGTACGCATCATAAAGGAGACGGGCAGAAAGGTGCGCAGCATGTACCTTGGCGGCGGCACGCCCACCGTGCTGACGGCGGAAGAGCTTGACAGGCTTCTTGACCATGCCCTTTGCGAATACGGCGGCTTCGGCACGGAATTTACCGTGGAAGCAGGACGTCCCGATACCATCACGGAAGAAAAATTCAAAGTTCTGCGCAAATACGGCGTGGGGCGTGTTTCCATCAACCCCCAAAGCATGAATGCACGCACCCTTGAACTCATCGGCAGAAGCCATTCGCCGGAATCCATCGTCACCGCCTTCAACATGGCACGCAACGCCGGCTTTGATTCCATCAACATGGACGTGATCGCAGGTCTTCCCGGCGAAACGCCGGAGGATATGCGCCGCACCCTTGATGCCATTGTAGCGCTTGGACCCGACAACCTGACCGTGCATACGCTGGCGCTCAAACGCTCCTCCCGTCTGGTGGAAAAACTCGATGAGTACCCCCTGCCCGAAGCGGAGGCGGCAGAGGAGATGGTATCCCTCGGTGCGGAGGCGGCAAAGGCGCTCCAAATGAAGCCCTACTACATGTACCGGCAGAAGTACATGCGCGGCAACCTTGAAAACGTGGGCTATGCAAAGGCAGGGAAGGAGTGCATCTACAACATCGATATGATGGAGGATACCACTTCCATTATGGCACACGGCGCAGGCGCCATGACAAAGTGCATTTACGATGCAGAACGCAGGGTGGAACGTGTGCCAAACCCGAAGAACATTGAGACCTACATCGAAAAGATCGACAGGCTGGCGGAGGAAAAGCTGCGGCTTTATTCCATCGGCTGAAAAGGGACGGTATGAAAGAATATCTGCTTGCAAAACAGCTTCGTGCCCTGCTTGAAGGGGAAACGGATGAGACCGCCTGCCTTGCGAATGCGGCGGCGCTCATCAACGAAGCCTTTGACCGCATCAACTGGGCAGGGTTTTACCTTGCCAAAAACGGCGAACTCATCCTTGGTCCTTTTCAGGGGAAGGTCGCCTGCATGCACATCCCCTTTGCAAAGGGCGTATGCGGTGCGGCATATAGCGAAAACCGCACCCTGCGTGTGAAGAACGTGCACGATTTCCCGGGGCACATTGCCTGCGACAGCGCATCCAATTCCGAGATCGTCATCCCCATCCGCAACGGGGAAGGGGAACCCGTAGGCGTGCTCGATATGGACAGCCCCGTTTTTGACCGTTTTTCCGAGGCGGATGAGGCGGTTTTGACTGCCTGCGTCAGGGAACTCGAAGCGATCCTTTTCCGTGGTTGACAATTCTTTTCGCCGCGGATATAATGCAAAAAGATAAGAATGAGTAAATAGGCGTTGAGCGGAAAAGTAGCGCTTTTTCAACCGCAAAGAGAGGGCGGTCACCGGCTGAAAGCCGCCCCGGAAGGAACTGCGTGAAGGACGACCGTGAGCCGCCATGCTGATAAGGCATGGCCGTAAGCCGGCGTTAACGGCATCAAGCGGCGTGCGCATATGCGTGCGCAAGCAAGGGTGGCACCGCGGGTTTCCCGTCCCTTTTGTTCGAAGGACGGAAAACCCTTGTTTTATATTTGAACTATGTGAGAAGGAGAAACAGGATGCAGTATCAGGTACCCAAGGGGATGCGCGATGTGACCCCCAAGGAAAGCTACAAGTGGCAGTATATCGAAGGCATTATCCGTGACCTTTGCGAGGTCTACGGCTTTAACGAGACCCGTACCCCGGTGCTCGAGCATACGGAGCTGTTCCTTCGCTCCGTGGGCGATACCACGGATGTCGTACAGAAGGAAATGTACACCTTTACCGATAAGGGCGACCGTTCCGTGACCCTCAAGCCCGAAGGCACCGCCGGCGTTGCCCGCATGTTCATGGAGGCGAAGCTGTTTAATGAAGCGCAGCCCACGAAGATGTATTACCTCACCTGCCCGGTGTTCCGCTATGAAAAGCCCCAGGCAGGCCGCCTCAGGGAGCACCACCAGTTTGGCGTGGAGGTTTACGGCGCACCCCGTGCAAGCGTGGATGCGGAGTGCATCTCCATTGCGCTCAAGCTGTTTGAGACCCTCGGCATCGGCGGTCTCAGCGTCAATGTAAACAGCATCGGCTGCCCCAACTGCCGCCCTGCTTACAACGAAAAGCTGAAGCAGTATCTCGCCGCCAACTATGACGACCTTTGCGAGACCTGCCGTACCCGCTTTGAAAAGAACCCCCTGCGCATTCTTGACTGCAAGGAGGAAAAGTGCAAGAAGATCACCGCCGGCGCACCGAAAATGCTCGACTGCCTTTGCGATGACTGCGCAAACCACTTTGAAGAGCTCAAGGGCGCCCTTGAAGCCATGGGCATTGCCTACAATGTGGACCCGATGATCGTCCGCGGCCTTGACTATTACACCAAGACCGTGTTCGAGATCATCTCCACCGAAGGCCAGTTCAAGGGTACCGTCTGCGGCGGCGGCCGTTATGACGGTCTTCTCGAGCAGCTTGGCGGCCCGAAGATGCCCGGCGTAGGCTTCGGTCTCGGCATGGAAAGGCTGCTGCTGGTGGCGGAATCCTTCCGTCCCATTCCGCTGCCCCGTCCCGTGGGCGTGTACATTGCCGCCATGGGCGAAGCCGCCCGCAAAGAGGGCATGCGCCTTGTGAAGGAACTGCGTGATGCCAACGTGAAGGCGGAATTCGACCACGTGGGCAAGAGCTTCAAGGCGCAGTTCAAGTATGCGGACAAGCTCGGCGCAAGGTTCGTTGCCATCCTTGGCGACTCTGAGATCGAGCAGGGCATCGCAAAGCTCAAGAACATGGAAAAGGGTGAGGAACTGACAGTTTCCCTTTCCGAATTTGTTGCAACCGTTAAAAATATCCTCGCATAAAAGAAAAGGAGAATTCATATGGCAGAATTGATGCAGGGCTGGAAGCGTACCCACCGGGTGGGCGAACTTACCGCCGAACATGTTGGACAGGAGATCACCCTGATGGGTTGGGCCGGCACCTGGCGCAACCTCGGTGCACTCATCTTCATCGGTCTGCGTGACCGCAGCGGCCTCATGCAGGTCGTCTTCAACGAGTCGGATATCGCGAAGGATGTATTTGCCCTTGCGGAGACCATCCGCAGCGAGTATGTCATCGCCGTGAAGGGCACCCTTGCCCGCCGCACTCCCGAAATGGTCAACAAGGATATGAAGACCGGCGAATTTGAAGTGATTGCAAAGGAACTCAAGATCTTCTCCACCGCACAGACGCCGCCTTTCTATATCGACGACAACGTGAACACCAAGGAAGACCTTCGCCTGAAGTACCGTTACCTTGACCTTCGCCGTCCCCGTATGCAGGAGATCATGATGATGCGCCACCGCATCTCCCAGATCACCCGCAGCTATTTCGACGGTGAGGGCTTCCTCGAGATCGAGACCCCCGTTCTCGGCCGCTCCACGCCGGAAGGCGCCCGTGATTACCTCGTACCGAGCCGTGTGCATCCGGGCGAGTTCTATGCGCTGCCCCAGAGCCCCCAGCAGTTCAAGCAGCTGCTCATGATCGCCGGCTATGACCGCTATTTCCAGCTTGCCCGCTGCTTCCGTGACGAGGATCTCCGTGCGGACCGTCAGCCCGAATTTACCCAGATCGACGTGGAAATGTCCTTTGTGGATGTGGATGATGTTCTTGCCATCAACGAAGGCTTCATCGCCCGCCTCCTCAAGGAGATCAAGGACATCGACCTTGAACTGCCCCTGCGCAGGCTGTCTTGGCAGGAAGCCATGGACCGCTTCGGCTCCGACAAGCCCGATACCCGTTTCGGCCTTGAACTTGTGAACGTCACCGATATCGTCAAGGGCTGCGGCTTTGGCGTGTTCACCTCTGCCATCGAGGGCGGCGGCAGCGTGCGCTGCATCAACGTCAAGGGCGGCGTGGACAAGTTCCCCCGCAAGAAGATCGACGAGCTCGTGGAGTTCGTGAAGATCTACCGTGCCAAGGGTATGGCATGGATGAGCCTCAAGCCCGATGGCCTCCAGTGCTCCTTTGCGAAGTTCCTTACCGAAGAGCAGATCGCAGGCATCCAGCAGGCTGCAGGTGCCGAGACCGGCGACATCCTCTTCTTCGTGGCGGATGCCAAGAACGATGTGGTTTACGCTTCCCTCGGCGCACTGCGCAACGAGATCGCCAAGCGGCTTGACCTTATCGATCAGACCAAGTTTGATGTGCTTTGGGTCACCGATTTCCCGCTGCTTGAGTGGGATGAGGAAGACAACCGCTACGTTGCCTGCCACCATCCCTTCACCAGCCCCAAGGATGAAGACATCGAGCTTCTTGATACCGACCCCGGTAAGGCCCATGCAAAGGCCTACGATATGGTCATCAACGGCTATGAGGCAGGCGGCGGTTCCATCCGTATCCACTCCTCCGAGCTGCAGGAAAAGATGTTCGAGACCATCGGCTTCACTCAGGAGCAGGCTCACGAGCGCTTCGGCTACTTCATCGATGCCTTCAAGTACGGCACGCCTCCCCACGGCGGCATCGCCTACGGTCTTGACCGCCTTGTGATGCTCATGACCGGCACCACCAACATCCGTGACGTCATCGCCTTCCCGAAGGTGCAGACCGCATCCTGCCTGATGACCGATGCCCCCAATGTGGTGGAAGATAAGCAGCTCACCGAGCTCCACATCAGGACCGTTGTGGAAGAATAAATGGATCAACACAAAAAAAGTACCCTTTTCGGAATACCCCGTCGGGTGACTTCCGATAAGATAACATGAGAGTACTGCCGGCATATTGATGCCATACGGAAGTGCAACAGAATAATAGCGATGCTTGGCTTTGAGAGCCATGCATCGCTATTTTCCTTGCTATGATTCAGTGAAAACCCCAATTTGCTCATATCAAGCAGTTCTTCTTTTTGCATCTCGCCGATATCCAATACGGCGACCGGTTCTTCCGGTGCTGCAGTAGACTCCGGCTTACTGCCGCAACCCGACAGTGACCCTAAAGCCATTACAAAGGTCAGAAATAAGCTTATCATTCGTTTATAACGCATAATCGTTCCTCGCTTTCATTGAAAGGATAAGTCGATTTTTTGCCAATGCAAAGCTCATCTAATAATTCCGAAACAATTATAGCACCTGCAAGTGTGTTTTTTTCATGCTTCTTGAGTAGTGTGAAAAAGCAGAAATGCGCAAAGCAGGATCCTGCTGCGGCACAAATTCTTTCGGCAACTCTTTTGCCCTTATGGAATTTTGTTGGTTCCCCTAAACCCTGTAATTGAAAAACCGGGAAACAGAATGACGCAAATCATGCTGTTTCCCGGTTTTGCGATACCGATTTTATGGAACGCCCTTGCCTTTTTGCTTTATGCCGTGGGCAATAGGGCGCTGAAGGTATTGATCCCGTCCTTGCTTTGTGCATCGATCCTGCCCCGGTGCTCCTTCACGATGCTTTCCGCAATGGCAAGGCCGAGACCGTAGCTGCGGTTCATGGTACGGACTTTGTCGCCCCGGTAAAACCGCTTGAACAGGTTTTGAAGTTCTTCGTCTGAAAGCGGCGCACCGCAGTTGGATACGCTCAGCCTGCACATGCTGCGGTTTACGGGCTGCAAAGAAACGGTGACCTCGGTTCCCGGGTCTGCATATTTCTGTGCATTGTCAAGGAATATCTCCACAAGCTGCCGAAGCTGGGCATCGATCCCCTTCACACGGATATTCGGTGCAATGATCTCGCAAAGCCGAAGTCCTTTTTCAAAAAACACCGCTTCAAAGGGCAGGATCGCACTGCTGACCGCTGCGGAAAGATCCACCTGCGAAAGGACGGTGTGGGGTGCCCCCGCATCGATACGGGCAAGCTGCAGAAGGCTTTCCACCAGGCTGCGCATCTGCCGGGACATGGTGAGGATGCTTTCCGAAAAACGCTTTTGCTCCGTATTATCGGCTGTTGAGCCCTGCAGAAGCTCTGCGTTTGTCATGATGACCGTCAGCGGCGTTTTCAGCTCGTGTGATGCATCTGCAATAAACTGCTTTTGCTGCGTCCATGCGGCTGCAACGGGCTTGATCGCCCAGCCGGAAAGAAGAACGGTGATGCCAAGGAACAGTACAAAGCTGATACTGCCGATGAGAAGACAGGTTTTGACAAGATCGGAATATGTTTTCAGCTCATATTCCGCATCCGCAAAGACCACGCTTTCGGAATCGGGCGGTCCGCTGCGGAAAAAGCGAAGCCGGTAACGGGGGATCAGGTCGGTCGCTTTCCTGGAGGAAAAAGCCTCGGAAGCGATCTCCTCCAAAAACGCAGGATCGTAAAGATCGATCCCTTCACCTCCGGAAACGGTGAGCACGCCTGCTTCATCGTATTCCAGAATGAAGGACGGTATCTGCATCCGGGGCGGTTCACCGGGCGGAGCCGGATGAGCGGGAACGCCGTTCGGATCCATCATGGCAACGCTTCGCTTTTCAAGGTCATGCTTTGTGGTGCTGAGCACAAGTGCAAAAATAATGCACAGCATTACCGTCACGATGGCCATGGTGATGCAGATGAATTTGATGCGCAGCCGCTTCAGCAAGGATCTTTCACCTCCAGCCGGTAGCCGAGCCGCCGCACCGCTTCAATGCGGATATCGGATTTGATGCTCTGCAGCTTTTTGCGCAGGAAGCCCACATAGACCTCTACATGGTTTTCAACGGCGTTGGACTCATAGCCCCATACCCTTGCAAGGATGGTTTCCTTGGAAAGGATCCGCTCCTGCGATTGCAGCAGCAGGCGCATTACGTCGAATTCCCTTGCGCTCAGGCGCACGCTGTTCCCGCTTGCAGAAAGGGTGCAGCTGTCAAGGTCAAGGGATGTGTTTCCGTAGGAAAGGGTGTTGAGTTCGCTGCCCTGCCTCCGCAGCAGCGCATTGATACAGGCAAGAAGCTCCCTTGCATCAAAGGGCTTGGTCAGGTAATAATCCGCACCTGCATTCAGCCCACGGATCCTGTCCTCCACGGCGCTGCGTGCGGTGAGCATCAGGATCGGCGTATTGCAGCGGTGGGCACGCACTTCCCGTGTCAGCTCAAACCCGTCAAGACCGGGCATCATCACATCAAGTATCAGAAGATCGTAAATGCCGAGCAGCGCATATTCACGGCCGGTTTCGCCGTCATAGGCAGTCTCAGCCTCAAATCCCTTTTTTTTCAGCAGTGTTTTCAGGGAATCGGCCAGAAGCTTTTCGTCTTCCACGATCAGTATCTTCATGTTTTCACCTTTCTTTTACCGGGAGGCAGCGCTCCATGCGGAACTTTCTTTAGTCTATCATATCTCCGCATGCTGAAACAAAGCTGAAAAACCCGTGGTGCGATATGCGGCATAACATGACAAAAACCGAGGGAAATAAGGCATTGTGCCACATTTCTTTTACAAACTTGCCGCGGCTTTTTTCAGCATCCCTTCAGCACCGAAGTTTATCCTATGAAGCAGAAGAGAGGCTGCTGCCCCCAAAGAAAGCATGCCCTATGAGACAGGAAAGGAGCAAAACAGGATTGCGACACGAATGGAAGCATGAGATCACCTATGCGGATATGCTTGCCCTCAGAAGCCGCCTGAAGGCGGTGGCACGGCCGGACACCCATGCGAAGGATGGGCAATACCGCATCCGCAGCCTGTATTTTGATACACTGACGGATAAAGCACTTCGGGAAAAGGCGGACGGTGTGAGCCGCAGGATCAAATTCCGCATCCGCTGCTATAACGGCGATTTTTCCCGTATCCGCCTTGAAAAGAAGATCAAAGCGGGAGGGCTTTGCGGCAAGGAGAGCGCACCGCTCACAGCAGCGGAGGTTTCCGCCCTTCTTGCAGGGGATAGCGCCTTCATGCGTGAAAAAGAAGATCCGCTTATCCGTGAATTCTATGCAAGGATGACGGCAGAAGGGCTAATGCCCAAAACCATTGTGGAATACGTCCGTGAACCCTATGTGTTCGCACCGGGCAACGTGCGTGTGACCATTGACCGCAGCATCCGCACAGGGCTTTCCGGAACGGACTTTCTTGCTGAGGAGCCGCTCACCGTGCCCGTGCCCGGCGATCCCATCATTCTTGAAGTGAAATGGGATGCCTATCTTCCCGATATCATCCGTGATGCGGTGCAGCTTGAATCCTGCCGCAGCGGCCCGTTTTCCAAATATGCAGCCTGCCGTATTTATGGCCGAACGATCCATTGAATCTGACAAAAGGAGTATACCACCATGACAAATTTCAGCGATATCTTCAAATCCTCTTTTCTTGAAAACGCAGCAAGCGTCAGCATCCTTGATATGGCACTTGCGCTGATCCTTGCTTTCGGCATCGGCATGTTCATCTTTCTTGTCTACAGGAAGACCTATTCCGGTGTCATGTATTCTTCGAGCTTTGGCGTTACCCTTGTGGCGCTTACGATGATCACTACCGTTGTCATCCTTGCCGTTACAAGCAACGTGGTGCTGTCACTCGGTATGGTGGGTGCGCTTTCCATCGTGCGCTTCCGCACCGCCATCAAGGAGCCGCTTGATATCGCCTTCCTTTTCTGGGCGATCGCTGTCGGCATCGTGCTCGCGGCAGGCATGATCCCCCTTGCGGTCATCGGCAGCGTTGTGATCGGCATGATCCTTCTTGTGTTCGTCAACAGAAAACCCCATGTGAATCCCAATATTATCGTGCTTCGCTGCAGCGGTCATGAAAGCGAGCTTGCAGCCCAGCAGCTTTTAAGGCAGCATGTGACCCGCTGCGCCGTGAAAAGCAAAACTGCGGAAAAGGGCAGCGTGGAGCTGAACCTTGAAGTGCGCCTGAAAAGCGAAAACACGGACTTCATCAATGCACTCAGCGATATCCCGGGCGTGGTGAGTGCGGTGCTTGTCAGTTACAACGGCGAGTACATGGGCTGAGAAGACGATGGCAGCGCACAAGCATATCGATAAGATCTGCAGTATTGCGGCGGCGCTTTCCCTTTTGCTCACGGTACTTTTTATGAACGGCGCATGGCTTGGCATCATCCCCACAGAAAGGGTGATGGGCTACGAAAACCGCCTGTTCGACACCACCCGGGTGCATACCGTGGATATCGTGATGGAGGACTGGGACAGCTTTATCGAAAGCTGCGAAAACGAAGAATATGCCCTTTGCAGCATGGTGATAGATGGGGAAGCCTACGAGAATATCGGCATCCGGGCAAAGGGAAATACGTCCCTTTCAAATGTATCCTCCATGAACAGCGACCGCTACAGCTTTAAGGTGGAATTTGACCAATACGACAGCACAAAAAGCTACCACGGGCTTGATAAGCTCAGCCTCAACAACCTCATTCAGGATAATTCCTTTCTCAAGGATTACCTTGTGTATGAAATGATGCGCCTTGCAGGTGCTGCAGCGCCGCTTGCAAGCTTTGCCTATATTACCGTAAACGGGGCGGATTGGGGGCTGTATCTTGCCCTTGAAGGCGTAGAGGATGCGTTTTTGCAGCGCAACTACGGCAATGATCACGGCGAGCTTTATAAGCCCGACAGCATGAGCTTCGGCGGCGGCAGAGGCAACGGCAAAAACTTCAACATGGATGATTTTGCTGCGGAAAATCAGGACGGCGAAGCCGTGCAGGATGAGGCATCCGGTGCTGTGCAAATGCCGGGGCAGATGCCCTTCGGCGAAAAAGGCGGCTTTGGCGGACGTGGAAGCAGGGGCGAAGTTGCCTTTGCCATCGATGAAGAGGCGCTCTGTGAAGCCCTTGAAGCGCAGGGGATCGATCCTTCCGTTCTTGACGGTATCGATTTTGAAAACATGACCGCAGAAACGCTGCGGCAGCTGGCGGAGCAGCTTGAAGGCATCGATTGGGAAAGCCTGATGAAAGCTGCAGCACAAAGCAATGCCGCAGCAATGCCCTCCATGCAGGGCGGCAGAGGCGGCATGGGCGGTATGGGATCAAGCGATGTCAAGCTGCAGTATATCGATGATGATCCCCAAAGCTACAGCAACATTTTTGACAACGCCAAAACCGATATCACCGATGCGGATAAAGCCCGGCTGATCGGTGCGCTGAAGACCCTCGGCAGCGGCGAAAACAAGGCGGATGCCGTGGATGTGGAGGCGGTGCTGCGCTATTTTGCGGTGCATAACTTTGTGGTGAACGGGGACAGCTACACCGGCAGTATGATCCATAACTATTATCTGTACGAAAAAGACGGCGTACTTTCCATGATTCCCTGGAATTACAACCTTGCCTTCGGTACATTTCAAGGAAACCGTGCGGCAGATGCGGTCAACGATCCCATCGATTCTCCCGTTTCGGGCGGCAGCATGGAAGACCGCCCCATGGTATCGTGGATCTTTGAAACGGAAGCGTATACCGCACTTTATCATGAATATCTTTCGCAGTTCATCTGCGATGTGTTCGACAGCGGCGTTTTTGCGCAGACCGTGGATTCAGTCAGCACGCTGATCGCACCCTATGTGGAAAAGGATCCCACCAAATTCTGCACATATGAAGAATTTGAAGCAGGCGTTGCTGCGATCAAAGCATTCTGCCTTCTCCGGGCAGAAAGCGTGAAGGGGCAGCTTCAGGGTACCATTCCCTCAACGGCGGAAGGGCAGGCGGCAGACAGCAGCACGCTGATCGATATTGGAAGCCTTGACCTTTCCGACTTGGGCACCATGGGGAACGGCATGGGCGGCGGAAAAGGCGGCTTTGCTGCAGCGCCCGATGCTGCGGAAAACGAAATGCCTTTTTCCGGCAGTATGACCGTGCCCGATATTCCGACCGCACCGGAAGGTTTGGTGCTGCCGGGCGGTGCCGCAATGCCGGGCGGATTTCCGGGCGGTATGATGCCGGGCAATGTTCCGCCTGAAGGGACGAACGGCTTTACGGCGCCCTTTGCAGGCGAGCTTCCTGCGCAAACGGAGCAAAACGGTGGCATGCCGCAAATGCCCGTTCCCAATATGGAAACAGGGGAGGGAAGCTTCCTGCGGGCGGAGGCAGTTTCGGGCGGAGGCACATCATCCGCTTTGATGCTTGGCATCTCCATTGCCGTATTGGCGGGCGGCATCGTATTTGCATTTTGCTTCAAAAGGCGAAAAGGATAAAACAGAAAGGCAGAGCAATTATTGCTCTGCCTTTCTGTTGCTCTCTCAGTATTTTCAGTTTCCCATCACGGTTTCCTGCAGGTATGCGGAAAAGCGTTTGTATGCTTCTTCGGTAATGGGGTTCGGTGCGGACATCACCACAAGGGCATGCCCCGAATGATCTTGATGATATGGCGGATGGATATGCGGATAGGGATTCGCCGCAAAGCCGCAGCGTTCGTAAAATCCTTTTCTGCGCCGTGAAATGTCATCAACGGGCGGATCGATCTCAAGGATCACGGTTTTGCCCGTTTCAAGAAGCAGCTGCAGCGCACGGCTGCCGAAACCTTGGTTTCGGAGCGTGCTGCCGATGCAGAAATGCTCCACATAGATAAACTCTTCCGTTTCCCAGCAAAGGATCAGCCCCACAAATGCATCGGCATCATCGAAAACCGCAAGAAAATGATATTCCTTATGCTGCATGATGGTGTGCTGCGACGCAGGTTCACGCTGTTCGTGAAAGGGGAAGCTTTCTTTGTAAAGGGACATGGCGGCAGGGAACAAGGGGTGTGCTGCCGTGGTGATGCGTTCCGTGCGCATGGTACCTCCAAGGGGGAAATCAGCGGCAAAGCGCCGTGTAGGATACGTTTCCTGCGTAGTCGGAAATGGCAAGATAAAGCTGCGCATCGGTATCGGGCAGCGTCAGCACGGCGCCGGGCTTCGGGGAAACGGAATAGGTAAAGGGACGGAAGAAGCCGTCATCGCCAACGGTGCCGATGGCAAGGAATGCGGCATCCTCGTTTTCGCTGCCTTCGTAAACAGCACGAAGACCGACCTCCTGTGCGGTGAGGCGAAGGCTTGCGTTTTCGCAAATTTGGGGCGCATCGCCGTAGCGGAGGGTAAGCTGATGGCTGCCGTCAAAGAAGGTGGGTTCGCTGCGTCCCACCAGCTGCCGTGCACGCAGCAGCTGCATGGCGATGGGGGAGGCATCCAAAGCAAGGAAGCGGCGTCCGTGCTTTGCCGCTACCGAGGCTGTGGTACCGCTGCCGGAGAAAAGATCGCACACAAGGTCGCCCGGTTTTGAGGAGGAAAGGATGATGCGCTTTAACAGCGCTTCCGGCTTTTGCGTGCCGAAGCCGGTCCGTTCCGGGTCACGCTGGTGCAGGTGCTCGATGTCGTCCCATACATCGCTGGGGAAGATGGGGGTGTCTTCGTAGTAAGTGTAAGTTTTGCCGCCGCTGCGGATGGAGAAGCAAACACGGCCAAGCTCATCCACCGTGCGCTTCATGTTGTTTCGCTTCTGCGGACCCCGGGGAATGCCCACGGCGGTGATATCGAAATACACCGCCTTTGTTTTGCGGTAAAACAGGATCACATCGTGCTTGCGGGAAAAGTGCCTGGTGCTGCGTCCGCCGGATTTATAAGCCCAGATGATCTCGTTCATGAAATTCTTTTCGCCGAATATTTCATCGAGTATCAGGCGAAGGTAGGGGCTCATGCGGTAATCGATGTGCAGATAGAGCGATCCCGTGTCGCTGAGCATCCTGTGGCAGGCGGTAAGCACCGTGCGCATCATGGCAAGGTATTCCTCACGGGAAAGCTTGTCGCTGTAAGCAGGCAGGGTCAGCTTCTTTTTGCCCGTGCTGAGCTTAACGGAAAACGTATCGCCCGTGCCGAAGGGCGGGTCAAGGTAGATGAGCTGCACCTTGCCCTCGTATTCGGCGGCAAGGCTTTCGCAAAGCTGCTCCGCACGGCCTTTCAAAAAGATGCCCGGGCCGCCGGTGGGGAGGATCTCGCCTTTGATGGATGCAATGCGGTTCATCGTTATCTCCTTTGCAAGATAGAACAAAACCCTTCGGGCATGCCGAAGGGAAATGTATGCTGTTTATTGCTGTTCCGGGTTCACACGCCTGCTTCGGGCGTTGGTGACATGATCTTCCATACGGGATTTGGCAAGCTCCGGCTCGTGACGCTCGATGGCTTCAAAAATGGCACGGTGCTCCGCAAGGGAATGGGAAGGGCGCTCCGGTGCGGTGAGGGAGGTGCGCCTTGCACGGCGGGAGTTCTGGTGAAGCGTGGTCAGGATCTGGCGGAGAATGCGGCTGTCGCTGGCAGAGAAAAGCACCTCGTGAAATTCGGTATCAAGGCGTGCAAGGTTGGCAGCATCGTTTTTACGGGTGTACATTTCCATCAGCTCAACGATCTCGGTGAGGCGTGCAAGGTTCGATTCATCAATGCGTTCCGCAGCCCAATAGGCAGCCTGCCCTTCAAGCAGGTGGCGCACGGTGAAAATATCGTCAATATCGTGGCTGGACATGCCCTGCACCATCATGCCCCGGTTGGGGATGGAGACCACAAGGCCTTCAAGCTCAAGCTGCTTGAGGGCTTCACGCACCGGTGTGCGGCTGACATCCAGTTCTTCCGCAAGCTTTGTTTCGACAAGGTAGCTGCCCGTGCTGTAACGGCCTTCGATGATATCATCCCGAATGTGGGAATAGACCTTTGCTGTCAGGGACTGCTTGTCATTCAAATCAAAAAACATAGGGAGTTCCTCCGTTTCATCCTATTATTTTAGAATAAACCGTAGAAAAATGCAAGATTTATGCATGTATACATGCATTTCATTTTTTAAGAAAAAACAGAGATACAAATCTGAAAATGGAATGGATGCAAATGAGAAACTGCGGCATGCTAAAGGCAGCGCTGCTTATTGACCGGACATATGCGGAAAACGGCAGCAGGATCGCAGGAAAGGAAACGGATGGATGAACAAGAGGAGATGGATACTGGTCTTTTTACTGTGTGCGGCGCTGTTTTCGGGGTGTCAAAGGCAGGAGCATGCGGATGTAGCGGAAGCTGTCCGTGCAGGGGCTGTGCTTGGAGAAAACATCGTGATCGACGGCATCCCCGTTTCCGGCATGGCTGTGGCGGAAGCGAGGAAAAGGCTGCTTTCCGTAAGGCAGGAGCAGCTGCAGGCGGTGTGCTTCACCGTTGCGGCGGGGGAAAAACAGGTAAACTGCAATGCGGCAGACCTCGGCGCAGGTTATGATGTGGATGAGGCGCTGCTGCAGGCGCTTTCCCTCAGCGCATATTATCCTGCCGCCAATGCACCAAGGAGCATCGAAAGCAGCTTTTTCATCGATGAACATGTGCTTGCAAAGGAGGCGGAGAGGATCGCAGAGGCGCTTTCCTTTGCGCCGCAAAACGCTGCTGCAGCCTACGACAAAACAAAAAACGTTTTTGTGTATACGGCGGATCAGCCCGGGCAGAGCGTTTCGCCGCAAACCATTGCACCGCTTCTTGCGCAGAGCCTCCGAAACGGTGCGCAAGAGCGCCTTGATGTGCCCTTTGATGCTGTGCCAGCAGAGTATACGCTTGCGGATGCAAAGGCGGATACGGCCCTTGTTGCGAGCTTTTCTACGTCCTTTTCAGGGAAGACCTACGGTAAGGAGGGGCGTGTGTTCAACATTGAAAAAGCAGCATCGCTGATCAACGGCGTCATGCTGCAGAGCGGTGAGGAATTTGACATGAATGCGCTTCTCGGTCCCCGTACGGGTGAAAACGGCTGGAAGGAAGCCACCGGCATTCGGGATGCGGTGTATGTGCAGGAATACGGCGGCGGCGTCTGCCAGGTGTCGAGCACGCTTTACAATACCGTGCTGATGGCGGATCTTTCGGTGACGGAGCGTGTGCACCATTCATGGCCTCTTGGCTATATCGACATCGGTCGGGATGCCACCATCAGCACCGGCGGCCCGAATTTCCGTTTTGTAAACAGCAGCGGGGCGCCCGTTACCGTTTGTGCGGCAGTTGACAGGGAAAAGAAGACCGTTTCCGTTTCAATTTACGGGCGTCCGCTGCCGGACGGCATTTCCATCCGGGTCACATCCAAAAAGCTGGAGACACTGCCGGAGCCGGAAGTGGAATATGTGACGGATGATTTGCTCAAACCGGGAGAGCAGCAGGTGATGCGTGAACCACGCCGCGGCAGCATCTCCGTTACCTATAAGGAATACTACGATGCGGAAGGGAATTTCCTTCGCCGGGAGCAGGTCACAAAGGATAAATACCGCTCCATTTCCGGCATTACCCATGTGGGGCCCATTCTTTCCCTGCCGGAGGATGTGGGCGCATGAAAAAAGCAGGCTGCGCTGCAGCCTGCTTTTGTGCGGTAAAGCTTATTTCTTGAGCTCGTTGTACTTCTTGATACCCATGGCAAGAAGATCCATTGCACGCTCGATGTCGGCCTTGTTGAGGATGTAAGCAAGACGGACTTCGTTCTTGCCGCAGCCGGGGGTGGCATAGAAGCCGGCGCCGGGTGCGAACATCACGGTTTCGCCGTTGTCCTGGAACTCGGTGAGCAGCCAGGTCTGGAAGGCATCGGTATCGTCAACGGGGAGCTTGGCCATGACATAGAAGGCACCCTTGGGCTCCTTGCAGACAACGCCGGGGATCTCCTGCAGCTTGGCATAGATGGTGTCACGGCGGAGCTTGTACTCAGCGCGAACGGCATCGAAGTAGCTGGGATCCACGTTGTAGAGAGCGGTGGAAGCGATCTGGTCGAGGGTCGCAACGGAAAGCCTGGCCTGGGCGATCTTCATGAGCTGCTGCTGCAGTTCCTTGTTGCGGGTGATCACGGTGCCGATACGGGCGCCGCAGGCGCTGAAACGCTTGGAAACGGAGTCGATGACGATGGCGTTCTCGTGGAGGTCATCGAACTGTGCGATGCTCTGGAGGGGCTCGCCGCCGTATACGAACTCACGGTACACTTCGTCGCCGATGAGGAAGAGGTTATGCTCCTTCGCAATGTCTGCGATGAGGCGCATTTCTTCGGGCTTGAGAACGATACCGGTGGGGTTGCCGGGGTTGGTGAACATGATCGCACGGGTCTTCTCGTTGATGAGGGCCTCGATCTTTTCACGGTTTGCGAAATTGTAGCCTTCTTCTGCGCTGGTGGTCAGGGGACGGATCACGCCGCCGGTCAGGCGCACGAAGGTGTTGTAGTTGGGGTAGAAGGGTTCGGGGATGATGATCTCGTCGCCATCGTCAAGGATGCAGTTGAGGACCATGGTGAGGGCCTCGCTGCCGCCGGTGGTGATCATGATGTCGTTGGTCTCGAAGTTGATGTTGAGGTTGGCGTAGTACTTCTTGACGGCTTCGATCATCTCCGGGATACCGGGGGAGGGAGCATACGCAAGAACGGGCTGCTCAAAATTCTTGATGGCATCAAAGTAAGCGGAAGGGGTCTCGATGTCGGGCTGACCGATGTTGAGGGGGTAGATCTTGATGCCCTACTTCTTGCACTCTACCTGGTAGGGGTAGAACTTGCGGATGGGAGAAAGGTTGCACTTCTGCACTTTGCTGGAGAACTTCATGGAAAACCTCCTGAATATTGTTGGTTGGGGATACTCCCAAATGTAAACTGTTAATTTTCGGAAGCGCCGGGAACGGGCAGCGTGGGATCGCCTGTGCCAACGGTCTTTTTTCCGGTAACGGCGTTGTAGGTTTCTTCGTAAAGCACCTCGGTGGAATCAAGATTACCGTTGATGTAAATGTCACGGTAAGCGGTCACCTTATAGCCGGTACGGGCGGAGACGGTCTCCTCTTCATAACCGAGGGGCCATGTGGGATCTTCGGCTATGATAGTCTCTCCGGGCTCCAACTCTTCGTTTACTTCACCGCGCACCTTATAGGTGGTACCTTCCGGAAGCGGTGCGCCGTAAATATAAACTGTAACGGTGTAGTTATCCTGATCGCAGTAAGCGAAAATGTACACAGGTGCGCCGGTATTGTTGACGAAGTTAAGGCTCTTGCCGCTTTCAACGGTGCCCGTTACGGTGGAATCAAGACCCTTGTCCACATAGCTGGAGGGCCAGGAATGGTGCTTGCGCTCCGTGATGGAGATGCCCTCGATGCTTGCGGACATGATCTCTTCAAGGGTGCTGCCCCGCTGCATGGATGCACCGGAGCAAAGCAGGGCATTGTAAAGGGTCGTGGAGACCTGACAGATGCCGCCGCCGGCCTGATCCTCATAGCGTTCGCCGCTGACGATGCCCGGGGCAAGAGGCCAGCCGCCCCTTTCCGTACGGGGACCAATATAGGCGTTGAAGTGGAAAAGCTCGCCCTGCTCCACCTTGCAGCCGTTGAGCATGGTCACGGCACGCTGAATATTGCCCACACGCTTTTCATTGCGGGCAGCACGGCTGCCGCCGAAGCTCGTTTGGAACTCGGAGCGGTATTGTGTTGCAAGCTTGAGGGCTTCCACCGTAGTGGCGGGGGAGGCGTATTCAAGCTCCGGGGTAAGGGTCGCCGTATACTGGCGCTGCTCCATCAGCGCAAGGATCTCGGAAAACAGCGCTTCCTGATTGAGAACGTAGCCGTCTTTGCCTTCCACATAGATGAAGGTGGGAACGCTTGCGGTGGGGTCTGCTTCCGCATAGGGTTCTACAGGTGCGGTATCCACCGCCGCACCGATCAGTGCAAGGCGGGCAAGCAGGGTATCGTGATCCGGCACAAGGGCAGCCGTAAAGGCACGGCCGGATTCGGCGATCTCTTTCGCAGCACGGTTGTTTTCAAGTACGGTACCGGTACGGCCAAGAAGGATCGCTTCATCAAGGATCTTATCAAGGTTGGTTTTCGGTGCCATATCCGCAGCGGTCAGCACCCAAAGGGAACTGCCGTGGCGGACGGTGATGTTGATGGAGGAAACATCGTCCTGCAGCACAGCGCCGATCTTTCGGGCGGCTTCGCTGCGGGTCATGCCGGCAACATCGATGCCGTTGACCGTGATGCCGGGAAGGAACGTACTGCTTTCGCTGATGGCGGCAAGCTTGGCTTCGCCGGGTTTTTCCACAAAAAGGTGCACGATGAGCAGCACCGTAAAAAGCAGGGCAAGGCCGATCACGGCCAGTCTGACAAGGCCAACAAGGCGCTTTAACCGCTTGTAGGCCTGCTTGGCACGGCTTTCACGGGCAGAGCCGGTGCGCATGCCGGGGGTAGAAGATCGTTTTTCCATTGTCATAGTACCTCATTTGAAGTATACTACAACTTTTGCAAATGGGCAACATGCTGAAGCGAATATCTTTTTCTTTGCCGATTGTTCACAAATACCCCGGCTTGTTAGATAGAAGAAAAAAGAGTATACTATTATTGAGAAATTATGGGCATCCGTGCCCTTGTATAAAACAGCAACAGAAAGAGAGGTAATCATTTGGCATCAAGATCCAAAGCAAAGCTGAAGATCATCCCCCTTGGCGGCGTGGGTGAGATCGGCAAAAATATGACTGTGATCGAATACGGGAAGGATATCGTGGTCGTGGACTGCGGCCTCATCTTCCCGGATGATGATATGCCCGGCATCGACCTTGTGATCCCGGATATGTCCTATCTTGAAAAAAATGCGGAAAAGCTTCGCGGCTTTCTCATCACCCACGGGCATGAAGACCACATCGGTGCGCTCCCCTATGCGCTCAAAAACTTCAATGTGCCCGTCTTTGGCACAAGGCTCACCACCGCACTGATCGAGCACAAGCTCAGCGAGGCAAAGATCAAAAACGCAGACCTTCGCTGCATCGCCCCCGGCGATAAAATCCAGCTTGGCTGCTTCACGGTGGAATTCATCAAAACGAGCCATTCCATCGCCGGCGCCGTGGCACTTGCCGTCACCACCCCTGTGGGCACGCTGATCCATACCGGCGATTTCAAGGTGGATTATACGCCCCTTGACGGCGAGCCCATCGATGTGGCCCGCTTTGCCCATTACGGCGCAAAGGGCGTGCTTGCGCTTATGAGCGATTCCACCAATGCGGAACTTGCGGGCCATACCCAATCGGAACGGGAGATCGGCAAGACCTTCGAGCATTATTTTGAGATCGCAAAGGGGCGTGTCATCGTGGCGACCTTTGCATCCAATATTTACCGCATCCAGCAGATCGCCGATGTGGCCATCGCCCATGGGCGTGTCATCTGCTTCCAGGGAAGGAGCATGGTGAACATCGCCAAGGTAGCGGGAGAGCTTGGGTATCTCAGCATTCCGGAAGAGAAGATCGTAGAGGTGGAAAAGCTGCGCCGCATCGATGACGAGAAGGTGTGCGTCATCACCACCGGCAGCCAGGGCGAGCCCATGAGCGGTTTGTTCCGCATGGCAAACGCATCCCACCGCCTGAACATCGGCAAGGGGGATACGGTCATCATTTCCGCTTCCTCCATTCCCGGCAACGAGATCGCCGTTTCAAGGGTCATCAACCAGCTCTACCAGAAGGGCGCAAAGGTGGTTTACGATCCCATGGCGGATGTGCACGTTTCCGGTCACGCAAGGCGTGAGGAGCTTCGCCTCATGTTCACGCTCACAAAGCCCAAATTCTTCATCCCCGTTCACGGCGAGGCAAGGCACCTTTACCAGCATGCGGAGCTTGCGGAGGAGATGGGCGTTCCTGGCGACAACATCATCGTATCCGAGATCGGCAATGTGATCGAGCTCAACAAAAACAGCATCCGTGTCAACGGTTCCGTGCAGGCAGGCAGCCTGATGATCGACGGCAACAGCGTGGGCGATATCGGCGATGCGGTGCTCCGCGACAGGAAGCTGCTTGCGGAGGAAGGTCTTTTTACCGCCGTCATCCTGCTTCGGAAAAAGACAGGCGCCCTTGTGGCACCGGCGGAGATCATTTCCCGGGGCTTTGTGTACCTGAAAAACTCCGAGGAGCTCGTACAGGAAGCCCGTGACCTCGTAACGGATCTTGCATCCAAATTCGAGAGCGCCCACCGTAGCGAATGGTCTTCCATCAAGAACAACATCCGTTCTTCCCTGAAGAACTACCTTTACAACAAAACCAAACGCACCCCGATGATCGTTCCTATCATCATCGAGATCGACTGAAAAACAAGGAGGAAACAGCATGCAGGTTTATGACAAAGCACGGGAGCTTTCCCGTCTTCTTGCGGACAGCAGGGAGTATAAGGCATACAGGGAGACCCGTGAAAAGGCCCTTGTGAACGACACCACCAAAGCTCTTGTGAAGGAATATCACCAGCTGCAGATGCAGGCACAGGCTGCCATGGTACAGGGCAAGAAGGATGATGCCATCATGGAACGCCTGCAGAAGGTAGGCGAAGTGCTGCAGATGAACCGGGATGCATCCGAATTTCTCATGGCGGAATACCGCCTGAACGTGATGCTCGGCGATGTGTATAAGATCCTTGCGGAGGCCATTGACGTAGACCTCAGCATGCTGGAAGGCTGATATGGAATACCGAAACGGCGGCAATAACCGGGAAAACCCGGACTTCAGGCGTGCATGGCAGGTGATGCGTCCGCTGGTGGTGGCGCTTCTGAGCGTGGGGCTTTGTGCGCTCATCCTTGTGGGGGGAGCAAAGATCGCCTATGAAAAGCTCTTTGCGCCGGTGGATCCCAACGATGCCACACCCATCACCGTGACCATCAAATCCAACTCCGGTGCATCCGCCATCGCCGGCATCCTTCACAAGGCCGGCGGAACGGATGAAAACGGGGAACAGCTGCCGGGTCTTATCGCCAGCAAGACCGTCTTTAAGATCTATGCTGACTTCACCGGCAAAACCAGCAAGCTGAAGGCCGGTACGTATGTGCTTTCCCGCAACATGAGCGTCGGGCAGATCCTTGACATCATCTGCGAGGGCAATCCGCCCCGTACCACCATGCGCTTCACCACCGCAGAGGGTATCACGGTGGAAGGCATTGCGGAAAAACTCGTTTCTCTCGGCGTGCTTGAAAACGAAGAACAGTTCCTTTCCCTCTGCAGGGATGGCAGCGCTTTTGATTATTCCTTCCTCAATGCCATCGAACAAAACCCGAAGCAGGCAAGGGATTATCTTCTTGAAGGTTATCTTTTCCCGGATACCTACGAGATCTATACCGATGAGTCCGCCCAGTCCATCATCACACGCCTTCTTGTGCGCTTCCGCAACGTCTTTTCCGATGCGTATACCGCAAGGGCACAGGAACTTGGTATGACCCTCGATGAGGTCGTCACCCTTGCATCCCTCATCGAGAAGGAAGCGAAGGCGGCAGGTGACTTTGAAAAGGTATCCGCAGTATTCCATAACCGCCTGAAGGAAGGGATGCGCCTGCAGTCCGATGCGCCCCTCAAGTACATCCTTGATACCACGGACAAGCTCACCTATACCGAAGCGGAAATGCAGGATCCCTCCCTTTACAACACGCATGTGTATGAAGGGCTGCCCCTCGGCCCCATCTGCAATCCGGGTGAAAGGGCGATCAAGGCGGCGCTTTATCCGAGCGAGGAGTTCTTGGAAGAAGGCTATCTCTACTTCTGTCTGAAGGATCCCGCTACCGGCGAGAACGCCTATGCAAAGACCCTTGAGGAACACAACGAAAACGTAGCACTTTATAAAGATCTATGGGATGCAGCACAATGATGAACGAAATGAAAAACGGCCTGCCGGAGCTTCTTGCGCCGGCAGGCAATATGGAACGCCTTGTGACCGCCTTTCGCTTCGGTGCGGATGCGGTCTATCTCGGTGCGGAGACCATGAGCCTTCGCAACTATGCGGATAACTTTACCGCAGATTCCTTGAAAGCAGCCTGCGAATATGCCCATGAACGGGGCAAGAAGGTCTATGTTGCCTGCAACGCCTTTGCACGGGATAACGACATCAAGGCCCTGCCGCAGCTTTTAAGGGAACTTCGTGCCGCAGGCCCCGATGCGCTCATCGTGAACGATCCGGGCGTTATCCGTGTGGCAAGGGATACGGTGCCGGAGATTCCGCTGCACCTGAGCACGCAGGCAAATACCCTCAACAGCGAGGCTGCGCTTTTCTGGCATGAAGCCGGCATCAAGCGCATCGTGCTTGCAAGGGAACTGCCCCTTGCATCGGTAAAGGCAATGCGTGAAGCGCTGCCCGAAAGCCTTGAGATCGAGCTGTTTATTCACGGTGCCATGTGCGTTTCCTATTCCGGCCGCTGCCTTTTGAGCAACTACATCGCCGGCCGCGATTCCAACCGGGGCGAATGTGCGCAGCCCTGCCGCTGGACTTATGAGCTCCGTGAGCGTGGCCGTGACGGCGAATATTTCGGCATCGAGCAGGATGAACTTGGCACCTATATCCTCAATGCAAGGGATATGAACCTCATCGAGCACCTGCCGGAGGTCATTGCATCGGGCGCATGCAGCCTGAAGATCGAAGGCCGCATGAAGTCCATCGCCTATGTAGCAACGGTGGTGAATGCCTACCGCATGGCGCTCGATCTTTATGCAAAGGATCCTGCCGCCCCCGTGCCGCCGCATATCGTGAAGGAGCTTGACTACGCAAGCCACCGCCCCTACACCACGGGCTTTGCCTTTGGCAGCGACGGCAAGGATATGCAGGCGCCCAAAAGCGCCGACTATGTTTCCGATGCACGCATCAGCGCCGTGGTGCTCGGGTACGATGAAGCGACCAAAACCGCACACATTGCCCAGCGCAACCGCTTTCAGGATGGGGAAACGCTTTCCATCCTGTCACCCTCCGATGTGGGCAGAAGCTTTGCTGTCAGCGGCATCCGCAATGAGGCAGGGGAGATGCAGCAGGCTGCGCCGCACCCGAAGCAGATCCTTTACATCGGCTGCAGCGAGCCGGTGAAGGAAGGCGACCTGCTCCGCAAGATCAATTAAGGAAAAGGAGAATACGCCATGAAACTTGCAAACGCACTCATGGAGCGTGCAGAGCTCCAAACGAAGATCCGCCAGCTTGGAAACCGCCTGATGAACAACGCACAGGTGCAGGAAGGGGAGACCCCGGCGGAAGATCCCGCTTTTCTTCTCAAAGAGCTCGATGATGCCTATGCGGCGCTTGAATTGCTCATCGGCCGCATCAACCGCACCAACAGCGAGACTGTGGTAAAGGGTGAAAGCCTGACCGCTCTGCTTGCACGCAGGGATTGCCTTGCCGGCAAAAACGGCATTCTGCGGCAGTTTTCCGATGAGGCCAGCGCCCTTGTGAGCCGCCGTACCGTGGGCGAGATCAAGATCAAAAGCACCGTGGATGTTAGGCAGCTTCAGAAGCAGATCGATGCCCTTTCCAAGGAGCTTCGGGAGCTTGATGCCCTTATTCAGGAGACAAACTGGACAACGGAACTGCTGTAAAGCCGAGAAGCGTGTAGCCGAAGGAGGCGGGCGAGATCTCTGCTGCGTGAGAATGACGCAGGGCATGACTACGTGTGGGGACACGTTTACTGCATTTTAATTCCCGGCACAGTAACATGTGCATTGTTATCGTTACTTGTACCACCATATCGCCGATCCTTTTGCGAGGGTGGGCCGCGGGCAGTTTTCGGCATGAAAAAAGACCGGATGCAGGTTGAACCGCATCCGGTCTTTTATGTTTTTCTTACAGCGTAAAGCCAAAGCCGATGGCTTTGATCTCATGTGCTTTTTCGGAAAGCCCTTTGATGGGGAAGCCGTGCATCTGTGCCACAAAATCCTTGGCTTCGCCGCTTTCGAGCAGCGTGTTTTTCGTGAAATACCAGGAGCCGAGGAAGCTGCCGCCTTCGTCATAAAAACCGGTGTGGATCACATTCATGCCGCAGCTTGCGCCCTCCGTGCGGATGCGCCCCGAAAGGGTGGTAAAGGCAGGGTAGTTGTCCGCAAGGTACAGGTTGTCAAGAAGAAGGAGCGTGCGCATATCCGTCTCTGCCCGGCGGGCGGTCAGGGTCGCTGCCATGCTGACCTCCGTTTCGGCGGTGAAGGGCGTTTCTTCATCCTGCACGAGCCATGCGGTCAGGAAGGATGTTTCGCCCGGCAGCAGCACCGTGTATTCGGAAAAGGCAGGGGAGAAGCTGTGCTCGATGGGAATGCCTTCCGCCGTGAAGGTGAAAACGGCGCTGTCGATCACAATGGGGCAATCGCCGGTGTTTTCGTAGGCAACGGCGCCGTAAAGGGTCAGCCCCTCATCGCCCTCAAAAAAGAGTGCGGCGGTATCGGAAACGGAAGCGGCGGCATTTTTGCCGTAAGCGGGAGCGGCGGTCTCTGTAGAGAGCGCTGTACCGGATACCGGCGTTTCTTCCGGTGCAGGGGATGCGGTAATATCCGCAGGCACGGAAGAAGGCTCATCCCCTTTGCAGGCGGTGAGCAGTAAAAACGCTGTGATCAGGAAAACAATGAGCACTTTTTTCATAGAGGATATTATACCACAGCCTCTTCAAACCGTCCACAATGACAAGGGACAAAGCTATTTGATTTCCTGAATTGGCAATAGCTGCTGTATGTGTTAAAATAGTATCGGTAAAAATAGGTTTATCATTTTTATGTTCAGGAGGATAGATCAACATGGCAAAAAAGACAGTAACGGATGTTGCCGTTCAGGGCAAGCGTGTTCTCGTCCGTGTGGACTACAACGTGCCCCTCAATGAAAAAGGCGAAGTCAGCGATGATAAGCGCATCGTGGCTTCCATGCCCACCGTGAAATATCTCATCGAGAACGGCGCACGCATCATTCTCTGCTCCCATCTCGGCCGCCCCAAGGGCGAGCGCAAACCGGAATTCTCCATGAAGCCCGTGGCGGACCGCCTTGCGGCACTGCTGCCGGAAGTGAAGATCACCTTTGCTTCCGACTGCATCGGCGAAGAGGCCAAAGAAAAGGCAGCTGCCCTCAAGAATGGCGAGATCCTGCTTCTTGAGAACCTTCGCTTCCACAAGGAAGAGGAAAAGAACGATCCCGCTTTTGCAAAGGAGCTTGCTTCCCTTGCGGAACTTTACGTTTCCGATGCCTTCGGCACCGTGCACCGTGCCCATGCTTCCACCGCCGGCGTGGCGGCTTACCTGCCTGCGGTCTCCGGCTTCCTCATCGGCAAGGAACTTGACATCATGGGCGAAGCCCTTGAAAATCCGCAGCGTCCCTTCGTTGCCATCCTTGGCGGCGCAAAGGTAGCGGATAAGATCGGCGTGATCAAAAACCTGCTCAAAAAGTGCGATACTCTCATCGTGGGCGGCGGCATGGCCTACACCTTCTTCAAGGCCATGGGCTATGAGATCGGCGATTCCCTCCTTGATGCGGAATCCATCGATCTCGCAAAGGAACTGATGGCGGAAGCAAAGGAACGGGGCGTGAAGCTGCTTCTTCCCGTGGATACCGTCGTGGCGGAGACCTTTGCGGCGGATGCAGCCCATAAGACCGTAAAGTCCTCCGAGATCCCGGCAAACTGGCAGGGTCTTGATATCGGCGAGGAGACCCGTGCGCTCTTTGCGGAGGCCATCAAGTCCGCAAAGACCGTCATCTGGAACGGCCCCATGGGCGTGTTCGAGTTCCCCGCCTTTGCAAAGGGCACCGCTGCTGTGGCGGAAGCCTGCGCAGCGTGTGACGGCACCACCATCATCGGCGGCGGCGACAGCGCCAGCGCCGTGAAGAAGCTCGGCTATGCGGCGAAGATGACCCACATCTCCACCGGCGGCGGTGCAAGCCTTGAATTCCTTGAGGGCAAGGTGCTTCCCGGCGTGGCAGCTCTGAACGACAAATAATATCTTCAAAGGAGAAGTTGACAATATGGCACGCAAACCCATCATCGCAGGCAACTGGAAAATGAACATGACACCTGCGGAAGCAAAGGAACTTATCAGCGCACTCATCCCCCTCGTGCAGGATGCGCAGGCGGATGTGGTCATCTGTCCCCCTTATCTTGTCCTCCCCACGGCAGCGGAGCTTGTGAAGGGCACCAACATCGCCCTCGGTGCACAGAACATCCATTGGGCGGAAAAGGGCGCTTTCACCGGCGAGATCAGCGCAAAGATGCTCAAGGAAGTCGGCGTTTCCTACGCCATCATCGGCCACAGCGAGCGCAGGCAGTACTTCGGCGAGACCGATGAGACCGTGAACATGCGCACAAAGGCAGCCATCGCCGCCGGCATCACTCCCATCATCTGCGTGGGTGAATCCCTTGAAGAGCGTGAGACCGGCAAGACCGAAGCCATCGTTTCCGCTCAGGCGGAAAAGGCGCTTGCAGGCATCGAAGTGGAAGATGTCAAGGCGCTTGTTATCGCTTACGAGCCCATCTGGGCCATCGGTACCGGCAAGACTGCTACCAAGGAGCAGGCCAATGAGACCATTGCCTGCATCCGTGAAACCGTGAAGAAGCTTTACGGCAAGGAGAACGCAGAGGCCGTCCGCATCCAGTACGGCGGCAGCATGAACCCGAAGAATGCGGCAGAACTGATGGCAATGCCCGAGATCGACGGCGGCCTCATCGGCGGTGCAAGCCTGAAGGCGGAAGATTTTTCCAAAGTTGTGAAATATTGAGAAATCAGAGGGTATTATGAGCATTACAGCATTGATGATCCTTGATGGCTTCGGCTGCAGGGAAAGCGAAAACGGCAACGCCATCAAGGCGGACGGCGCAAAGCATGTGGAAGCGCTGTGGCAGACATATCCTCATACCACCATTGAAGCCTCCGGCAATGCGGTGGGCCTTCCCGAAGGGCAGATGGGCAACAGCGAAGTCGGTCACCTGAACATCGGCGCAGGCCGCATCGTGTATCAGGAGCTGACCCGTATCACCAAGTCCATCAAGGACGGCGACTTCTTTGAAAACGAAGCCTTCCTCGGTGCGGTGAAGAACTGCAAAGAGCACGGCAGCAAGCTGCACCTTTACGGCCTGATGAGCGATGGCGGCGTGCACAGCCACTTCACCCACCTTTGTGCGCTCGTGAAGCTTGCAAAGCAGCAGGGCCTCAAGGATGTGTTCATCCATTGCTTCATGGATGGCCGTGATGTACCTCCCCAGAGCGGCAAGGGCTTTATCCATGACCTTAAAGAAGAGCTTGCAGCCATCGGCTGCGGCAGCATCGCCACCGTCATGGGCCGCTACTATGCCATGGACCGTGACAACCGCTACGAGCGTGTGGAGAAGGCATACGCCGCCCTCGTTTACGGCGAAGGCATCAAGGCTACGGATGCGGAAGAAGCCATGCAGGCTTCCTACGATGCCGGCGTGACCGATGAATTCGTCGTTCCCGTTGTGATCGAAAAGGAAGGCAAACCCGTTGCCACCATCGGCGAAAACGACAGCATCATCTTCTTCAATTTCCGTCCCGACCGTGCCCGTGAGATCACCCGCTCCTTCATTTATCCCGATTTTGACGGCTTTGAAAGGAAAAACGGCTTCTTCCCAGTGCACTATGTCTGCATGACCCAGTACGATAAATCCTTTGGCGACAAAGTGGATATCGCCTTCCGTCCCGTCAGCCTTACCAACACCCTCGGCGAATACCTTGCCGCTTCCGGCAAGACCCAGCTTCGCATTGCGGAGACGGAAAAATACGCCCACGTGACCTTCTTCTTCAACGGCGGCGTGGAAGCGCCCAACGCCAATGAAGACCGTGCCCTCATCCCGTCTCCGAAGGTAGCTACCTACGACCTTCAGCCGGAAATGAGCGCCTATGAGGTAGCGGAGGAAGCGGTGAAGCGCATCGAAAGCGGCAAGTATGATGTCATGATCCTCAACTTCGCCAACCCGGATATGGTTGGTCATACCGGCGTAATGGATGCTGCCGTTAAAGCCGTCCATGCGGTGGATGAGTGCGCCTTCAAGGTGGTGGAAGCCATCCGTGCTGCCGGCGGCCGTGTCATCATCACCGCCGATCACGGCAACTGCGAGCAGATGTTCGGCGAAAGCGGCGAACCCTTCACCGCACACACCACCAACCCCGTGCCGCTCATTCTTGTGGATGATGCGAAAAAGGATATTAAGCTCAGGGAAGGCGGCAAGCTTTGCGATATCGCTCCCACGCTTCTGAAGCTCATGGAAATGCCCATTCCTGCGGAGATGACGGGCGAAAGCCTCATCTAAAGGAAAAATGCCGAAACAGCGCACCTTTCTTCGGAAGAAACGCCGAAAATGCTTGCGCTTTCGGTCTTCGCATGATATAATGCGTGTTGCAGTCAATTAGGAGGTTGTAGTAAATGTTAAGCATCATCATTAACATAGTCCTCATTCTTGCTTCCATCGCTCTCATCGCTGTGGTTCTTCTGCAGCAGACCAAGAGTGCCGGTCTTGGCGGCGCTTTCGGTGGCGATACCGCGTCCTTCACCGCTCGCGGCCGTGCAGCCAGCAAGGAAGCAAAGCTTCAGAAGATCACCGTGATCCTTGCCGCCGTCATCGGCGTCCTTGCGATCGCCATGATGATCATCGCATAAGCGAAACACAACACCGATGTGCCTGCAGCAATGCAGGCACATTTTTTTGTTTGAAACCCGGTAAAAAGGGAAACATGTCACTGTGAAAGAAGGTGAACAACACGGAAACGGTCACAATGGAAATGCGCATCAGGGAAGCGCTTCGGGATGCCGGGTGCCCCATTGAGCAGGAAACGCTTTTTACCATGTTCGATGAAACGGAACAGGAGGAGGCAATGACCTCTGTCGGCAAAATGCTGGCGGGCGGAAAGCTTCTTTTGACCCGTAAGAGAAAGCTTGCCCTTCCCGAGCAAAGCGGTCTTCGCTACGGGCGGATACAGGGCAATGCAAGGGGCTTTGGCTTTTTCATTCCGCAGGAAGGCGGAAGCGATCTTTACATCCCAGCAGCCGATCTGCGAGGCGCTATGCACGGCGACAAGGTATGGGTGCGGGAAACGCCCCGTATCGGCCGCAACGGTGCACCGGAGGCAGAGGTAGTGCTGATCGCAGAGCGTGCACTGACACGCCTTGTGGGCACATATGAACGTGGGGAGGATGAATTCGGATACGTCATTCCGGATGATGCCCGCATTGCGGAGGATGTGCTGCTGTTCCGTCCCACCGAAAAGAAGCTGCGCCATGGCGATAAGGTCGTCGTCAGGATCACGCAGCACGGTGACGGGCGCCGCCCGATGATGGGCGAGATCGAAGAGATCATCGGCGGCAGGAACGAAGCGGGCACGGATATCCTTTCCATTATCAAACGGCTCGACCTGCCCGTGGATTTTTCAAAGGCAGCCCTGCGGTATGCAAAGCAGCTCAATAAGCCCCTTTCACCGGAAGCTGCTGCTTCAAGGGAAGACCTTCGCAGTATGCAGATCATCACCGTCGACGGTGCGGATGCAAAGGATCTTGACGATGCGGTATCCCTTACAAAAAACGGCGAAAACCGGCTTCTCGGCGTTCATATCGCAGATGTGAGCCATTACGTCAAAACAGGCACGGCGCTTGATACAGAGGCATATAAGCGTGGTACGAGCGTATATTTCCCGGACAGGGTGCTGCCCATGTTCCCGCCGGATATTTCAAACGGCGTTTGCTCCTTAACGGAAGGCACCGAGAAGCTGACGCTCTCCTGTTTTATGGAGATCGATGAAAGCGGCAGCATCCTTTCTCACCGCTTTGCGGAGAGCGTCATTAAAACCGCACACAGGATGACCTATGATGACGTTAACGCTATTTTTGACGGGGATACGGCGCTGTGCAAGCGCTATGAGGATGTTGTGCCCATGCTCTGTGAGATGCGTGAACTCATGGAGATCCTGCATGCAAAACGGGTGAAACGGGGTGCTATCGATTTTGAACTTCCGGAAGCGAAGATCACCCTTGATGAAAAAGGAAAAGCGGTGGATGTAATGGCAGCGGAGCGTGGAAGCGCAGAGCGCATGATCGAGGAGTTCATGCTCGCCGCCAACGAGACTGTGGCGAAACATGCGGATGATCTCGGTTTGTCCTTTGCTTACCGCATCCACGAGAAGCCGGATGAAACGAAGCTTGAGGATCTCAATGCCTTTTTGCATACGCTGGGCTACGGGCTTAAGAATACGGGCCGTGTGCGTCCCATCGTATTTCAGCGGATGCTGGAAAAGGCAAAGGGTACGCCAGAGGAGAGCGTGGTGAGCCGTGTCGTGCTGCGTTCCATGAAGAAAGCACGCTATGCGGCGGATTGCGTCGGTCACTTTGGCCTTGCGGCGGAGCACTACTGCCATTTTACTTCGCCTATTCGCCGTTATCCCGATCTTGTGGCGCACCGCATGCTCAAGGAGATCATGCACGGCAAAATGACGAAAAAGCGTGCCGACCGATACGATGCGGATCTTCCCGATATGATGCAGCACTGCTCCGACCGTGAGCTTGCTGCCATGGAGGCGGAACGTGCGGCGGATGATCTCAAAAAGGCAGAATATATGCTCAGCCGCATCGGTGCGGTGGAGGAAGGCATCATCAGCGGCGTGACACAGTTCGGGTTGTTTGTGGAGTTTCCGAACACCGTGGAGGGCATGGTGCGCATCGCCTCCATTCCCGGGGATGGGTTCGTCATCGATCAGAAAAACTATCGCCTCAGCGGAAAAAACGGCGGCCGTACCTATCGCCTTGGCGACTCTGTCAAGGTGCGTGTGACGGGCGTCGATATGGCAAATGCCAGGGTGGAGCTTGAACTGATCCCGGAAAAACAGGAAAAGCCGGGGAAGACGGGGAAGAGCGAAAGAAAGAGTGCAAAACCGTCTTCTGTCGGGAAGAAAAGTGCTCCTTATCCGAAACGGAAAAAGGAAAAACCGGCAGGGCGGAAAGAACGGCGCACAAACCGTGCGGGCAAAGTTGCAAAGCGCAAAGGAAAATAGTATAATAAACAATACCGCTTTGGATAACCCGAAAAGGAGGTGAATGTGTTGCCGATCAAAAAAGGCGTCAGGCAGATCGCGGAAAACCGCAAAGCACGGCATGAGTATTTCATCGAAGATACTTACGAATGCGGTCTTGCACTGGTGGGTACGGAGGTAAAAAGCATCCGTGCAGGCAAGGTGAATCTCAAGGATTCCTATGCCCAGATCAAGAACGGCGAGGCATTCATCGTGGGCATGCATGTGAGTCCCTATGAGCAGGGCAACATCTTTAATGCGGATCCTTTCCGCCAAAGGAAGCTGCTGCTGCACAAGCAGGAGATCCGCAAGCTCCACGCTCTTGCCCAGGCGGATGGCTACAGCCTGATCCCCCTTCGACTCTACCTTCGCGATGGTCTTGTGAAGATGGAGCTGGCGGTGGCAAAGGGCAAAAAGCTTTACGATAAGCGCCACAGCATCGCAGAGCGTGATGCCAAGCGTGATATCGACCGCCGCATGAAGAATGCGGATTACTAAAAAAGCCTGTATGCGCCGCAAGGGTACGGCGGCGCTTTATGGGGGCGTAAATGGTTTCGACGGGGATCGCTGAAGCCGGATAAGCGAGCCGAAGCCCCGTGCTTCGTTAAAAACGGGAATTAAAAATTAACTGACGAATCTAATTTCGTACCCGTCGCTGCTTAAGCAGTGACCGTCCGTCCCCGGTTGCCCACGACCGGGTCAACGGGCGTCAATAATGTGGGGAACCAGCCTGCGTAAGCTTTGCCGCAGGTGGGATCTTATGAAGCTACCAAAGTCCTGACCCTGCCGTTGGGGGCAGGATGGAGGGAATGACAAAACAGCGGCTACGCTCGTAGAAAGTCTTGTGGACGGGTTTTCGGACAGGGGTTCGACTCCCCTCGTCTCCACCATCAAAGGGCTACAAAAAAGATATAGCCACAGAAAAACTCTGATTTTATCAGGGCTTTTTCTGTTTTTATGGGCAAAATTTCGGTTATCGATTTGAATGTACAAAAAAGGTGTTTTTCACAGAACAGACTTGAACTCTCGTAAAAGTCTATTTTTTTATAGCATTTTGAGTAGGAATTGAAAGAAATGCAGAAATATGATATAATAGATAAATATTATTTTTGCTGAAGTGATAAATGAAATGGATTTATTAAAGAACTATTACAGCATTTACTCTACAATTCATAACGATATTAAAGATCTAATCAAATCAGGTAACTATGAAAGAATTATTTTAGATTTAATGAATGCATCTAAAACAATTTTTCCCGGTCAATACATCCATCAGGAGAAGCAAGCTAACGGCGAGTGTGATTTCGTTGATGCTGTTACTGGAGAGAAATTTGACGCTAAAATCCCTATTGATAAAAGACAAGGACAAATGATTGGTGGTCGAAAAGGCGATGCTGGTGCATTAACAACTGAATTGCACAATGAAGCGTTAGAGTTTCAGTATTGCTTTGTGGGAGATCAAAAAAAGCCGATTATAGAACTAAATCTATTCAAAAAAATGAAGAACAATATCAGCAAGACTAAATCGGATGAAAATGTAATATTCTTCATTCCGTATCCGATTGTTTTTGATTTTGAAGGTTTTCCACTTGTAGGAGCATCTGACCTTCTTAAAAAGATTTATAGAGAACTGTCTGCGACTACTGATACATCTAAAAAACATTTATACGTAATTTATATTTCATTTGACAGAAAAATGGTTCTCCGAAATTTAGAAACGGATAAAAGGGAATATCTTCAGTTTCCCGAGATGCAGCACTATGTTGATTACAATATAAAGCATATTGAAATAGATTAAGAGGAGTTGAGTAAAACTATGTCAGAAAAACAGTATATATCGGAAAATGCTCAACTTATGGATGAATGGAGTTGGGAAAGAAATACAGATGTTACCCCAGCGCAACTAACTCTTGGAAGTAATAAAAAAGTTTGGTGGATATGCAGCAAAGGACACGAATGGCAAGCGAAGGTAGCAAGCAGATATGGCGGATGTGGGTGCCCGTACTGCGCGGGGAGGTACGCTATTAAAGGCGAAAATGATTTATCAACAGTTAATCCAGCTTTAGCAGATGAATGGAATTATGCAAAGAACGGTGGGTTAACTCCCATGGATGTATTGCCTAACAGCAATAAAAAAGCATGGTGGAGGTGCAGAAAAGGACATGAATGGCAAGCATCAATAGCAAGTAGAAATAATGGAAATGGTTGTCCCTACTGCGCAAATCTATACACTATTAAAGATGAAAATGATTTATCAACAGTTAATCCAGCTTTAGCAAACGAGTGGAACTACGAAAAAAACGACGGATTAACACCTACGGAAGTAACGCCTAATAGCCATAAAAAAGTATGGTGGAAGTGTAGTAAAGGGCACGAGTGGCAAGCGACGATAGCAAACAGAAATAAAGGGATTGGGTGCCCTGTTTGCACTTCTGAACGGAAAACGTCTTTCCCTGAGTATATCCTTGTATATTATCTAAAAAAATACGGTTTAGAGGTAGTGCATTCATATAAGGAATATGGTTACGAGTTAGATATTTACATTCCATCACAAAAAATAGCCATCGAATACGATGGATATCTTTGGCATAAAAATAAGGCGCAAAAGGATATAGAAAAAAATATAAAATGTAAAATGGATGGAATCAAATTATACAGGATAAGGGAGGGTTTGCAGCCGCTTAATGACAGTTCCATAGATTTTGTCGTTCAAAAAGGTCAGAAAGATTTACCCCAAATACTAGAAGCAATTTTGACTGAAATCGTTGAAACTAAGGTGGATATTGATCTAGAAAGAGACTCGATTGCTATAGAGAATTTGCGTGAATATACAGAAAAAGAACAATCTATTTTGGTTTCTAATCCAGAAATAGCAAACGAGTGGAATTATGAAAAGAATGGAAATTTGAAACCAGAACATTTTTCAGCCAATAGTAATAAAAAGGTATGGTGGAAGTGCGGGAAAGGCCATGAATGGCAAGCGACAATTTATACTAGAAACAAAGGGCACAGATGTCCATTTTGCTCGGGTGTAAAAACTATGATAGGCGATAATGATTTGCAAACGATTAATCCATCTTTAGCAAGTGAATGGAATTATGAAAAGAACAACGGATTAACACCTATGGATGTGGCACCTAACAGTAATAAAAAGGTATGGTGGAAGTGCAGTAAAGGGCACGAATGGCAAGCGACGATAGCAAGCAGACATAGTGGGTGTAGATGCCCGTATTGTGTAGGGAGGTACGCCATTAAAGGTGAAAATGATTTATATACAGTTAATCCAACCTTAGCAGATGAATGGAACTACGAAAAGAACAACGGATTAACGCCTATGGATGTATTGCCTAATAGCAATAAGAAAGTATGGTGGAAGTGCGGCCAAGGACATGAGTGGGAAACGACAATAAACAACAGAAGCAACGGAAACGGTTGCCCTGTATGCGCTAGAGAAAAACTCAAAAAATCCAAATAATCACAATATGGTTGCACTAGATTTGCGAGAGTTCGAATTCATAAGCAAAACGCCAAAAATATCTTTTTTATAGCCCATAGACAAAGGAAAACACCACCCGAAAGGGTGGTGTTTTCCTTTGGTTATACAGAAGAAGGGAGTCAAAGCCGTGTGCCCGGAGGGCAAAAACGCTCCGGTGGAGCGTTTTTAGCGGCCGGATTTTGCGGCACAGGCGAGACGTGTGCAGCATGGAATGCAAGCACGGTCTTTGCGGCAACGCTGTGCCGTTTCTTAATACATCTTACTTGACACCCGCAACACCTTTACTGTATGCTGTCACCGGATACCATTTGTTATTTCTCTGAAGGAGGAACGGTCATGAACTATGTGATCAAAGATGATTTATGCATTGCCTGCAGCAGCTGCGTTGATGCTTGCCCGATGGATGCCATTAAAGAGAGCGAAGTTTTTGTGATCGATCAGTCGCTGTGCGTTGCATGCGGCGCCTGTGCGGATTCCTGCCCGATGGATGCTATCGTCAAGGAAGGGGAGTCCGACCCCAAGCCGGTCAAAAAGCGCTCCTTTTTGCAGAAGCTCTTCATGAAATAAGCAGAATATGTGGCGAAAGATCCTCCATGCAGAGGGTCTTTTTTTATTCGGATATATCGCCCACATAAAAAACGCAGACGCTCCCGGGAAGGGAAAGTCTGCGTTTTTGTGTGTTTGCCGGTTTACTGCCGAAAGCCTGTTCTTATTTGTCGAACAGATGGCAAGCCACGAAGTGGCCGGGTTCCAACTCACGGGCTTCGGGTACCTGCTCGGAGCAGATGCCCATGCAGTGGACGCAGCGGTCATGGAAGGCACAGCCCTTGGGCGGATTGGCGGGGCTGGGCACGTCGCCTTCAAGGCGGATGCGCTTCTTTTCTTCCAGCGGATCACGCTTGGGGATCGCAGAAAGAAGCGCCTGCGTGTAGGGATGCATCGGATTCTGATAAACATCCTCGGTGTTGCCCATTTCCACGATGCGGCCAAGGTACATGACGCCGACACGGTTGCTGATGTGGCGCACAACGTTCAGGTCGTGGGAGATGAAGAGGTAGGAAAGCTCCATATTCTTCTGCAGATCCATCAGCAGGTTCAGGATCTGTGCCTGAATGGAAACGTCAAGCGCGGAGACCGGCTCGTCGGCTACGACGAACTTGGGCTTGGTGATCAGCGCACGGGCGATGCTGATGCGCTGGCGCTGACCGCCGGAGAACTGGTGCGGATAACGCTCAAGGTGCTCCGGGTTGATGCCGACAGCCTCGGTGATCCACTTGATCTGCTCTTCCTTTTCCGCAGGGGTGAGCTTGAAGTGGGTATCAAGGGGCTCCTCAAGGAGCTTGCGCACGGTCATGCGGGGGTTCAGGGAAGAGTAGGGATCCTGGAACACCAGCTGCATGTTGCGGCGCATCTTGCGCATGCTTTCCTTGTCCAGCTGGCAGAGGTCCTGACCGTCAAAGATGATCTTGCCTTTCGTTGGCTCGATCAGGCGCAGGATGGTGCGGCCGGTGGTGGATTTACCGCAGCCGGACTCACCAACAAGGCTGAAGGTCTCCTTTTCCCGGATCTGGAAGGATACATCTTCCACCGCATGCACATAGCCAACGGTCTTGCGGACAACGCCGCCGAGGATGGGGAAGTAGGTCTGCAGATGCTGTACATCAAAAAGTACTTTCTGTTCGCTCATACGTTACGCCTCCTCTACTGCGCCGTCAATGTGGAGCCAGCAGCGGCACTTGTGGCCGGTTTCGATCTCAACGAGCGGCGGACATTCGGTCTTGCACTTATCCATGCAGCGGTCGCAGCGGTCTGCAAAGCGGCAGCCGGTGCTGAAGTTGCCTGCGGAGGGAACCATACCCTTGATGGTGTAAAGCTCTTTCTTTGCGTTGCCAAGGCTGGTAACGGAGCGGAGCAGACCCTCGGTGTAGGGGTGGGCAGTGTGATGGAAGATATCCACAACGCTGGCTTCTTCCACGACCTGACCTGCATAGAATACTGCCACATGCTCACAGGTCTCGGCGATAACGCCAAGGTCATGGGTGATCATGATCACGGAGGTATCGTAGCTTTCCCTGAGCTCGTTCATCAGGTCAAGGATCTGTGCCTGAATGGTCACGTCAAGGGCGGTGGTGGGTTCGTCGGCAATGAGCAGGCGGGGATTGTTGATGAGGGCGATGGCGATCATCACACGCTGCAGCATACCGCCGGAAAGGTGGTGGGGATAATCCCGAAGGATCTCTTCCGCACGGGGGATCTTCACCTTCTTAAGCATTTCAAGGGAAGCATCGTGCATCTCCGCCTTGGTCAGATTGGTGTGGAAGCTGAGTGCTTCGTTGATCTGCTGCTCAATGGTGTACATGGGGTCGAGAGCGGTCATGGGCTCCTGGAAGATCATGGAGATCTCGTTGCCGCGGATCTTGCACAGCTCCTGGGGCGCCATGCCGACGATCTCCTGCTCCTTGCCGTTGCTGTTCTGGAAGCGGATGGAGCTTCCCTTACCGACCTTAAGGGGGTAGGAAAGAAGACCCATGATGGCGTTGCAGGTGATGGACTTGCCGCAGCCGGATTCACCGACCACGCCGAAGTTCTGTTTCTTGTTGATGTCAAGGTCGATCCCTTCCACCAGCTTGATGGGAGGAAGCTTCTTGCCCCTGGGCAGATCGATAGAGAGATTGCGAATCTCAAGCAGATGATCCATATCTATCTTTTCCTCCTATCAAAGCTTCAGCTTCGGGTCGAGCACGTCACGGAGACTGTCGCCCAAAACGTTGAACAGCAGAATGGTGATCACGATAAAGATGGTGGGGAAGATGACCATCCAGGGAGCCTGCTCCATAAAGGCACGGGCTTCGGACAGCATGGAACCCCAGGAAGGATCCGGCGGCTGGATGCCAAGGCCAAGGAAGCTCATGGCAGCCTCGGTCAGGATCGCACCGGAAAGCGCAAGGGTGGACTGCACGGTGAAGGGTGCGATGACGTTGGGGGAGATGTGGCGGATAAGAACGTAAACGGTCTTTACGCCAACGCTCTGGGCGTTCTTTACATACTCAAGACCCTTTGCCGCAATGACCGATGCACGGACGGTACGTGCGAATACCGGGATGTTGACGATACCGATGGCCACCATCGTTGCGCCGAGACCGCGGCCAAGCACCGTGGAGATCAGGATCGCAAGGAGGATGGAGGGGAACGCAAACAGGATGTCCATGATGCGCATGATGACGGTATCGGTCCAGCCCTCGAAGTAGCCGGCGATCATGCCGACAACGTAGCCTGCGCCGGCGCCGATGCCAACGGCAATGAGGCCGACCCAAAGGGAAACACGGGCGCCGTAGATCACACGGCTGAAGACGTCACGGCCGTAGTTGTCCGTGCCGAAAAGGTAATCCTTTGCAGGGGCAGACTTAGGAGCTGCGATCATGTGGTCCGGCTGGTAGGGGGCAATAACGGGGGCCAGCACCGCAGTAAGGATGATCAGGAAGATGCCCACGATGCACACACGCGCCATGGGATCGCGCCAAAGATCTTTGATGGTTTGTCCAAATCTTCTCAAAGTGCTCACCTCAATTATAAGAAATTCGGGGATCGATGAAGGCGTACAGCAGGTCCGTGATCAGGTTCACGATAACGAAGATGAATGCGATCACGAGGGTACAGCCCTGAACCACCGGGTAGTCACGCTGGTTGATGGCGGTAACGGCAAGCTGGCCGAGACCCGGCAGGGAGAAGATCTGCTCCATGATGACGCCGCCGCCAAGAAGGGAACCGATCTGCATGCCGATGAGGGTGACAACGGGGATCATCGCATTGCGGAAGGCGTGCTTAAAGATGGCAACCTTTTCGCTTGCGCCCTTTGCACGGACGGTCTTGATGAAGTCCTGCCTGAGCACTTCCAGCATGGAGGAACGTGTCATACGCATGACGGAACCGGAAATGCTGAAGCCGTTGATGAGCGCCGGAAGGATGATCATTTCAAGGTTCAGCATGGGATCGTCCACGAAGAACACGAAGCCCAGCGGGGAATAATAATTGAACATAAGGGAAAGCGCAAGGATCACGCAGATACAGGTGGCGAAGCCGGGCACGGAGACGCCGAGAAGGGCGAAAACACGCACGAAGCGGTCTACCCAGGTGTTGCGCTTCACAGCGGCGACGATGCCGAGGGGGATCGCAATGATCCAGGAGATCACGGCGGAAAGGATGGCGAGCTCGGCGGTCACACGCATGCGCTGCATGATGTCGGGCAGGATGGGGTTACCGGTACGGATAGACTCGCCGAAGTCACCGATAAACACACCGCTGATCCAATCGAGATACTGGACGATATAGGGCCTGTCGAGGCCGAACTTCACTTCCAACTGGTGGCGAAGTTCTTCGGTGGCTTCAATGCCGAGAATACCGGAGATAACATCGCCCGGGATCATCTTCATAACGGCGAAGATGAGCACGCTGATGCCGAAAAGAACGGGCAGCAGCTGAATGATACGGCGAATGATATAATTTCTCATTTTTCACTCTCCTGAGGCGGCAGGCTGTTTTCTGCCGTTGTTTCTTGCATGGGTTGAGAGCTGACAAATGCCAAACGGTGAGGGGTTGGCTTTGTCAGACCTCAACCTGTAAGCGTAAAGAGGATGGGGCGGTAACCCGCCCCATCCCAAAGGCGCAAAGATTAGTTTTCGAGCCAAGCGTCGCGGTAGTTGCTGCTGTCGGCAAGGGTGGGAACGAAGCCCTGGAGGTCCTTGCTGATCACGAAGTAAGCCATGGGGCTTGCAACACCGATCTTACCGGCGTCGTCAATGATGATGTCCTGGCACTCGTTGTAGTAAGCTTCACGGGTGGGTTCATCAGCGGTGGCAAGAGCAAGCTCGCAGAGCTCGTCAACACGGGCGTTGGAGAAACCGAATACGCTGGCGCTGCCGTCGGTGGTGAAGAACATGCCGATACCGCGGTTCGGGTCGGTGCCGGAACCGTCCTGAACGACCATGGCGTCAAAGCCGGCTTCGGGGGTGCCCATCTTGTACCATACGTCTACGTATTCACCGGACTCGAGGTTCACGATCTCGAAGTCAACGTAGATGGGATCGAGCTGCTGGTCAACAACAACAGCGGTCTGACGGATGCTGTCGAGAAGACCGGCGGCAACCTTAAGGGTGAGGCGGTTGTTCTCGTTGTAGCCGGCAGCTTCCATCATCTGCTTGGCCTTTTCCACGTTGGTGGTGTACAGGTCGTACTTCTCAAGGGGCACGGACCAGTGACCGGTGGAGGGAGGAATGATGTGGGTGGGGATAGCTTCGCCGGAGAACACGATGTCGATGACGTTCTGACGGTCGATGGCGTAGCAGATCGCCTGACGGACGTTCTTATCCTGGAGGGCAGGAGTGGAAGCGTTGAGGCCGATGGCGATGTAGTTGCTGGTCTGGTAGCTGGCAACGGTCAGGTTCTCTTCCTTAGCGGCAGCCTGTACGTTGGAAGCGGAAAGGGTGGAAATGTGGACTTCGCCGGTACGGAGAGCAGCCAGACGGGCAGCTTCGTCGCCAACGAGGTAGTAGGTGATACCGTCGAGCTTAACACGGTCGGCATCCCAGTACTCTTCGAACTTTACAACGCTTACGTAGTTGTTGGGCATCCACTCATCAAGCTTGAAGGGGCCGGTGCCGCCGTCAGCACGCATGAGGTCGCCGTTTTCCTTAACAACAGCGGGGTCAACGATGGCGCCGTAGTTGCTGCAGAGGTTGCTGAGGAATACGGAAGTAACGGTGGTGAGGTTGAACTTGACGGTGTACTTGTCAACAACTTCGATGGTGTCGATGTTGCCGAAGTAGGTCGCCTTGCTGCCGAAAGCACCGATGTCGCCGGCCTCGGTACGACCGAGAACGCGCTCGAAGGAGTACTTGACGGCTTCAGCGTCCATCTCGTTGCCGGAGTGGAACTTCACGCCTTCACGGAGCTTGATGGTGTAGGAAAGACCATCGGGAGCAACTTCCCAGCTCTCGGCGAGTTCGCCGTAGTAGTTGAGGTTCTCGTCCTGACCGAGGAGAGTCTCATACAGCTGGGGAATGACACGGAGGGAAGCTTCCTCAGAAACGGTGTGGGGATCGAAGCCGGTGGGTTCGGAATCCGCACCCCAGCGGAGGATCATGGGCTCAGCGGGTGCTTCGGGCTCGGTGGAAGCCTCGGGAGCGGTGCTGGCTTCGGGGGCAGTGCTGGCTTCGGGGGCAGTGGAAGCCTCGGGAGCGGTGCTGGCTTCAGGCTCGGTGGTGGTGGTCTTGCCGCAGCCTGCCAGTACGCTGGCGATCATCATGACAGCCAGCATCAGGGACAGAAGCTTTTTCATTGTGTTACCTCTTTCCGAAAATAATTTTTATATCACAGGCTATGCCTGCAGATACCGTTTACTGCACGATGGGCGCTTCCTGCCCAAGCAGCGTGTAATGGATGGCCCGGCGGAACTCGTTGGTGTTGCCGGGGGCGCCTTCAAGGCGGTGGAACTTGTTGGTCAGCGTTACCGCACCGATGCCGTTCCTGCGGCTGATCCACATGCCGGTGCCGGTGAAGCCGGTGTGTCCGCAGCCCTCGGGGAAGGTGACGGTCTTGTCAAAGCCGAGACCCCGCTCGTTGAGGGTGGTCTCCATCGCCCTAAGGAAGATGGGCTTTTCGGTGTTCAGATAGAACATGCAAAGGCGGCTGAGTGCTTCCGAAGTGGCGAACACGCCTGCGTGGCCGCTGGCGCCGTTCCAATAATAGAAGGCGTTGCCGTCGTTGACGCTGCCACGCACCTCGACGCCGTTTTCGCGCCAGCCGTCAAAGGTCAGATTGCGTTCGGCGCACATGCGCTGTTCGATCTGGTTGCCGTAGCAGCTCGGTGCGCAGAGGGAAGGCTCAACGGGGCCGTAAGCCATGCCTTCGCCCACGATGGGACGGATGTAATGCTCAAGACCTTCACGGAGGGTGAGCCCCGTCACATGGGTGAAAATGAGGCCGAGGAGCATGAAATTGAGGTCGCTGTAAGCCATGCCCGTCTCCACGGGGGTGGAGGAAAGAACACGCTCAAGAACGGTGTAAAAATCACGCCCGTCGCTGTAGAAGGGGAACCAGGGCACGATGCCGGAGGTGTGGGTCAGAAGCTGAAACACCGTGACATCCCTGAGCCTTTCACGGGTAACGGAAAGGGGGCCGTTGACGGGAAGGCGGGAAAGCACCCTGTCTTCGGGGGAAACGCGGCCTTCTTCCATGGCGAAAAGCAGCATGGTGGTGCACACGATCTTGCTGACGGAAGCAAGATCGAACCAGGTGTCCTTTTCCACGGGACCGACGCAGTTGTGGTAAAGCGTTTTTTCCTTATCGAAAACCTGACATACCGCAGCGGGGAAGTAGCCTTCCGCACGGTATTTTTCAAGGATGGAGTCGAGCATCTTGGGATCGATGTTCATAAATGACCTCCTGTTGATCTGTAAAATGAAGCCGGGCAGCATGGTGGTTGCGTTAGCTGCATCAAAAAAGAAAGAGGGTGCCTGCGCACAAAGGTCACTGCCCGGCGTTCATACAAAGTACCTTGCCGCTGTGTGGTGGCAAAACAAAAGCCTGCCGCCGATATCGGGTGCGAGTGTGCTGCACCGTGTTCGAATGATACAACGCCAAGTCGGAAAGGTAACAAATATTGCTGTGTGTGAAAGTGTGTTGATCAGCCACAGCAAGTGGTCTGACAAATCATGTACAGTATACCATTTACGTATGTATCTGTCTACAGAAAAACATGAAAAAAAGCTATTGTTTTCAGAAAATTCAGGAATTGCATACGGGTGAGGGATTTGCGTGAACAGGGAACGTTTTATTTTGCACAAATTCTTTTTTCTCTCTGTTGACAGACTGCATGACAATGGGATAGGCTAATTTTAACAACCTTTCGGAGGTACGTTACTTATGGATAAATATCTGGCAGGTCTTGCCACGGAAAGCGTCAACGAAGATACCAAGGGCATCGACCGCTGCTCCACCATCGATATGGTGACCATGATCAACAGGCAGGATGCTCTTGTTGCCGGTGCGGTGGGTGCGGAAGCGGAAAACATCGCCAAGGCGATCGATATGATCTACCCCCGCCTTGAAAACGGCGGACGGCTGATCTACCTTGGTGCAGGCACCTCCGGGCGCCTCGGCGTTCTCGATGCGTCCGAATGCCTTCCTACCTTCGGTGTAGATCCCGATATGGTACAGGGCTACATCGCCGGCGGCGACATTGCCCTCCGCCGCCCCGTGGAAGGCTGCGAGGACAGCAGGGAAGACGGCATTGCCATCATCGATGAGCTGCACGTGAATGAAAAGGATGCCGTTGTGGGCATCACTGCCAGCGGCAGCGCACCTTATGTGCTTGCGGCGGTGGAGCACGCAAAAGAGCTTGGCGCCGCGGCCATCGGCCTTTGCACCAATGCAAACTCCAAGCTTGAAAAGGTGTGCGATGTGACCATCGCCCCCAAGGTCGGTCCCGAAGTCATCTCCGGCTCCACCCGCATGAAGTCCGGCACCGCCCAGAAGATGGTGCTCAACATGCTCACCACCTGCTCCATGGTCAAGATGGGCAAGGTGTACGGCAACCTGATGGTGGATCTGAAGGCCAGCAACAAAAAGCTTGAAGACCGTGCAAGAAGGCTCATCTGCCACGCCACCGGCGTTGACAGCGAAACGGCGGGCGAATATATCGTCAAGGCAAATTCCCATGTGAAGCTTGCCATTCTTATGATCGAAACGGGTCTTGATGCGCAGGCGGCACAGGCGGTCCTCGACCGCTGCGGCGGACGCCTTGCAGAAGCCATCGAAGCAGGAAAGGGGAACTGAAGCGTGTACGAACTTGTAAAGAATAAGGAAAAACGGCTTGTTGTGGGCATGATGTCCGGTACCTCCGTGGACGGTGTGGATGCTGCCCTTGTGGAGTTTTCCGGTTCCGAAGAGCGTCCGGAAGTCAGGCTTGTTGCTTTTGAGAACAAGCCCTTTCCGCCGGCAGTCAGGGAAAAGATCTTCAGGCTGTTCCGACCGGATACCGCTCCCGTTGACGATGTGGGCTACATGAGTTTCCTTCTCGGCGAGCTGTATGCAAAGGCAGCGCTTTCCGTCATCGAAAAGGCGGGAATGAAGCCCGAGGATATCGATGCCATCGGCTCCCACGGCCAGACCATCTGGCATTCGCCCGATCCCGATGACCGGGACGGTTATCCCATCCGTTACACCGTGCAGATCGGCGAAGGCTCCGTGATCGCACAGCGCACGGGTATTCTCACCGTTTCCGATTTCCGCGTGGCGGATATTGCGGAGGGCGGTCAGGGTGCGCCCCTTGTGCCCTTTTCCGAATATCTTCTTTACCGCCGGCAGGATGAGACCATCCTCCTCCAGAACATCGGCGGCATCGGCAATGTAACGGTGCTTCCTGCATCTGCCGGCCCCGAAGCGGTGTTCGCCTTTGATACCGGCCCCGGCAACATGATCATCGATGCGGTGGTCAGTGCGCTGACGGACGGCAGGGAGACCTACGATGCAGGCGGCGCCCGGGGCGCTCGGGGCAAGGTATCCGAAGCCTTGCTCAGCAAGCTGCAGGCGGATCCCTACTACAGCCAGCCCCTGCCCAAATCCACCGGCCGTGAGCATTTCGGCGTGCAGTATACAAGGGATATCCTTGCCATGCAGCAGGAACTCGGCCTCTGCGATGACGATGTGGTCGCCACCGTGACCGACCTGACAGCATGGTCCATTGCGGATGCGTATGAGCGTTACATTCTGCCCAAGCACAAAGCGGTGGAGATCATCGTGGGCGGCGGCGGCAGCTACAACAAGACCCTTGTGGCCATGATGGAAAAGCGCTTTGAACCCTATGGCGTCAGGGTGCGTGTACAGGAGGATCTCGGCTTCAACAGCGATGCGAAGGAAGCCGTGGCATTCGCCCTGCTTGCGGACCGTGCGGTACGGGGCATGCCCAACACCCTCCCTGCGGTGACCGGCGCAAGGCAGCCTGTGATCATGGGCAAGATATCTTTGCCCTACAAGGTGTAAGTTATGGCGCTGCATCTTGTGAAATGCCCGGCGGAGCTTCCTGCCGGTGTGGTGGAGATCTTCGATAATTCTGCCATCCACGAACGCTATTTCAGCGATGGCAGGCTCAACAACATCCTGCCCCGTGCGGCAGCGGCAGGGGAACTGTACCTTGCCCTTGATGAAAACGACCGTCCCGTGGGTGCGATGCGCATCTCCATGCGGGGGTTCTGCGGTCTGTATCCGTATCTTTCCCTGATCGGCGTACATGCGGAGAGCCGTGGCTGCGGCGCAGGTGCCTTCCTGATGGGCGAGCTTGAACGGCTTGCGAAGGAATCCGGCGCAAAGCGTGTGACACTGATGGTCAGCGACTTCAATACCGGCGGCATCCGCTTTTATGAGCGGCTCGGGTATTGGAAGCTGGGTGAACTGCCCAATGCGGCGAAACAGGGCATCACAGAACTTGTGATGGTCAAGGATGTTTAGCGGAAATAACAAAATGAAAAAAGGCGGCAGTTGAAAGGGGCATCCCGTTAAGAAACCATCGGTCTAAGAAAGGCAATACCGGCCCTATCGGTGTGTTGTGCGGTCTTGAAATAGCACCACTATTCCTTCGACCACACGCCTGCCGATAGAACCGGTCTTGCCTTTTTAGACTCTTCGACCGCAAAATGGATCGCTT